>JAHHQP010000013.1 GCA_020026355.1 Bacteroidales bacterium
TCCATTGAACTGAAGAATGCGGCTGACTCCATTGAACTGAACGCTCAGACTGATTCCCTTCAGCTCGAGCCGAGGGATACGATCGTCGTACCGGACTCTCTCAAAGTGACCGACCCTTTCAAGTACAGATATTACATTGCCCTCAGGGACTCATTGACCCGGCTGAACGTGATCGACTCCCTGCTGGCAGCGAACGATACGCTGGAGCTGCACAAGTTCGACTCCCTCTATACGGAAGATTCCGCGGCCGTGGCGAAAGTGAAGTTCGACGCCTGGTACGCTTCCCTGACGAAGAAGGAAAAGAAGAAATACGATTATGAACAGGCGCTGCCGAAGAAGATTCATGAAATGGACAGCATCATGCACCGCAAGGACAGCATCAAAGCCAGGAAAGACAGTATCCGACTCTCTATTCCGCGTGTCCTTTCCACTTTCGCGCTGCCGGATTCCATGCAGTACAAGCGGATCATCATGTGGAACAGCGACCGACGCTTCCAGAACCTCAATCTGCTGGACTTCGACACGACCTACAACTACCATTTCAATGACTATCCTTTCATGAAGAAGGATGTCAACGTCTCCTATCTTGGCGTCGTCGGTTCTCCGGTACAGACCTACGACTGGTTCAAGCAGGAAAAGGATCAGGAAGAAAACGCGATCTTCTACACTCCTTACCGCTGCTACACTTATTCGCCGGAAACGCTTCCGATGTACAACACGAAAACCCCTTATACCGAACTGGCTTACTGGGGAACGCTTTTCGCCAACCAGGAGAAGGAAGAGTCGAACATCAAGATCATGACGACCCAGAACATTCTCCCTGAACTGAATCTCACGCTGGAATATCACCGGTTCGGAGGAAACGGACTGCTCAGGCGGGAGGATACCGACAACCGTACCGCAGTGGTCGCTGCGAACTGGCTGGGCAAGAAATACATGATGCACACCGGCTACATCTTCAACATGGTCGAAAGAAGCGAGAACGGTGGTCTGGACGAGCTGAACATGATCCGGGACACGACCGTCGATTCCCGTGAGATCGAGGTCCGGCTGAAGAACGCCTCCAACAAGCTGAAGAAACATACGGTCTTCCTGGACCAGACGCTCCGCATCCCGCTCGGAAGAAAAGCCGGGACTCTTTCCAGGAAAGAAAAGAAACTCCAGGCTGCCCACCGGGACAGCGTCATGGCGACCGGAGACTCCCTGGCCATCGCGGAACTGCTGGCTGCAGAAGAAGAACAGAAGCGGCAGCAGATCGCGGCGGACACCCTTGTGAAGAACATGACTTCCGCCTTCATCGGCCACAGCAGCGAATTCAACGTATACACGAAATATTACACGGACCAGATCGACACGCACGATGAAATCGGACGGAATTTCTATCACCGGAACTTCTTCCTCCATCCGACCACCAGTGCAGATTCCCTGCGTGTGATGAAACTCGACAACCGCTTCTTCATCCGACTTCAGCCGTGGAAAGCGGACGGCATCGTCTCCAAGATCGACGTCGGTGTCGGGGACAAGCTGGCCACCTATTACAATTTCCAGCCGGACGGCTATCTCAGACAGAGCCGCGACGTGCTGCTGAACTCGGTCTATCTCTATGCAGGTGTGCAGGGACAGTTCAAGGACTACCTGAAATGGGACGCCTCCGGAGACTGGACCTTCCTCGGTCATGAGGCCAATGATTTCGGCGTGGGTGCGAACATCACCGCCAGCTTCTTCCCGTTCCGCAGACACCGGAAATCACCGGTCATTCTGGAAGGACATTTCGATATGCGTCTCAAGGAGCCGGACTGGTACCAGCAGCATCTGCTCACGAATCATTTCCGCTGGAGCAATGATTTCAAGAAATCTTCCACCATGAAAGTCCAGGCTGACCTGAAGATTCCGCACTGGAGGCTCTATGCTTCCTTCGGCTACGGTCTGCTGGGCAACAGGATCTATTATGATACCATGGGGATGCCTCAGCAGCACGAGAACCCGATCAGCGTGATGACGGCAACTCTGCGCAAGGATTTCACGGTCTGGAAATTTCATTTCGACCATCAGGCGATCTTCCAGCTGTCCTCCAATCAGGAGGTGCTGCCCCTCCCGATGCTCGGCTTGAATTTCAGATACTATTTCCAGTTCGACGTTGTCAGGAATGTCATGCAGATGCAGATCGGAGCTCATGCACTGTACAACACCTTATGGAATGCCCCGTCCTACAATCCAGTCTTAGGTGTCTTCCACAACCAGAATCAGGAAAAATACGGTAATTGCCCATACATCGATTTCTTCGTCAATGTACAATGGAAGCGTGCCTGCATCTTCATCAAGGTACAGAACGTCAACATGGGCTGGCCTTGCAAATCGGCTGACTACTTCTCAGCTGACCGCTACATCCGTCCTCAACGAGCGATCAAGTTCGGAATTTTCTGGCCATTCTACATCCAGTCCGGAAAGAACTCCAGTGTAGGCAACGGTGGAGGAGGTGGTGCCGGCGGCGCCGGTGGCATGAGCGGCGGCGGCATGCGTGGCGGCGGCATGATGGGCGGCGGCGGCTTCATGAGCGATATGGGCAGCAATACCTATTGATTTTTAAAAAAAACGTCATGATCAGGAAACGGCACATCTGTGATCTGCTCAAGTCCCTTCTCGTTCCGGTGCTGCTGCTGGTCAGCGCTCCGGTCACCAGAGAAGAAGTAAAGAGTAAAGACAATCCTTTCTACGACAAGATTGTCAGATGTGCCATCGCGCTGAACGATGACATGTATGAAAATGATGGTCTGGAAGCCGGAATGAGCTATGAAGTGCTGAAAGACTTCTCCCGGGAAAATGACTGCACGATAGAGATTCAGGTATATACCGGAAGACAATCCCCTCTAGACTCCCTGCTGCTGGGAAAATCGGATTTCCTGATCATTGAAAAGGAGAAGCTGCAGTCCTCCACCGGAATCATCAGCACGGCGACTCTCTGCAATTCTACGGTTTGGGCTTTTCCTGCCGAAAATTCCTCGGAACTGCTCCATGTGAATTCCTGGTTGAAGTCCTACCTTTCCACAAAAGACTTCGAAGAAACCAGAGAACGCTTCATGAAAAGCTACGATCCGCGTGCTCGCGCCCGTTCCGGAAGAAAATACAAGGAACTCAGTCCATACGATGACATCATCCGCAAGGAAGCGGTCCGCCTCGGCTGGGACTGGAAGATGCTCGTCGCCGTCCTCTGGCAGGAATCCCGTTTCTCCATCAATTCGCGTTCCTATCGCGGAGCAGAAGGTCTGATGCAGGTCATGCCTTCCACCGGCCGATACTACGACGTCACGAACCTGCTGGATCCGTACGAGAATCTGGAAGCCGGGACCAAGCACCTCAACCGGGTACAACGCATCTTCAGAAGATACAACCTGACCGGTGACGAACTCGTCAAGTTCACTCTCGGGGCCTACAACGCCGGAGAAGGACGTATTCTTGACTGCATGAACCTCGCCGAACATCTGGGAAAAGACAAGACCAGCTGGGAAGATATCGTCAGCATCATTCCTTATATGAACGATGAAGACATGAGAGAAGCTGCAGGAGTGAATCTTGGAGCTTTCCACGGAACGGAAACGATCAACTATGTGGAGAACGTCTTCTCTCTCTACCAGGATTTCTGCACGATTTCAGCCCGGAAATGAGATCAGTTGATGCGCATCGTCTTTGCCGGATCCACCCTCGAGATGAAAAGTGAAGGCAACAGCTGCACGACCATGATGACAGCTCCAGCCACGGCATCACAAAGCAGCAGCAGACCGAAATCCAGATGTACCGGTATCTCCGACACGAAATAATTTGTCGGATCCAACGTCAGCACACCGGTATGCTGCTGGATCAGACAGAGCACGACAGCAATCAGATTACCGATCAGCATCCCTTTCAGCACAATACTTCCAGAACCGTAGAAGAAGATCCGCACGATTCCCCGTGTCCTCATGCCCAGTGCCTTGAGCAGACCGATGGTCGGAATATTCTCGAACAGGATGATCAGCAGACCGGAGATCATGTTGAAGCTGGCGACGACAACCATAAGCCCGAGAATGAACAAGACATTGAAGTCAATGAGGTCGAGCCAATCCATCACCTGCGGGAATCGGGCATAGAGCGAACTGGCCAGCGCCGTCTCATCCTCATCCGCACTATGCAGAACAAGGGCGGTGGCAACCTCAGAGGTCTTTTCTTCCAAGGCATCACGACTCAGATACTCCGGAGAGACCTGCACTTCGAAGGCAGAAACGGTCTGTCCTCCCTGCGGTCCGTCCAACCGACGCAGATCCTCGATATCCGCACGTACAACCAGGAAATCTTCGTTTTCCAGCGCCGAGCTGTAGATAGAGTCCACCTTGAAACGACGGACCTTCACCGGATCCCCGATGAAATAGGTCAGCATACGGTCGCCCGGTCCGAGGTTCATCATGGAAGCGAGCCGGGAAGGCAGCGCGACGTTAAGTGAAGTACTGTCCACATTGAAACCTTCCACTCCTTTCAGCACGATTCCCTGAACCAGCCCTTCATGTTTCACGATAGCTCCCTTATAGACGACCGGACGGACGCTCTCTACTCCCTCGATCGCCAGCACCTCATCCAGATAGGCAGGATCGGCATTGAGCCGAGCGGAAACCCCTTCCATGCTCATGTCCAGCGGCTGGATCAGAATATCGCCGGCAGAAGTGGAAAGAGCCCGGCGGATTTCCGTCCGGAAACCGGAAGCGACGACGACAGCAATGATCATCACCAGAAAACTGAGCGCTATGCACCACATAGCCAGCTGACCCTTGAATTTCTTTTTCCGAGCAATGAACAATGAAGCATCCATATCCGTTTCGTATTGGAAATCTGAGATTGATTTGTAAAATTACAATAAAATGTCTTACTTGCAGTCTTTAAATACATAAAAGATGAAAAACAAGTCATTCATAGGATATCTGATCCGATATTCCATCGCGACGATCGGACTGGCCCTTGTAGCTGTCGGCGTAGCCTTGTCCATCAAATCACAGCTGGGAACCGCACCGATTTCCTGCCCTCCATACGTACTGAGCCTGATTCCGGGCACAGCCTTTTCCCTCGGAGAATACACCATCATGATGCATCTGTGCTTCATCACCCTGCAAGTGCTCCTGCTGCGCAAACAGTTCAAGCTGGAATACCTCATGCAGCTCGTCCCGACCTTCCTTTTCGGCTACATGTGCGACCTTTCCATCTGGATATTCAACGGAATTTCCGTCTCTACCCTGGGCGGCAAGATCGGTTTCCTCGTATTGTCCTGCATCATCACAGCTATGGGAATCAGCATCGAAGTGATGGCCAAGGCCTGGATGCTGGCCGGAGAAATGACGACACAGGCTTTCGCGATCGTCACGAAATCCAGTTTCAGCAACGTGAAGATCATCTTCGACATCGTCTGCGTACTCGTCACCGCCCTCCTGTCATGGTTTCTTTTCCACAACATATTCGGCGCTGATCCGAACACGGATATCGCCTACAACCTCCTCGCCGAAAGCGACAAGGTGGTCATCGGTGCAGGCACCTTGATATCTGCCATTTTCACGGGACTGATCATGAAAGGAACAGATCCCTTGTGCGAGCTGATCTTCGGAAAAGCGATCCGCTGTTCCTACGGATTCGGGAAAAGCCGTTAAAGTTTCTTCAACGCTTCCAGACGGACAGCAGCTGACTTCGCCTGATCTTCCGGCCCATGCTCGACCATCATGCGGAGATACTTCTTCTCCATCTTGATATTGTGCGTCTTCCGGGCGATCACGATGCAGTTGGAGAGGGCGGTCGCGTCACCAGGATGTTTCTTAAGGACCTGCTTGAAGCATTTCTCCGCCTTCTTCACATCATCCATGGCGACCAGCCAGTAAGCACCGATATTATCCATGAAGATCGGACTGCCAGGTTCATAGCGCAGCATGGTTTCTGACAAGCGGAAGAAAGCCGCATAGGAAGAGGGAGTCCCCAAAGAATAGAAGGAGTAGCAGTAATCCTGCATGGTCCCTTCAAAGAAATCTTCCGGCAAATCCTCTCCGAGATAGACCCAGCCCTGACCTTTCCGGTAATTAAGTTCCACCAGATCAAGCAGTTCCGCCAATGCCATATCCGGACTTCCCTTCTCGTAAGCGATATAGGCATTGACTTTCATGAACCGGAAGTTCAGTTCTTCCGGATAGAGCTGAATAGCCTTTTCTGCAGCCTTGAGCGCCAGACCGAACTTTTCCTCATCGAAGAAGGTTTCCTCATAATAATAGACAGGAGCTCCGGTAGAATCCTTCAGTTCCAGCATCGGCTTCATGCCCAGGTAACGGCTCTCGGACTTCTTGACAATCTGGCTGGTCTGTGCACCTGCCATCTGGTAGTTGAACTCAGCGATCAGGAGATTCTGGTCCTTCGGATCCAGTCTTGTCCATTCATCCAGGACAGAGCGGACACCGAGACCGGCATAACCGTTCTGTTCAACGAATTTATTGTAACGGTGCCGGCAGGCTTCCACAGTCGTGGACTGAGCCAGGGCCGGAGCCAGGCTGACCAGGACGGCCAGCAATGCAAGGATTGTCTTTTTCATCATAATCTTCTCATTTGATATCCATCCTGATTCTGCGACTTTGCGGATGGAGATTGTTGCAACGGTTCCCGATGTTCTTCACGAAACCCAAGGCCACCCCGCCGTAGGAGAGGAGGACATAGCCTTTCGGAGCATCAGGTAAAGTGATGGCATCCCGGTGCAGGTAAGACAGAGCCGTTTCACGACTGACTTCCGCAACCGGCCAAGCCTCCCTGTCATAGAGCAAAGAAAGCGCCAGATCGGAAGAAGGGACCAAGATGTTTCCTTTCAAAGTACCGGCGGCACAACCGGAAAGTACCGGGTGAAGCCGATCCAGCACAGAAGAGGCATCGGCCGCGATGCCTGCAGGCAAGGCGATAAGCAGTTCTCCTTTCACCGAGAGTTCAACCTTGCCACGGAAAAGTTCTCCGAAATTCCGGACGGAAGACTTTCCGTTCCTTTTCTTTTCCTCACGACGGCCGCTTTCTCCTTCTTTCAGCAGTGCGGCACAATACTGCCCCTCACCAGGCACCAGTCCCGGCACGAGACTGAAACCGGCCTCGGTCGCAAGGACACCTCCGGCGCAGGAAAGTCCAAGTTCATGAGAGATGCAGCGAGCCTGCAGTTCCCGGGAGATCCAATCGACATTCAGGTCATTTTCATAACGGTTGAAGGTACAGGTCGAATAGACCAGGATACCTCCCTGACGGAGCGCCGGCCAGACATCCGCGACGATCCTGCGCTGCCGAGCCTGACAGAGAGCCACATTATCTTCCGACCATTGAGCCAAAGCTTCCTCATCCTTCCGGAACATGCCTTCGCCAGAGCAAGGGACATCCGTGACAATGATGTCGAAGAATCCTTCCAGACGTGCGAATGAAGCGGGATCATCCGAAGTGACGATGACATTCGGATCGCCCCATAGCGCGACATTGTCCGCAAGTACATTGACCCTCTGCTTCATCACCTCATTGGCCACCAGCAGGAAATCATCTCCGCACAGGGTACGCAGGGATGCGGCCAGATCCGTTGTCTTTCCGCCCGGAGCCGCACACAGGTCCAGCACCCTCAAGGGGCGATCTTCCGGACAGGTCAGCACCGCACTCCTCTCTCCGGTAGTGCAGAACAGCTGACGGAAGAGATGACCGACGAACATGGAGGACGAGTCCTGGACATAGTAGGTCCCGGCATGGAAAAGCGGATCCAGGGTGAACTGCGGCCTTTCAGCAAGCAGCAGACCTTCCGGAGACCAGACGACCGGCTCCCCTCCATAAGGGAAAAAGGTCGGAACCTTGGACGGATTCCGGCGGATGGAGACGGAAGCAGGGGCCTCGAAAGCAGAAAAAGCGATACAGGCATTCTGCTGCCCTATCGCCTCTTCCAGATATAACTTGAATCTTTCCTTGAACTCCATATCAGGATCTGTATTGGTCTGACGGTTTGAAACCCTCCGGGAACTGCGAAGGGTCGATCCCTTCCGGCATCCGACCTTCAGAGACGGCGACCAGCGCATCGACCATCTTGTCCAGCGCTTCCTTGATCTTGGAACCAAGCAAGGTCTTCATCATGAAATTCAGATCGGCACTGACCTTGATCTGGAATTCCGTCTTGTCAGCCGGACCTGCCGCATCGAAATGCAGTTCGACCTTGAACTCGAAAGGCGCTCCGTCGTCCTGATAGGTAATCAGGGAATAAGGAACCCTCTCCGCAACCTTCATCCCGACATTGAAGCCTTGCACGGTCGCATGGATCGAATCATAGTCCGCCTCGACTCCCTGCTTCTTGTCTTCCGGGAGGAAGTTCACGAAATTGCGGAGATCCACGAACATCATGTAAAGCTGATAAGGCGCACGGGATACCACGGCCTTCTTGCTGTCAAAATTCGCCGCCATGTTATCTTCCCCAGGTAGAAGGTGAATATCTCCACTCCTTGAGCACCTCAAGGTCAGCGTCCTTGACATAGCCTCTATCATGCGCTACCTCGATCAAGGTATCATAGTTGGAAAGTGTCGTCAGCTCGACATTCGCATCTTCGAATGCTTTCCTGGACTTGTTGAAGTTATAGGAGAAGATAGCGACCATACCCAGGACATTCGCCTCTGCCTGTGCCAATGCGTGAACGGCAGCAAGACTGCTCATGCCAGTAGAAATGAGGTCCTCGACCACGACGACCTTGGCTCCCGGCTCGAGAATACCTTCGATCTGCGATCCGGTTCCATGGTCCTTCGGCTTCGGTCTGACATAGACGAAAGGTTTACCCAGGATATGCGCGACCAGAAAGCCATGGGCGATAGCTCCTGTCGCGACACCTGCGATCACTTCCACATCCGGATATTTCTCACGGATGATATCCGCCATCCAGCGGCAGACATTTTCACGGATTTCCGGATAAGAGAGTATTCTTCTGTTGTCACAATATATCGGGGAGTGCCATCCGGATGCCCAGACGAAAGGCTCCTCAGGTCTGAGAAGCACCGCCTTGATGTCCAGGAGCGCTCCAGCAACTTTTTTTTCTACTGATTCCATAACGTTCTTTTATTTTTTCAGTTTGAACTTTAATATTGTTTTTTTCGGATACTTCTAAGTATATTTGCATCGCTACATTTCGGCAAATATAATAATATTAAAAGACATATGCACAAGATATACTTCGAAAAACGCTGCATCGCTATCTGCCCTCCCGACGAAGCGGCATTGACCGATCCGAACGCCATCGAATTCAGGCTGGGAGAGCAAGTGGACATCCACAGGCTGATCAGCATGTTCGAAGTATCCGATTCCCTGCTCAGGATCTACATACCTACGGAAGACACGGCAAAGACCTACCGGAAAATCTGCGGCGAGTTCATGGAAGTGAATGCAGCCGGAGGTCTGGTATCCAACCGGCGCGGAGATTACCTGCTGATCAACCGGAACAATCTGTGGGACCTGCCGAAAGGGCATCAGGATCCTGGAGAAGACATCAGGACGACTGCATTGCGAGAAGTGCAGGAGGAAACCGGCATCGGAGACCTGATTCTCCGGGACCTGATCTGCACGACGGACCACTGCTACAAGCGGAACGGCATCTGGCACCTGAAACATACCTGGTGGTACGACATGCTCTATACCGAACCGACGGATCTGATTCCTCAACGGGAAGAAGACATCTCCAAGGCAGCCTGGGTCGCCAAGTCCAGCCTTCCCCCTTTCCTGCAGAAGACCTATCCGTCCATCATCGAGGTCTTCCGGGAAGCAAAAATATGATTTTCAAAGATTTTCGGAACTGTAATGAAACAAAATTCAATAAAATCCGTATAATAATATGATTGTGCACAACAAAGCACAATGTTAGAAAAACATGAAATTATCACAGTTCCAATTCAACCTTACAAAGGACAAAGTTGCCTCAGAACCAGCTAGATGGCGTGACGAGTGCAAGCTCATGGTGCTCCACAAGAAGACAGGCGAGATCGAGCACAAACTTTTCAAGAATATCATCGACTATTTCGGCAAGGGTGACACCTTCGTGCTGAACGACACGAAAGTCTTCCCGGCACGTCTCTACGGAAACAAGGAAAAGACCGGCGCGGACATCGAGGTGTTCCTGCTCCGTGAGCTGAACAGGGAACAGCGCCTCTGGGATGTCATCGTCGATCCAGCCAGGAAGATCAGGATCGGCAACAAGCTGTATTTCGGTGAAGACGAGAGTCTCGTGGCCGAAGTGATCGACAACACCACTTCTCGCGGAAGAACCCTCCGCTTCCTTTTCGACGGCAGCTATGAAGAATTCAAGGAGAGCCTGTTCGCGCTCGGCGAGACCCCGGTTCCGAAATGGGTGAAGGAACATGTGACCGAGGAAGACAAAGAGAATTTCCAGACCATCTTCGCCAAGAACGAAGGTGCCGTCTCCGCTCCTGCAGCAGGCCTGCATTTCAGCCGCGAGCTGTTCAACAGGATGATCCTGAAAGATATCAACAAAGTGTTCATCACCTCCCACATGGGCATCGGCCATTTCAGATCCGTGGATGTGGAAGACCTGTCCAAGCACAAGATGGATTCCGAGCGGCTCATCATCAGCCAGGAAAGCGCTGACAAGATCAATGAGACCAAGAAGAACAAGCACAAGGTACTGGCTGTCGGCGTGACTGTCATCAGAGGTCTGGAGACCTACGTCACCACCAATGATGAAGTCAGACCTTTCGACGGATGGACCAACAAGTTCATCTTTCCACCTTACCGTTTCGCCATTCCGGATGCGGTCGTTTCAAACTTCCACCTCCCATGCTCGACCATGCTGATGTCCATCGCGGCTTTCGGCGGTTATGAGAACGTCATGAATGCCTATGCGACCGCTTTGAAAGAAGACTACAAATTCGGTCCTTACGGCGACGCGCTCCTGATCGTGGACTGATGAGATCCGACGAAAGCAAACAAAAGGAAAAACATTCTTAAGAAAAAGAAAAAGCGGTACCCTGCATCGGCAGGATGCCGCTTTTTTCAGTTAGTTTTGTCCGGAACTTCTAAACTGGAAAGAACATGGATGACAAAATCTTTCATTGTGCGCTCAACCGCATTTTCCTGCCGGAACCAGAAAAAGGAAGTCGGCTGATCGAAGCGGCCGGCTCCGCCCGGCAAGTCTTCGACCTGGACGAATACACGCTCAGCACCCTGACCGGCCCGGACACTCCAAGGCGGCTGCTCATCGGAAGCAAGGCACTGGACGAGGCAGCAGAAGAACTGGAACGGCTGGCTAGGAAAGGGATTCGTTTCATTCCGGAAAACGACCCTACCTACCCGAGCCTGCTGAAAGAATGTCCCGACGGCCCGATCGGCCTCTATGTGCGCGGCGAACTCCCGGAGTCCGGACAGGATGCCGTCGCCATCGTGGGAACCCGCGACATCTCGCAATACGGCACGGAATGGTGCGGGCGCATCATAGAGGCCATCGCCTCCTGCAAGGAGAGACCGCTGATCGTCAGCGGTCTGGCCATCGGGACCGACATCACCGCCCAGCAGGCTGCCCTGTCCGCGGGACTGACGACCATGGGAGTCATGGCTACAGGACCAGACACCATCTACCCTGCCCGACACCGACGTTTCGGAGAACGGCTCTGCCAGACCCCTGGCTGTTCGCTGGTTACAGAGTTTCCACCGGCCACAGCCCCGATGCCCTATCGCTTCCTGCAACGGAACAGGATCATCGCCGGTCTCTGCCGGGCCACCATCGTCATCGAATCCCGAATCCGCGGCGGCAGTCTGAACACCGCCAGCTACGCCTTCGGCTATGACCGGTCTGTCTTCGCTCTTCCAGGCCGGGTGGACGACCCACGTTCACAAGGCTGCAACTGGCTCATACGCAACTGTATCGCAGAATCCATCGAAACCCTGGAGGACCTGCTGAAAAGCCTGTCGCTGAAACGGGACAGCGGAAAGAAGAAAACGGAACAGAAGATCAGCGAGACCTACGCCGGCTGCGTCGGCGAAGACGAGGTCAGCCGGATGTCAGACCTGCTGCTCTGCATCCGCTCCCGGAGAGGGCAGACCGTCGAAGAACTGGCCGGAAGCACCGGATTGCCGATCAGAACCGTCACTGAACTGACCGGATTGCTGGAAGCGGACGGATTCATCTGCGCAGACCTGCTCGGCAGATATATGATTAACGTAAAAAAAATGTAACTTTGCCTCAGTAAAAAGACAAAGTCAATGGAGTTCACAGACACTCATTCCCACCTGTACGACGAAGCCTTCACCGGCGAAGAGGATCAAGCCGTCGGACGGGCCGTCGAAGCCGGGGTCACGAAAATCATTTTCCCGGACATCGATGCCGAGACCCGCGACCGGATGTTCGCTCTTGCAGAGCGGCACACCGGTACCGTCTTCCCTTGCCTGGGCCTCCATCCTACCTCCGTGAACGCGGACTGGAAGAAGGAGCTGGAAGATATGGAGAACTACCTGGACCGAGACATCCGGGCCATCGGAGAAATCGGCATGGACCTCTACTGGTCGAAAGAATTCCAGAAGGAACAGCAGGAAGCTTTCCGGCAGCAGATCCGGCTGGCTGCCCGGCTGGATCTGCCGGTCATCATCCATTCCCGAGAAGCCACGAAACCGATCCTGGACATCCTGAAAGAAGAAAAATCGCTCGGGAACAGAGGCGTGTTCCATGCCTTCAGCGGAAGCCTGGAAACCTTCCATGAACTGCAGGAACTTGGAGACTGGCATGTCGGAATCGGCGGAGTCGTCACCTTCAAGAAAGCCTCCATCGCCGAAACCGTGAAGTCCATTCCATTGAGCAGGATTCTCCTGGAGACAGATTCCCCATACCTGACACCGGCACCTCACCGAGGGACGCGCAACGAAAGCAGCTACATCCCGCTCATCGCCCGCAAGATCGCGGAACTGAAAGGATGCAGCTTGGAAGAAGTCGCGCAGGCAACCACAGAAAATGCCCATAATCTATTCCAAATATGAACACAGCAGCCTTGAAATCATCCATTCTCCTCATCTACACAGGAGGCACCATCGGCATGAAGGAAGATCCTGTAGACCAGACCCTGAAACCCTTCGACTTCAGTCAGATTCTGGACGAAGTTCCGGAGTTGGGGAAATTCGCCTGCCGGATCGATTCCCATACCTTCGACCCCCTCATCGACTCCTCCGATGTAGAGCCGCGCATGTGGCAGGAACTTGTCAGCCTCATTGACCGGAAATATGAAGAATACGACGGTTTCGTCATTCTTCACGGAACTGACACGATGGCCTATTCCGCATCGACCTTAAGTTTCATGATCGAAGGCCTGACCAAGCCGATCATCTTCACCGGAAGCCAGCTTCCGATCGGAAGACCAAGGACAGACGGGAAGGAAAACCTCATCTCCGCCGTCGAGATCGCCGCCGCGAAAGATGACCAAGGACATGCAGTCGTACCGGAAGTGTGCATCTGCTTCGACAACGTGCTCATGCGCGGCAACCGTACTTCCAAGATCAACTCCTCGGATTTCAGGGCCTTCCGATCCGAAAATTTTCCGGCCCTGGCGGAAGCCGGAATCAACATCCGGTACAACAGAGCCGTGATCCGCTACCCGGAAGACTGGGAAAGACGTCCGATATTCGACACGGAAATCGACCCGAGGATCGCAATTCTGAAAATCCATCCGGGCATCACCGAAAATGTCGTCCGCGACATCTTGCTGTCTCCGGAACCGAGAGCCGTCATCATCGAAACCTATGGTTCAGGAAACGCGCCTTCAAAACCTTGGTTCCTATCGAGCGTACGGAGAGCCTGCGAAGAAGGGAAGATCGTCGTGAACGTCACGCAATGTCTGGCCGGAAACGTGGACATGAGCATCTATGCGACCGGAAAAGCGCTGGAAAAAGCAGGAGTCCTGAGCGGACATGACAGCACTACGGAAAGTGCGCTCGGAAAGCTCTTCCACCTCATGGGCAAATCATCTTCAAACGATTACGTGAAGAAAGAGATGCTGAAAAACCTGAGGGGTGAAATAACGAAATAATTCTTGTCATTTGAAATAATTTTGCTAAATTGCACCGAATTTTAAATGACTGGTCATAGACCTGTCAATATCTGAAAAAGAAACAAATAAAACAATATTCAAAAAAATTATTAATTAAACACACAAAGAATCATGAAGAAATTTTTCGTGTTTTTGGCAGCAATGGGCATCATGGCCTTTTCTGCACAATATGTATCAGCTGAGAACAAAACTCAGAACGATCAGCAGACAGAGCAGGCAACGCCAGCAGACTCTTTCGTAAACGAAGCTGAAACTCTAGCTGAAGAGACTGAAGAGGCAGGCATTCCTTTGCACCAGGCTTTGAAGACTAAATTCATCGAGGGTGGTGTAGGATTTATGGCAGCGATCATCGCATGTCTTATCCTCGGTCTTGCCATTGCAATCGAGAGAATCCTCTACCTGAATCTCTCAACCGTAAACCACAAGAAGCTTCTCAACAAATTCGAGGCTGCTCTTGAAGAGGGTGGTATCGAGGCTGCTAAAGAACTTTGCTTCAACACCAGAGGTCCGATCGCCAGCATCTTCTATCAGGGTCTCCTCCGCTATGACGAGGGTATCGAGAACGTGGAGAAAGCAGTCGTTTCCTATGGCTCTGTAAAGAACAACGAAATGGAGAAAGGTCTTACATGGCTCTCACTCTTCATCGCAATGTCTACCAACCTCGGTTTCTTGGGTACAGTGCTCGGTATGATCGAAGCCTTCGATGCTATCCAGAAAGCCGGTGATATTTCCCCTAACGTCGTTGCAGGTGGTATGAAAGTCGCTTTGATCACAACAGTCGGCGGTCTTATCGTTGCCCTTATCCTGCAGGTGTTCTACAACTACATCCTTTCAAAGATCGACTCTTTGACCAATGAAATGGAGGACGCTTCCATCTCATTCATCGACATTTTGGTAAAACACAACGAAAAATAGTTAGACAATGTACAAGAAGATCATCAAATGGACAATCTTAGTCTGGATGATTCTCAGTGTCATTCTCCTGGCCGTAGGTTACTCACAGGGATGGAAAGACATTGTAATCAACAGACCGTTGGACAAAGGTGTCGTCATTGAAGCTATGCAGAATGACGTCAAAGCCGATGTCGAGAAGTTTGTCCGTCATTATAACAACATCTACAAAGATGAATTGAAAGGTGCTGACTCTCTCAAAGTGATCGCTTTGAACGAAGACCTGACAAAGGAACTCACAGCACAGTCCATGAATATCGTGAACCAGATCCTCGATGCAGAGCTTGATGACGAGGCTGCAAAGGCAGTGACGCTGGACACGACAGGACTCATCCTTCTCCAGCAGGAGAAACTGGCAGCAGTACTGAATGTGGACAGAGACAGCCTCATCAACCTCGAGGAGAATGAAGCTGAACTCGTCAAGAAGCACAATGAAGGCTTGAAAAAGAACAAACAGATCAAGGAACTTGACCTGCCTGTACGTTTCAAAGCTGACGAAGTCAACAACGCGACTATCGCGAAAACCTTGAACAACGAGATCCATATCCAGCTCTCAGAGAGCAGATGGGGTGAACCGTTCGTCATCGACTTTGTTGAAATCATTCTGATCTGGGCTTATGTAATGTTCGCTGTCGGAATTCTGGCCATGGTTGTAGTAAGTTTCATCGTGAACACTGCAAACAACCCGAAATCCCTTCTCAACCTGCTGATCATGCTCGTCGTAGCTGCCGGTGTGATTGCATTGTCATACTTCACAGCTTCAGGCGCACCAGCAATGGGCATCACAACGGAACAGCCGAGCGGAAGCGTACTGAAATTAACAGATACGATCCTCAACCTTACATACATCATGTCCGTAGCTACCATCGGAGCCATGTTGTTCGGCTGGATTTATAATTTGATCAGAAAATAAACAAATATCATGGCGGGTAAGAAAACACCAGAGTTAAACTCGAGTTCATCAGCTGACATTGCATTCCTTTTGCTGTGTTACTTCCTGATGACCACGACTATGAACCAGGATTCAGGCCTGCAGCGTCGTTTGCCACCTCTCCCGGACGAAAGCCAGAAAGAGGAGACTAAACAGGAAGTGAATCGTCATAACGTGATCGAAGTGAAGGTCAACAAGCAGGACCAGCTTCTGATCGGCCAAGAGCCAATCGACATCAGCGTGCTGAAAGAAAGGATCAAGGAAGGCTTGACGAACCCAAACAACAGCAAGGATCTTCCTGACAAGAAGAAAGATACGATCAAAGTTGACGGAAAAGTCGTTGATATCATGATTTCACAGGGTATCATCTCGCTTCAGAACCATAACTTCACCAGTTACAAGAGGTATATCGAAGTGCAGAATGAGCTGATGAAAGCCATCAATGAACTCCGCGACGAATTTGCAATGGCATATTTCAAGAAACCGTATCAGAAATTGGACAAGGCAGGACAGGCAGCTGTCAGGAAAGCCGTTCCGAACAATCTGTCAGAAGGTGAGCCATCAAATGCTGGTGAGGAAAACAATTAAAGGAGGAAAACAGAATGTCAAAATTTAAACCATCTGGAAAGAAAGAAGTACCTGCATTGTCTCAGGGATCCTTGTCAGATATCGTCTTCATGCTGTTGTTCTTCTTTATGGTGACAACCAGTATGCGTGAGACCGAGAACAAGGTGATGGTCAAGGTTCCTGAAGCTACAGAAGTAGCGAAACTGGAAAGAAAGGACTTGACTTCCTACATCAACATCGGTCGTCCGGTAAAAGATCTGCAGAGACAGTACGGTACGGAGCCGCTCATCCAGCTGAACGATTCTTTCAAGAAAACTGATGAAATCCGCGATTTCATCGCCAATGAAAGAAACGCGATGTCCGAACTGGACCGTCAGCAGATGACCGTAGCCATCAGGGCTGATGAGAGCGTGAGAATGCGTATCATCACTGAGGTCAAGATGGAGCTCAGAAGATGCCAGGCATTGAGCATCATGTACACAGCCAGAAAGAAAGAGTAATTCTCTCTAACATACATTTGAAAGAAGAACCGGAATTTTCCGGTTCTTCTTTTTTTATATATGTATGACATTTATTATCTTTGCAAAGTTTGTATAAAAATCACGATGATGGAAAAAATCAGAAGAACCAAAGTAAAAGAGCTGCTCGGAATGGAAAGCGGCTGCGATGTCGTGGCCAAAGGTTGGGTCAGGACGAAGAGAGGAAACAAGAATGTGGCATTCATTGCACTCAACGATGGTTCTACAATCAATAATATACAGATTGTAGTCGACAAGACACAGTTTGAAGACAGTGTACTGGCAAAGATCACTACTGGAGCCTGCATCGGAGTAGAAGGCAAGCTGGTAGAATCCGTAGGAGGTGGACAGGCTGTGGAGATCCAGGCAAACGCCATCGAGATCTATGGTGAATGCGACCCTATGAGATATCCGCTCCAGAAGAAGGATACCTCCTTCGAATTCCTCAGGACCGTCGCTCACCTCAGAGCAAGGACCAATACCTTCGGTGCGATCTACAGAGTCCGCAACCAGATGGCTTTCGCTATCCACGAATACTTCCACAGCAAAGGTTTCGTGTACATGCACACTCCGCTGATCACGGCATCCGACTGTGAAGGAGCAGGCCAGATGTTCCAGGTAACGACCCTGGACCTGAACAATGTCCCTAAAAAGAAAGATAAAGTCGACTTCTCCAAAGACTTCTTCGGGAAACAGACCAGCCTGACCGTCAGCGGACAGCTGGAAGGAGAACTCGGCGCTACCGCACTCGGAGAGATCTATACTTTCGGTCCGACTTTCCGTGCAGAGAACTCCAACACGCCGCGCCACTTGGCAGAGTTCTGGATGGTAGAGCCGGAGATGGCCTTCTACGACATCAACGACAACATGGACCTGGCAGAGGATTTCATCAAGTTCCTGGTTAAATATGCGCTGGATAACTGTACGGAAGACATCAGATTCCTGAACGACCGCTACGACAATGAGCTGATCGGTAGACTGGAAGGTGTCCTCAAGACAGACTTCGTGAGACTTCCTTACACGGAAGGTGTGAAGATTCTCATGGAATCCGGTGAAAAATTCGAATACCCTGTATCCTGGGGTGTAGATCTCCAGAGTGAGCATGAGCGCTATCTGGTCGAGAAGCACTTCAAGAGACCGGTCATCCTCACTGACTACCCGAAAGACATCAAGGCCTTCTACATGAAGCAGAACGAAGACGGCAAGACCGTCAGAGCCATGGATGTGCTCTTCCCTAAGATCGGAGAGATCATCGGCGGTTCTGAGCGTGAGGCATCCTATGAGAAGCTTGACGCAAGGATCGATGAGCTGGGCATGAGCAGAAAGGGTCTCGAGTGGTACCTGGATACCAGAAGATTCGGCTCCGCTCCGCACAGTGGTTTCGGCCTCGGCTTCGAGCGACTGCTCCTCTTCGTCACAGGTATGACGAACATCAGAGATGTGATCCCATTCCCGAGAACACCGAAAAACGCAGAATATTAACAGACCCAGATAAAACCAGATTATGCTCATCATTGGAATTGCCGGAGGTTCCGGTTCCGGAAAAACAACTGTTGTAAAAGCGATTTCAGAACAACTGAAAGAAAAAGTAGTTGTCATCCCTCAAGACTCCTATTACAAGGACTCCAGCCATCTTCCTTTGGAAGAAAGGCAGAAAGTCAACTTCGACCATCCGGATTCAATCGATTTCGAACTGCTGAGAAGACAGGTACAGGATCTGAGAGACGGAAAAGTCATCGAACAGCCGGTCTATTCCTACCTGACCTGTTCCAGATCGAAGACTGAAACCGTAACGGTGAAGCCAGCCGAAGTGATCATTATCGAAGGAATCCTGATATTCACCTGTCCGGAACTCCGTAAACTGATGGACATCAAGCTTTTCGTGGACGCTGATGACGATGACAGGCTGATGAGAGTCATGGCAAGGGATATCATCGAAAGAGGAAAGACCGTCGAGACCGTCATTGAAAGATACAGCAAGACGGTAAAACCGATGTTCCTCCAGTTCATTGAACCGAGCAAACGCTACGCGGACATCATCATCCCTCAGGGAGGTCATAACAAAGTAGCGATCGATGTCATCTCGGCAACCATCGAAAAGTATCTGGCACACAACAAATAAGGACGGACTTCTCAATCGTGGACGAAAACCGTAAAGGAAATAGAATAGGATGGACTGTCACCGTGATCTTTCATGTCGCGGTGATAGTTGTCTTAATGGGGTACAAGCTCCACACCACCTTGGAAAAGACCGATCAGCTGGCTGTAGAATTCGTCAGTCAGGAAGATATCGAAACCCTGGAAGAACTGGAAAGTCTCCAGAAAGAACTGGCACGCCTCCAGAATCTTGCGGAAGGCGATGAGGCCTTCAATAACTCAGGACAGGAAATCCGCAATGAGATCGTCGACGAGAGCGGTGAGCTCAAAGACGACCGTAACACCGATGCAAAAGACCTCTACGCTGAACATGAGCGGCTGATGAAGGAACTGGAAGAAATGCAGCGCCATAGCCAGGAATACGACGAAGAAGAGGATAGAGTCTCCCTACCTGAAGAAGGCAAGACAAAGGAAGAGAAAGCCTTACCGATGTCACGTACGGAAGGTAACGCGACCGTTTCCATCAACATCAGCGGCCGAGTTCCTACCTATTACACCGTTCCAGCCTACAAATGTATGGGAGAAGGCACCGTAGTCGTACAGATCATGGTCGGTGAAAACGGCCGAGTCACGGATGCCAAGATTCTCAAGGCCCAGTCTTCGGAAGATGATTGTCTCGTCCGTTCTTCTCTGACGGCTGCCCGACAAATGCGCTTCAAAGCAAAAAAAGGAAGCGGCAAGTCACCGGGAACAGTCACCTACCGCTTCGTCAGTCAATATTGAGTCCCGGTTCATTTCCCGGTCAGGGAACCGACCCTGTCGGAGGACTCACGAGCCACCTTTACCATCTTGTCGATCGGAAGATAGAAATGATAGAAGGCATCATTGTCCAGCTTTGAGTAACGGCCGACCAGGGCCCTGAGCTGAGGCATAAGATAAGTCTCCGTAAGTTCCCATTCGCCTCGGGCAGGTTTCAGACCATCCACTTTCCACGCATATTCCTTGAATTCCCGCGCCAGATCCATCCGATCGAGGAATTCTTCAAGTTCCTGGAAACTATCGATCTGAGAGAGTTTCTTGCCATATCTGTCGAACATGGCAGAAGCGAAACGCATCATGGTCGCCTTCTTGTTGCAGGCGATGAAGAATTTCGTGGCTGCAGTCGTGTCCATCGGAACGAAGAGATCAGGAATGATACCACCACCTCCATAGACCGTCCGTCCGCCTACCGTCCGATAGACATGTGAAGTATCGACCTTGATACTGTCCTTGTCCATCAGTTCACCACGAGCATAGCGTTCATAGAAATCGTAGGCATAGTTCTCCGTATAAGGCTTCTGGATACATCTTCCGGAAGGCGTATGGAAACGAGCTACAGTCAGACGCAGTCCGGAACCGTCAGAGAAATTCACCGGTTCCTGCACCAGCCCCTTACCGAAAGAACGGCGTCCGATGATTACACCGCGGTCATTATCCTGGATCGCCCCGGCGAAAATCTCGCTGGAAGAAGCGGAGCCCTCATCGATCAGGACAGAAAGACCGATCTTCTGCAAAGTACCGGAACCGTCCGCGTGATAGTCCGCACGTTTACGGTGCAGTCCTTCCATATAGACCACCGGCTGATCCTTCGCCAGAAATTCATTGCACAGCAGATAAGACTGGTCGAAATAACCGCCTGTATTCCCTCGCAGATCGAAGATCAGATGCTTCATTCCCTGAGCGAGCAGCCTGTCCTTGGCCTTTACGAAATCAAGAAAGGTCGAACGTGTGAACTTGGACAGCTTCATATAGCCGGTCGTATCATCCAGCATGAAGGCCGTCTCGACCGATTCCACCGGAATCTTTCCTCTCGTGACAGTGAAAGGAATATCCACACCGTCTCTGCGGACTGTCAGGTTCACCTTCGTGCCGGAAGGTCCCTTGAAACGACGGACCATCGAATCCTGGGGAGTACCATTGCCGGCAATCACCCGATCATCGACCTTGATCAGGCGATCTCCCTGCTGCAGTCCCGACTTTTCTGAGGGACCGCCCTTGATCACACTCAAGACAATGGCTGTATCGTTCGGCACATTGAACTGGATACCGATTCCGTCGAAATTGCCGGCGAGCGATTCGTCCGCCTGGCTCAGTTCGACCGGAGGTAGATAGATGGAATGCGGGTCCAGGACCGCGAGCGCAGCCGATACCGCCGCATCCGTCATCTCTTTCTGGTCAATGGTGTCGACATAATTCATCCGGACCTGTTCCAGGATGAGATTGAGCTTCGCCCAGGCATTGTAGTCTCCGTCGAAGGTATGAACCACCCGCAAACCGTCTTCAGCCTCACCGCCCCTATAGATCATGCAGTTCTGCCCCTTGGAGACGATTTCACTGATTTCATTGAATCTGCGTCGGGACAATGCGCTGGAAATGGACATTCCGATAGAAATGCCCACAATGATAAGAAGTAAATAATTGAAATTGAATCTGATCTTCATCCTAATCCACTTTCTCTACGGTTATCCCTGCTTTCCGGAGCAGGTCTATACCATCCGTCAGCCGATATTCATCCTTGTAGACCACCCGTTTGATGCCAGCCTGGATGATCAGTTTCGCACATTCCATACAAGGAGATGCCGTCACGTACATCGTCGCCCCGTCACTGCTGTTTCCAGATTTGGCCACCTTGGTGATGGCATTCGCCTCCGCATGGAGGACATAAGGCTTCGTCGCGCCCGATTCATCCTCACAGATGTTCTCGAACCCGGATGGTGTGCCGTTATAGCCATCAGAGATGATCATACGGTCTTTCACGATAAGTGCGCCGACCTGACGGCGCTTGCAGTAGGAATTCCTGGCCCATACTGCAGCCATCTGCAGATAGCTTGAATCGAATTTTTCCATAATCGACAAATTATCTGATCTTGACAGTCACCCGACGTCCGTCCGCAGTCTCGACCTGTACGCTGGAGGCATTGAGTACCTTCACCGGACTGTCCTTCGCGATCACACAACCGGTATTCACCGGTTTCCCCCCATAGAACGGGAAAATAAGCTTTTCAGCCGCCGTCGGAAGAATCCAGAAGCTCTTGCCGCCGACATTGATCAGATCCGGCAGGTCAATGATGGTGTCCTTCGCCTTCATCCCTTTCCAGGATGACGGTTTCTGAGCCTTCATGTTGTACATCTGAACGGTATTGTCATCATGGAGAACCATGATGTTGTACACCTGATGACCGTTGAAATCATAGACATCAGGACCGAGCAGCACCGGACGGTCCAGTTCCTTCGGGAAGGACTTCACGAAACGACCGAGCCGGTCGATCACATAAAGCCTGCTGCCCGCGCAGAAAGCGAACTGGATCTTACCGTTGGCATAATAGTCCAGCTCCCCGACTCGACCGCAGAGCGGAGCAGAAAAAGAGGCTATCCACAAAGACTTTCCTCCGTCTTTCAAGACCAATGAATGGTCTGCATTCTGACTGAGCTGATTCATCCGGCCCGTCTTGCAGTTCTTGATTGCAAAAGGACCACGAGGGACCTTCACTTCAGCCGTCACGGAAGCCTTTTCTGCTGCTATCTTCTGCACCGGCTTCGATTCCGGTACGGATTCCGTAACCGTGACCTCCGCTTCGGAGGCAGTACCTGCAGCGGAATAATTCATCTCATACTCCACGGCCTGTTCCTCGACATCAGAAGATGTAGCGACGTCGCGGTACAGGAAATATACCGCGACGCCGATTCCCAGAACCATCACGGAAAGGATGGCCAGATGGATGCCTGTTGTCTTCCTGTTCATTATCTGACAGCAATAGCTTCGATCTCGACTTTGACGCCGAGCGGAAGAGCAGCGACCTGGAAGCAGGCTCTGGCAGGCTGTTCTGCAGTGAAGAACTCCGCATAGACTGCATTCATGGCCTTGAAATCCGCGATGTCAGCCAGAAGAACGGTTGTCTTGACGACATTTGAATAATCCATTCCCGCAGCCTTGAGGATCTCGCCTACATTCGTGAGGGCCTGACGGCTCTGCTCCTCGATGGTATCCTTGACTGAACCGTCAGCAGGATTGACCGGAATCTGACCGGAAACATAGAGCGTATCACCGCTCATGATAGCCTGAGAATAAGGACCGACAGCCTTAGGTGCATGTTCTGTTGCAATTACTTTTTTCATATCTTTCATGTTTTGATTTGACTTCATTATCCTACAAATTTAATGAATTATTGTTCCCCGTCAAAGTAAGCACGGCACAAAAAAGCAAAAGGGGATGAGCCGAAACTCATCCCCTTCCGTCAAGTAGCCCCGAGCAGAATCGAACTGCTATCTAAAGTTTAGGAAACTTCTATTCTATCCGTTGAACTACAGGGCCATCACAGTAGAAGAAAACCGATTACTCAGCTTTCTTCTCAATGATCTGACGACCTCTGTAATATCCGCACTCAGGACAAACTCTGTGGAACAGGATAGTTGCACCGCAGTTTGAGCAAGTTGCAAGAGTAGGAACGACAGCTACGTCGTGTGTTCTTCTTTTGTCACGTCTCTGCTTGGAGACTTTGTGTTTTGGATGTGCCATTGTTGAATATTTTTAATTGTTATATTTTTCCATTCTCAGTCAAACAATCCTTTCAACGCCGCGAAAGGATTGTCCGCTTCCATCTTTTCATCGTTTTTCAGTTCCTCGACTTCCGGATTTCCAAGATATTTCACCGTTTCCGGATTACATTCCCCATCCGCATGATGGCGCTGCATCGGTAAGGAAAGGCAGACATAGTCATAAATGACCTGGCTCATGTCCAGTTCTGCGCTGTCCCTCGGAATCCAGTAGATCTCACGCTCCCCTTCCATCTGGTCTGCGGCATCATCTTCACCGTACTTGACAGAAAGCAGTATGTTCTCTTCTACCGGCAACTGGAGTTCTTCCAGGCAACGGTCGCACAGCACCGTGACTTGGCCTTTCACAAGGCAGTCGATGCCCAGATATTTTCCGGACTTCTCGACCGAAACCTCGGCGGAGAGATCGGCATCCAGTATCTCGGAGTTCTCAAAACTATCGAAGAACGCTTTGCCGACCTGCCAGGAATACTTTGTATTTCCAGCAGACAGGCTATCTAAAGGTATTATAAAATCATTCATAAAAACCCGTACATAGATTTGAGCCTGCAAATATAGCAATAACTTTTGTTAATATCAATCCAAATCCGCATTTTTTCTCTTGCGGTCGAGTTCGTGAAGCAATATCTTCCTGATCCTCAAAGACTTCGGAGTCACCTCCACGAGCTCGTCCTCCTGGATATACTCCAGCATCTCTTCCAACGAGAAGACGACCGGAGGAGGCAGCATGACTTTATCGTCACTTCCGGAAGCACGCATGTTCGTCAGCTTCTTCGTCTTGCAGATATTGATGGTCAGGTCACGCTCTCTGGTATGTTCTCCGACCACCTGACCTTCATAGATATCCACGCCCGGTTCAATGAAGAACTTGCCCCTGTCCTGCAGCTTGTCCATGGAATAAGCTACGGAAACGCCGGTTTCCAGTGAAACGAGAGAACCGTTGGTTCTGCGCTCGATATCGCCCTTGTATGGCTCATAACCTTTGAAACGGTGCGCGACGACAGCTTCTCCCTGACTGGCAGTCAGAAGGTTGCTTCTCAATCCCATCAGGCCACGTGCCGGAATATCGAAATCCAGATGCGTACGGTCACCCCTGTTCTCCATATGGATCAGGGCGGCTTTCCTGCGGGTAGAGATTTCGATCGCCTTGCCGACGAATTCCTCCGGAACTTCGATCGTCAAGTTCTCGATAGGCTCGCAACGTACGCCGTTGATGGTCTTGTCCAGCACTTTAGGCTGACCGACCTGAAGTTCGAATCCCTCTCTTCTCATGGTCTCGATCAGAACGGAAAGATGAAGGACACCACGTCCGTAGACAATGAAGGAATCCGCATTAGGACCCGGTTTCACCCTCAAAGCGAGGTTCTTCTCCAGCTCTTTCTCCAGACGTTCCTTCAGATGTCTGGATGTCACGAACTTACCCTCACGTCCGAAGAATGGAGAGTTATTGATCATGAAGAGCATGCTCATCGTCGGCTCATCGACGGAAATAGGTGGAAGAGCCTCCGGCTTCTCGAAATCCGCGATGGTATCTCCGATCTCGAAACCTTCGAGGCCGACGACAGCGCAGATGTCACCGCACTGCACGGTATCCACCTTGGTCTTTCCGAGACCATCGAAGATCATCAGATCACGGATCTTCTGTTTCTGGATGATGTCGTATCTCTTGCAGAGACTGATGTTCATACCGGTCTTGAGCTGACCGCGTGTGATGCGGCCGACCGCGATACGACCCACGTATGGAGAATATTCAAGAGAGGAGATCAGCATCTGAGGAGTACCCTCAACCTGCTCCGGAGCCGGTACGACCTCGATGATCGTATCGAGAAGAGCGGTGATGTCCTCGGTCGGTTCCTTCCAGTCGTAAGACATCCAGCCCTGTTTAGCGCTACCGTAGACTGTACGGAAATCCAGCTGATCTTCTGTAGCGTTCAAGGAGAACATGAGGTCGAAGACTTCCTCCTGCACCTCTTCCGGACGGCAGTTCAGCTTGTCGACCTTGTTGATCACGACGATAGGCTTCTTGCCCATCTCGATCGCCTTCTGAAGGACGAAGCGGGTCTGCGGCATGCAGCCTTCAAAAGCATCCACCAGCAGAATGACACCATCCGCCATATTGAGGACTCGTTCCACTTCACCACCGAAATCACTATGGCCCGGAGTATCGATCACATTGATTTTCACTCCCTTATATACAAATGATACGTTCTTTGCGAGAATGGTGATACCTCTTTCTCTCTCAAGGTCGTTGTTATCCAAGATAAGTTCGCCTTGCTTTTCCTGTTTTTCCTGTTCGCGCGTCTGACGGGCCTGGTAGATCATTCTATCTACAAGTGTAGTTTTTCCATGGTCTACGTGAGCAATGATCGCGATGTTTCTTATATCCATAAATCCAAAAATTTAAATCCTCCGTAAAGGTCTGCAAAATTAGACAATTATCTCATTAAAATGAATTTTTTGAGTGATTTTTATGAAAAACAGGCCTATGGATCTCCTAACGGGCCAGTTCCTGGACAATGAGCTTCTTCTTCATTTCTTTTCCGAGGACATACTCGCCATAGGCCAGAGAATCAAAAAGATACACGCCTTCATTCTTGAAGATGGTGCTTTCCTGCTGACGATGGATTTCCCGAATCTTGTCAATGGTTTCCTTCGGAACGACCAGGTGGCACGGAATCACGACCAGCACCGGATTCAGACTGATGGCATGAGCCACGGCACGCACTCCTGCCCGATTGTCACACAAGCCGGCGAAATCGGAATAACTGATCAGGTGCGGCCGCTCTTCCCCATGCGTCAGCTCGAAAAGCTTCTGCCAGACTTTCTTCTGGAAAGGCGTACCGAACAGCAGGAAATCTTCCCAGACAGCCGTCTTCCGGATTTCCCAGACTTCCTCGAAACTGACCCGGTCACAGGAAATGTGTTCATAAGCGACTCCGGTCTTCTTCGCCAAGGCAGCGGCGACCGCAGCGAATTGGGCATAATCTGCCGAGATGGCGGCGATCTTTCCGTCAATACGGACAATGACCCATTGGAACTTCGTTTTCATCAGTATCCTGAATTAGCAACATTGACAAATATAATGAATCAATTCTACATCTCTCCGGACAGGGCCGGATTCAGACCAAGAATTCCCTGATGTTCCCCGCGATGCCGGCAATCAGACGTTCCCGGGCCTCAGCACTCGCCCAACCGATGTGCGGCGTCAGAACGATCCGCTCAGGATGCTCCATGCCCAGCAAAGGATTGTTTTCCGGAAGCGGTTCCGTCACGAAAACATCCAGACCGGCACCCCCCAGTTCGCCGGCATCCACGGCAGCGGCCAGCGCAGCCTCATCGACGATGCCACCTCTACCGAGATTCAGGAGGATCGCTCCTTTCTTCATGAGCCGGAGCCGTTCAACTCCCAGCAGTCCTCTCGTCCGGTCGTTGAGCGGAGCATGGATGGAAACAATATCCGCCATCTCCAGCAGTTCCTCGATCGGAAGCGAAGGATATTCCGTGCAGTGGCCGGTGCCGGAAGTGGAATAATAGACCACGTTCATTCCCAAAGCGGCGGCGACTCCAGCAACCTTCCGACCGATATTTCCCATGCCGATGATGCCCATGGTCTTTCCGGAGAGTTCCGTCCAAGGCAAGGTCACGTCCGTGAAAAGTCCGGACCGGGAATAACGCTTCGATTTCACGGCCTCATCGAAATAAGGCAGTTTTCCGACCAGCGAGAGCAGCATCATGAAAGTCACCTGCACCACCGAATCCGTCGAGTAGGCCGCCACATTCCGGACCGGAATTCCCTTCGCGGCCGCATATTCCAGGTCAATGTTATTGACTCCTGTAGCCGCCTCGCAGATGAGGCGCAGCTTCGGAGCCGCATCGATCAAGGCCTCATTGACCTGAATCTTGTTCACGATGAGCACTTCACAGTCACGGACACGCTCCAGAGCTTCCTCCGGTGTCGAAGTTGCATAAGTGGTCAGATGTCCGCAAGCCTCGATCGGGGTCAGGCTGCTGTCTCCGACCGTCGCGGCATCCAGAAATACGATTTTCATTTGATCAGACATGATATCCTGTTTTTATTCTGTCAGAGACAGATAACGTCCGGTCACCCGACCGTGGCGGTCTGTCTCCATGATGAACGGCATGGCTGTCAGGTCGAAGGTAGAAAGCAGGCGGTCCACCAGTTCAATATCCGTCGAGAACAGCTCATCCATATTGATTTCCAAAATCCGTACTCCCCGACCTTCCTTGCTTTCCAGCAGGCGGACAGCGGCGGCCTTCTCGGCCTTGCAGTACGCGCAACCTTCCGTCCAGAAAAGGAGAAGGTTCCGTCTGCCGCCCAAAGCATCCAGTCGGAAGGTTCCTTCACGGCTCCGGATTCCCTTGCACCCTTTCTTCAGAAGCGTACCGGGCAACTTGAGCGCCGGCACCTTCGAACCGACCGGAGCGAGGCTCAGCAATTCCGACATCATCTGGGCCGTACCGACGACCTTCAGACTGTCATCCGCGGTCTTCCAGACGTCCGGACGAGACAGAATCTGCCGGTCGATGACATATTCCAATCCCTCTTTCCAGGCTTTTCCCTTCTTCGGGATCAGATAATAGAGCAGATCACCCGTCAGCTGGCGGAACAGCAAGGTATCCGCAGCCTCCACGGTCGAACGGGCAATGTGGTCCGCAACGAAGCGCACATCTTCCCCACGGATTTCCGCCCCATAAGGTTCAAAAGTCTGATCGAAAACTTTAACGGACTCTTCCGAACCGTACTGGAGCTTCTTCCCGTCGAGGCGCTCCTGCAGCATCGCGATCAGCGTCGCGACATCCAGACCACGGCCGACGATGTGTCCACGGGGATCCACCAGGAAGATCCGCGGAGTCTGGAGCACTCCATATTTGCGCTGGTAATCCGAACGGACCTCCGCATCCCACAGATGGAAGATCCGCATCCGTCCACCGGATTCAGGGAAATCCCGGCGATATTTTTCCCAAGCGGCCTCGTCCACCCCGACATAGACGGGATAGAAGTCCACCGGAAAATCCTCTTTGATCAGATAAGGCAGCTGAGCCGTCTCCAGTTTGCATTTCGGGCAATCCACCTCGTAGAAATACAGAATCGTGAAGCGGCCGGACGGCTTTACAGTGGAAAAGACATCCAAGGAATCCCCATCCGGCGTACAGAGCCGCAGTTCCGGCGCTGGACAGCCCAGCAATGAGCTGCGGTTGAATTCCGCGAAGATCCGCGCCCCGAAAGCCAGACTCTCAGGCACCTCAACCTCCCCGGTCCTGAACCAGCGGTCATACAGGTGAATGGCGACTTCCTCCACCCCCATCAGAGGCGACTGAAGCCAATGGTCATAGAGCTTTAGGGCAACTTTCTGCCTCACCTTCGGGTCCGAGCAAGTGCTGATGAGGAAATCCGACTCGCTCTTCTTCACCTCCAGGCTCTCGTATTCCAGCACCTGGAGATAAGCGTTCAGCATCCGGTCCAGGGAATCGGCAGGCTGTGCCGTCAGTTTTCCGCAAAAAGAAAAGACGGCGACCAAAGACAGGAAAAGGATCCAGCCGCTATGCTTCCAGGCCCGTATCAAAGCTCGACACCCTCCGGAATGAAAAGTGAAATGTCCCCTCCATGCTTGAGGATATCCCTCACGGCAGTGGAAGAAATATGCGCGAATTCCTGAGCCGTCGGAATGATGATCGTCTCGATCTCCGGGGCCAATCTCCGGTTCGCATCAGCGATGGAACGTTCAGTTTCGAAATCGATCATGTTCCGGACACCGCGCACGATGTGACGGATGCCAAGTTCACGACAGATGTCGATGGTCAGATTGTCATACTGAACGACAGATACTCCCTTCATCCCGACCGTTGCCTGACGGATGATCTCTACCCGTTTCTCGTTCGGGAAAAAACCCCTCTTGTCGATGTTCACACCTACTGCGACAACGACTTCATCAAACATGGTCAGAGCTCTTTTCAAAATATTCAGATGCCCTGCAGTAAACGGATCGAAAGATCCGGGAAACAAAGCTTTTCGTTTCATGGTCAATATATTACAGTTTCCATTCAATCGGGCTCTTGCCCTGGCTGATCAGGATTTCGTTGGTTCTGGAGAAATGCCGACAGCCGAAAAAAGCCCCTCGGGCCAATGGGGACGGATGAGCGGCTTCCAGGACATAGTGCCGGGAAGTATCGATAAGTTCTCGCTTGCCGCGCGCGAAATTTCCCCAAAGCAGGAAAACCACGCCGTCACATCTGTCCGAAATGCAGCGGATCACAGCATCTGTAAAGGTCTGCCACCCGATACGGCTGTGGGAAGCCGCCTCACCGGCACGCACGGTCAGGATAGCATTCAGCAGAAGCACTCCTTGTTCCGCCCACGAAGTCAGGTCTGGATAACCGCTCATATGCAGTCCAAGATCCGTTTCAATCTCCTTGAAAATGTTTTTCAGGGAGGGCGGAGGCGGCACATCCGCCGGCACGGAAAAGGAAAGTCCCATGGCCTGACGAGGTCCATGGTAAGGATCCTGTCCTAATATGACGACTTTCACCTTTTCGAGCGGTGTCAGTTCAAAAGCCCTGAATATCTGCGATCCAGGCGGATAGATCTTCCGGCCTTCCGCCTTTTCCTGATGAAGGAAACGCACCAGCGAGGTGAAGTATTCCTTTTCAAATTCACCTGCCAGTGCGTCTTTCCAACTTTGTTCTATCTTTACTTCCATGGTCCGTTGTCCGGAAATCCTATGAAAATATGAAGTCGATCACATCCTGAATTTCCTTGACATAGACAAATGTAAGACCTTTTACATAAATTTCCTTGATATCTTCCACATCTTTGCGGTTTTCTTCAGAAATCACGATGGTCGTGATGCCGGAACGCTTGGCGGCAAGGATCTTTTCCTTGATTCCACCGACCGGAAGCACCTTGCCCCTGAGGGTCATCTCCCCAGTCATGGCGACACGGCTTCTGATCTTCTGCTTGCGGAAAGCGGAGACCATTGAACTGACCATGGTGATACCGGCTGATGGTCCGTCTTTCGGAACGGCTCCTTCCGGTACATGGACATGAATGTCTTTCGCAGAAAACTCTTCATAAGTCATGCCGGTCAATTCCGGATGAGCCTTGATGTACTGGTAGGCGATCGTTGCGCTTTCCTTCATTACATCTCCGAGGTTACCGGTCATGGTCAGGATGCCTTTGCCTTTGCTGACCGAACTCTCGATGAAGAGGATCTCTCCTCCCATGGAAGTCCAGGCCAGACCCGTCACGACACCCGGAGCCTCATTGCCCTTCTGCATGTCATGGAAATTCGTCGGAAGACCGAGATAGTCGCGCAGGTCCTCTTTCCTGATGGATTTCGGACATTCTTCTTCCAAAGCGATCTTCTTCGCCGTCACACGGGCCAGCTTCGCGAGCTGCTTCTCCAGACCACGGACGCCGGACTCATGCGTATATTCATCGATGATCTTCTCGATCGCTGATTTCTCTACCTTCAGCTGCCCCTTTTCAAGGCCATGCTCTTCAATCTGCCTGGGCAGGAGATAATTTCTGGCGATGGACACCTTCTCCTCCGCCAGATAGCCGCTCACCGGAATCATTTCCATACGATCCTTCAGAGCCGGCTGGATCGTCGAGATATCATTGGCCGTGGTCAGGAAGAGAACATTGGAGAGGTCATAGTCGATATCCAGATAATTGTCATGGAAGGTCGTGTTCTGCTCCGGATCCAGGGCTTCCAGCAAAGCGGAAGAAGGGTCTCCCTTGAAATCGCTGCTGATCTTGTCGATCTCATCCAGCACGATGACAGGATTCGACGTTCCCGCACGGTTGATCGCGTTCAGGATACGCCCAGGAAGCGCACCGACATAGGTCTTGCGATGACCGCGGATCTCCGATTCATCATGGACACCACCCAAGGCGATACGCACATATTTACGTCCCAGAGCCGTAGCGATGGACTTTCCGAGACTGGTCTTACCGACTCCCGGAGGGCCGTAGAGACAGAGAATCGGTGATTTCATGTCCCCCTTAAGTTTGAGGACAGCAAGATATTCGATGATCCTTTCCTTCACGGTATCCAATCCATAATGGTTCTTATCCAGCACCTTCATCGCGTGCTTGAGATCGAGATTGTCGTTGGAAATCTCCCCCCAAGGAAGTTCCAGCATGAAATTGATGTAATTGTACTGGATGCTGTAGTCCGGTGAGCTAGGATTGTAACGTTCCAGCTTGGCCATCTCCTTGTCGAAGATTTCCTGGACCTTTCCGTTCCAAAGCTTCTCCTGAGCACGTTCACGTAACCTGTCGAACTCCTCGGCATCGTCCATTCCCAACTCTTCCTGAATGGTCTTCAGCTGGTTGTTCAGATAATATTCACGTTGCTGCTGATCGATTTCGGTCTTGACCTTCTGGTTGATATCCTGCTTGATCTTCAGCAGTTCTATCTGGGTATCCAGAAGCTGGAGCAGTTCCATTGCCCGTTTCTTCAGATCGCCCCACTGCAGCAGCTTGACCTTGTCCATGAAATTCTCCACTTCAACGGTCGTCGCGATGAAGTTCACCAGAAACTCGAAAGAGTCAATGGATTTCATGGCAGCCGCAGCCTCTTTCGGGACAAAAGAAGAAAGACGGATCACCGTACTGGCCTTTTCCTTCAACGATTCTCCCATCATCCGGACATCCTTGTCCGAAGAATCCGGCACGATATCACGCAGATAATTCACGCGGCCGACCATGTAAGGCGTGTATTCGAAGATGTTCTCCACCTCGAATCTCATATAGCCCTGGATGATGGCCGTAACCGTACCATCCGGCATTTCGACGGTCTTGATGACCTTGCCGACCGTACCATATTTATAGAGGTCCTCCTTCGTAGGATCTTCAATAGAAAGATCATTCTGAGGGACAGCTCCGATGAACGCATCCGTTCTCTCGGCATCCCTGATAAGTTTCATGGACTTCTCCCTTCCTATCGTGATCGGGAACACTGCACCCGGAAAAAGGACTGCATTCCTGAGTGCCAGGATCGGCAGGCTGTCCGGAAGCTGAGACTCATCCAGCTTCACGCCTCCTTCACCCTGAAGCACAGGGATCACACTCACTTCCGCCCCTGCGGGAGAAAAAAATTCATTTAAATCCTTCATATATTCATTCGTTTTTCTGCAAAATATTCTGCAAATATAGAGAACATCTGACTTACTGCAAAAGTCAGCCCTGACAAAATGGCAGGAAAGCCCCTGTCAGAGAGTTTTACCGCATACTTGGTCAATCTCCATGCCATAACCTGAAGAACTGCCAATCTATTGTCAGACAAAAGACTGTAAGCCCTTTGCAAAAATAAAAAAATACAGGCGCGATTTTGATATCTCAAAAAATAACTGTACTTTTGCATGATATATCGACATAAGATTTTTGAAAAAACAGTATTCTACGAATTATGACAAAAGCAGAAGTAGTTAAAGAGGTCGCTGAAACGACCGGTGTGGACAAGACAACTGTCCAGACCGTTGTGGAGGCATTTATGGAAGAGGTGAAGAATTCACTCGTGAAGGGTAATCCTGTCTACCTCCGTGGTTTCGGCAGTTTCATCATCAAGCACAGAGCAGAGAAAGCCGCAAGAAATATTACAAGAAATACGACAATGACAATCCCCGCACATAATATCCCGGCGTTCAAACCGGCCAAGGTATTTGTCAACGAGGTAAAAAAATAATTCAATCCTTTAAATTTTTAATATTATGCCAAACGGAAAGAAGCATAAAAGACACAAGATGTCTACGCATAAACGTAAGAAACGTTTACGTAAGAACAGACACAAGAAGCGTAAGTAGTGTCTGCCATTTTAGCAGTCTGCTAATGAGGGCTGACCTATAAGGTCGGCCTCTTTAGTTTAAGAACGGGTCATAAGACCAGAAAAAAAACACTGAATATTCCCAATGGAGTCTGAAAAAGATCTGATTGTAGAAGTTGATTCTACAAATGTCTCAATAGCCTTGATGGAAAACCACAGGCTCATTGAATTCAACAAAGAGTCCAGCCAGGGACACAGCTTTTCTGTCGGAGATGTCCATCTCGGCAAAGTCAAGAAAATCCTGCCTTCCCTGAATGCTGCTTTCGTTGACATCGGAGACGAAAAAGAGGCTTTCATCCATTACCTGGACCTGGGATTGTATTTCAATGCTTTCGACGAGTTCGTGAAGAGAACCAACACGAATTCCGACAACAAAGGCATCTACTCCCACATCAAGCTCGGCCCTATCCTCGAAAAGGAAGGCAGGATCGAGAATGTCCTGACCCCGGGACAGATGATCATCGTCCAGATCGTGAAAGAACCGATTTCCACGAAAGGTTCACGACTGACTGCGGAAATTTCATTAGCAGGACGGAACATTGTACTACTTCCTTTCGCAGAGAAAGTAAGCGTATCCCAGAAGATTTCTTCGAAAGAAGAAAAACGGAGACTTGAAACACTTGTCAAGAGCATTCTCCCGAAAAATTACGGCGCGATCATCAGGACTGCGGCAGAAGGCAAGAAAGCAGCCATTCTGGATGCCGAACTGAAATCGCTGATCGACAAATGGGAGAACTCCTGGAAAACCTTGGCTCGATCCAAGAAAACGCAGCTGCTCTTCACCGAGTACAGCAAAACCACCACGATCCTCAGGGATCTCCTGAATGACTCATTCTCAAACATCTACGTCGACGACGAGACGGTCTATGAGGAGATCCGGAAATACATTTCCTTGATATCGCCGGAACAGGAAAAGATTGTCAAGCTCTACAAAGAGAAAGGCAGAATCTTCGACTGGTTCGAAGTCACCCGGCAGATCAAGAGTTCTTTCGGAAAAGTGGTCCCTATCAAACAGGGTGCGTATCTGGTCATCGAGACCACTGAAGCACTACATGTCATCGACGTCAACAGCGGTATCCGCTCCAAGAACAAGGAACAGGAGCAGAATACATTTGACGTCAACTGTTATGCAGCGGAAGAGATTGCAAGACAGCTCAGGCTCAGAGACATGGGCGGCATCGTGATCGTGGATTTCATCGACATGGAATCCAATGAACACAAGAATGCCCTCTACAAGAAGATGCAGGAGCTGATGCAGGACGACAGGGCGAAGCACAACGTGCTGCCGCTGACGAAATTCGGACTGATGCAGATAACAAGACAGCGGGTGCGGCCGGCAACAGAGATCAACACGACAGAAGTGTGTCCGGTTTGCCACGGCACTGGAAAGATAGCATCAAGTCTTGTCATCGACGAAGCCATAGAACGCAGACTTGCCTACTATGTCTCTGAAGGACAGACGAAACTCACGCTGAAAGTAGGACCGATCCTCGGTGCCTACCTCAAGAAAGGAATCTTTTCCTATATCTACAAATGGAAAAAGAAGTATAAGTGCAAGCTGGAAGTAGTCGAAATGACTGACTTCTCGGTCCTGCAATATGAATTTTACAACGAGAAAAAAGATAAGCTGGATTAAATCCAGCTTATTTTTTACATGTCATCGAGATCCGCCTCATCCAGATTCTCGGCATATTTCCGCCATTTAGCGATAAGATCCACCATATCCTGCGGAAGCGGTGAGTCGAAACGAACCATCTTTCCAGTACGAGGATGGATGAAACCCAGCGTCTTGGCGTGGAGCGCCTGACGTGGCAGGATCTTGAAACAGTTCTCGATGAACTGACGATATTTCGCATAAATTGTCCCCTTACGGATTTCTGCCCCATCATAACGGGCATCATTGAACAGCGGATGACCGATGTAGTTGAAATGCACCCTGATCTGATGCGTTCTTCCGGTCTCCAGCTGACATTCCACAACCGTAACATAACCGAAGCGTTCCAGTACCCGGTAATGGGTTACAGCCCTCTTTCCGGATTCTCCGTCAGGAAAGACCTTGAATCTCAACCGGTCTGCCGGATCTCTGCCGATATTACCTTCAATGGTTCCTTCATCCTCCTTGAGGTTACCCCAGACGATCGCTACATATTTACGTTCGATGGAATGGACGAAGAACTGCTTGGCCAGTCCCAGCTGCGCCTCATCATTCTTGGCGATGACCAGCAGGCCTGAAGTATCCTTATCGATACGGTGCACCAGCACGCCCAGGCGGTCATCCTTTTCCTGTGCTTCCGGGCCGAGATGAAGATGGTAGGCCAAGGCATTCAGCAGGGTACCGGAATAATGTCCATGCCCCGGATGAACGACCATGCCGGCCGGCTTGTCGATCAGCAGGACGTCCTCATCCTCATACACGATGTCCAACGGAATGTTCTCCGGAAGAATTTCCGAACTGTTCCGCTGGAAAGGCATCACGAAAGTGATGATATCTCCGGCGCGGACAATATAGTTCGCCTTGACGATCCTGTCATTCACGCGAATATATTCCTCCTTGATGGCCAGCTGGATACGGTGACGGGAAGTGTCTTCCATATGCGTGGAAAGATATTTGTCCACACGGACAGGAGCTTGCCCTCTATCCGCCTCGAAGCGGTAATGTTCGAACATTTCCTGCTGGTCGTCCTCGAATGTCGAATCCTCAGGAACGAAAAGGTTCTTGAAATTATCCATCTTGCTTATTTAAGAAGTTTTGCGGGAATCTTGCTGTCATCCATAGTCAGGTAGAGCGTCACTCCGTGGCCGAAATCGACCGGATAGGAAGAGGCGGAAGGTTCCTGACGGTAAACCCGAGCATTCAGGGAATCAGTATAGGATTTCACAGTCTGGTCGAAGACCAGAGGTCGAAGATTCAGGGAATTGCTGAATACTTCATCTACGGCCGAATTTCTGGACAGGCCAAGCACGTCCGGGATATAGGTCGCATTGTCCATCGGATCCAGACCGAGCACGAGGTCGATGACTGATTCACTGTCCACATTCGTTCCCGGAGCGATGTTCAGGCCTCGATATTTCTGTCCAAGGACATTGTTCGTCGCGATATCATTGACATAGGAAAGATGTCCAAGAGCGAGACCACGGGCCTCGAGAACATCCTTAGCCTGTCTCAGGGAATAACCGATGAGATCCGGCATCCGGACACGTTTAGGCTCGATGGAATTGATGACCACACGGATCTTGCGGCCTTTCTTGACATGGCTGGCAGGAAGCGGATTCTGCTGATAGACCACTCCTCTCGGAAGGCTATGGATATACAGGGAATCCAGTACGACCAGCTGGAGTTCCTGCGACTGCAAGGTCCTGGCAGCCTCTTCCACCGTCATCATGGACAGATCCGGAACTTCCAGTTCCTTGCCGTGACGGGTAATGAAATAGAACACCCAGTAGGAGGCGAAGACCAGCAAGACCACGGTAAGGACCGCGAGCAGCAGATTCAATAAGATAGGATTCGTTTTCTTCATAATTCTAATGATAAGGGGTCAAGCGGAGGTTCAAGAAACGAAAAGCAGCTGGAACACGCCTTCACCCAGGAAGGCGATGCCAAGAACAATGACGAAAGTACCGGAAATCCTGGAAATCCAGATAATCGAACGCATCTTGACCTTCTTGAACACATGAGAGAAAAGCCAGGTAAGCAGAAACCAGTAGCATACGGCTCCTAGACAGACGGAAAGGATGATCGGAGCGACCCTCCAGTCTCCTTGGGTGCTCGTACCGATCCCGAAGAACGCGAAAAGGGCGAACATCAGGAAAATCGCACCGGGATTCGAGAAGCCCATGATCATGGACTGAAGGAAATCCCAGAAGCCCAAGGTTTTCTTCGGATTGTCGTTCTTCACCTTGTTGAGCGGGTTCGAAAACAGCATGAAGATACCCAGAACAGTGACGATCACGCCACCGACGATCAGGATCAGATTCTCGTTGTCTTCCACGAACTTGCTGGCGAAAGCCCAGGCGAAGATGGCGATGACCGAGAAGATGGTATCAACCAGACAAGCTCCCATACCGGCAGCGAAGCCTGACATCCTGCCTTTGCTGACTGTCTTCTGGATAACCAGAACCAGGATCGGTCCCGGAACGGCAGAGGCGCAGATGCCGATGATGAAAGCTTTTATGATGTCTACCAACATAGTTCCCTTGTGATGTGTTCAGTTTTTTCCAGTTACAAAAATACTAAATATTCCTTATATTTGTATCCATCCAAAAAATAATCGGTTTAGCGACAATCGGAAAAAATGAAGAAACAGAAGTTATTGCTATGGGGACTCTGCGCGATGTCAGCGCTCCTCCTTTCCCTCCCCTATCTCCTGCCACATTCCGGGTTCCTGATGCTTTTCGCCTTGATCCCGCTCCTGTGCATGGACCGCATCGCCAGTCTTACCGGACTCAAGCACGTATGGATCTACCATTACAGCACCTTCGTCGCTTGGAACGCCATGACGACCTTCTGGGTCTGCAACGCGACCGTGGGAGGAGGCCTCTTCGCCATCTTCGCCAATGCCCTGCAGATGTCATTGATCTGGGGACTTTTCCGATACAGCAAGAAATACTTCAAAGGCATCCTGCCCTACGTGCTGCTGGTCAGCCTCTGGATCGGATGGGAACATGCCTATTTCGATGCCGAGATTTCCTGGCCATGGCTGGTGCTGGGCAACGGTTTCGCCGGAAGCATCCGCTCTATCCAATGGTATGAATTCACCGGAACCGTCGGAGGTTCTCTCTGGATCTGGCTCTGCAACCTGTCCATCTTCGGTCTCATGACCGCCCTGTCCGACGGCAGCTGGTACAGTTTCAACAAGAAAGCCAAGACAGCGGCCATCACCGCCACTCTCCTGCTGTTCATCGCTCCTTTCATTCTTTCCGCCGTACTCTGGCACCGGAACGATCCGGCAGACTTCAAGGGGAAAGAACAGGAGATCCTGATCGTACAGCCGAACATCGACCCTTACCATAAGTTTGAATTTCTCCAGCAAGAGGATCAGGACAAGATCGCCCTCGAGCAGATCGATGAAGTACTGTCTCAGCGGACCTCCACCGCTCCGATCCTGGTGCTGACCCCGGAAACCTTCACCGGCGATGCTGTCATCAGGAACGGTTCCGTCAGCAGCAGGACCGCGATGGGATTCCAGGCCGCTGCAAGACGTTACCCGAACAGCAGCTACCTCGTGGGAGCAAGTACCTACGAAATCCTGCAGCAAGGAGATAGACCATCTCTGAGGGCTCGAGAATGGGGAGACGGCTGGATGCGTTCCCATAACTCCGCACTCTACATCACCGGAAACGACATTGACATCTTCCACAAGAACAAGCTGGTCGTCGGAGTGGAATACATGCCTTGGCCGACGATCTTCGATCCGGTGGACCAATGGCTCGGCGGCGTGATCGGACGTTGTGAAGGCCAGGGACGAATCACGGATTTCACGCTGAAAGATAGTCGCGACGGAGCAGAGACGAGATTCGGAAGCGCCATCTGCTATGAATCCGTCTATGGCGAATATTATACCGGATATGTCCGCAAAGGAGCCCGTTTCATGACCATCATCACCAACGACTCCTGGTGGGGCGACACTCCTGGCTACAAGCAGCACATGAACTATGCTTCATTGAGAGCGATCGAGACCCGCAGAGAGATCGCCCGTTGTGCCAACACCGGCATTTCCGGCTTCATTGACCTCAGAGGAGAAATCAAGGGAGAGAGCAAATGGTGGGAAAAGGAAGTCCTTCAGGGAAAGGTCCTGCTGCACGATGAGCTGACCTTCTTCGTCAGACATGGAGATGTGGCCGGAAGAGTCTGCTGGTTCTCCGGGGCGCTGCTTCTGCTGGCCCTGCTGGTACAGCGCCTCAATTCTCGTAAGAAAACAGCTGGAACGCTCCGCCGTCAATGACGGAGACTGTGGGGATGATGTCTCCCGCCGCCACGTTTGTCCGCAACATTTCCTTTTCCGAAACGATAGGTGAATGAAATCAGGATATAGCGGCCCAAAGTATTGTTCCAGACTTCCTGATGATAGTTCGAGGAATCTGTCACATGAAGATTCTTCGACTGGCCCAGCAGATCATAGGCCTTCAATGCCAAGGTCGCATGTTTCTTGAACAGCAGCTTGGACACCTCCAGGTTCCAGACAAATTCCGGTTTCGGACCGCCGACATAACCGTCGTACCAATTGTAATCCAGGTCTGAAATCAGTCCGAAGCCCGCAGGAATCGTCCAGTTCATGGAGAAATCAACCTGATTGTTCCAGCGCGGCCGCTGCTGCTTGTTCAAAGTATACCAGGACTTCGTCATCATGGTCCGGGCTCCGAGGTTGAGTTCCACCAGATCGCACCGGTAAGTCAGCCGGAAACGGTCAATGAAATTCACCATGTCCGTCCGGTTCAGATCGAACAGCCCGGAAGCCTCGATGTCCGGTACCCGCTCATGAAAAGCTTCATAGTTGAATTCATCGGTCCTGTTCCCGTTCTCATCAACGAAGAAACTGTCGGACACCGCTTCCATCTTCGCATTACCCAGATAGGAGCTGCCGTTCGAATAGGACAGATTGAGCCAGTTCGTGAGGGAGAATCCGGATTTTCCGAGCGGAGTGGTCAGCATTCCCCCGCCATAGACTTCACCATTGCTCCGCCCGTTGACCGGCAGAGAAGAACGGACCCCGTCGGCATCGTACCAGGATGCGTTCGTAATCGGATTCTGAAGACAGGAGGCACCGAAACGAAGATAGACCGAAGTGAAGGTCTTCATATCAGTGAACGAAAACTTTCCCCGGAAATGATGGCCGAACCACGATTGCAGATAAGGATTTCCGAATCTCAGGTCCAATGGGTCGGAATTATCCGGCACCGGCATGATCTGAGAGACCGATGGCTGTTCCGAATATCCATAATAATTAAGTTTCAGACTGTTGCCCTTCCCCATATCGTAACGGAAAGAAAGATGCGGTGCCCAGTCCACGACCTTCTTGTCGTAACTCTTGTCATTAGTCCTGTAACGGGTATCGGTAGGATCTGCCGAAAAGCCAGCCTGCAAATGCACTTTGTCCTTCTTCCAGCTGAGGTTCAAGCCGGCGGACTGGTTGATGTAACGCTGCATGACATCATTGGAATAGACGGCATCCAGCATTTCCCCATTGCGGTCATAGATGAGATTTCCCGCAGGGTCCATATCGTACGAGCCGCTGTTCCAGGTCTTCTTGGAAGAAGTGTTCCTGCTCCAGCTGAAACGATAGCTGGCCTCAAGGAAAAAGCCTTTTCCCAACGGTTCCGTATAGGAGACACGCGTATTGAAACGGAGTTTATCCTGCATGCTGTCATAACGCTGGTTGGTCGCCGGCTGTTCCTGCCAGCCCGGTTCCGCTGCAGTTTCCGTCCCGTCCGCGACTGAAGTCAGGGACTGGTTCAGACCGGCCAGCTCATTTCCACTGACGGTATATTTGAAATTCACCGACAAAGTACGTCCCGGTTTTCCTAATCGTTGCCGGAACAGCAGACGACCGTCCGTCTTCCAGTTCCGATTCTGCCCATCTGTACTCCTGTAGCCTCTGTTCACTTCGAACGGATCCCCTTCGCCGACAGCACGCTGCAGATCGAAACGGGAATACTCGGAAAAACGACCGGTACCGGCATCGAACTGCGGTTCAAACAGAATCGAAGTATTTTCTGAAAACTTGTGTTCCAGCCTCATACCGACACGATGTCCCTGGGACAAGCTGCTGCTGGCGCCCTCATCATGATTGAAGAGACGGTTTCCTTCTGAAAGATAAGTGATCTTGTCCGCCCTTTCCATCACCTGTTTGTCCGCTCCGCTGTAGAGATAATTCGCTCCGAGATCCATATCCCCGTCGCAGAGCGTGAACACACCGTTCAGACCGCCCATCCAGGACGTCGTGATTCCGTTTCCACCACCCCAACCGGCATGACCCCGTCCCATTCCTTTGAGTGAACCTCTCATGCTCTCCATCATCGAACCGGACATATCGTCGAAAGCCGTCGTATTGATATTGTTTCCGTTCAGGATAAGGCTGATCTGAGTCTTTTCATCGAAATGCCCGGCCAACGCACTGGCATTCCAGCGCCATCCGTCCTTGAAATCAGCCCCGCTACCCTTTGCCGGCACATCATGTCCTCCGGCACCGGTCACATTGCCCATCCATCCTTTCTCCATTCCAGGCTTGAATTTCAGGTCAATGACAGTTTCCCTCTCGCCATCGTCGATGCCCGTGAAAATGGACTGGTCCGAACGCTTCTCGACCACCTGCACCTTTTCGATGAGATTCGCCGGGATATTGCGTGAAGCCAGTTTCGGATCATCCAGGAAAAAAGTCTTGCCGCCGATGGTGATCTTCTTCACCGGCTCTCCGTTTGCCTTGATCGACCCATCCGGAGATACTTCCAGTCCCGGCAGTTTCTTCAGCAGCTGTTCCAGCATGTCGCTGTCAGAAGTCTTGAACAAAGCAGCCGCATACTCGACCGTATCTTTCCGGATAACGACCGGATTGCCGACAGCGGACACAGAAGCGGCATCCAGCACCTTGCGATCCTCCTCCAGTTCAATTCTTCCCAGATCGAGAGGCGACTCCAGTTCCACCGGCCTTTCCAGAGAGCGGTAGCCCATCAGCTGGATCTCCAGCCGATATCTTCCCTTCGGCACCTTCTTGAAGATCACCTCGCCAGTCGAGTCCGTCAAGCCGAAAAGAGATGGTGTTTTCTCCCCTTCCAAGGTCAATGAGACCGAAACATAAGGCAAGACTTCCGAAGTCTTCCGGTCAACGATCTCCAATTTCAAGGTCACCGTATTTCCCTGCACGACAGGAACTGCAAAGCCTGTCCATTCACTTGCCATGGCAGGAACAATGGAAAGAGCGCCTGCAAGACCGAGCAGGCAGCACATCAGCAGAATGTAAAATCTATTTTTCATTTCACACGATCCGGATTATCAGCGATGAACTTTTTCCAGTCCGTGGAAGCATTCAAGGAGGCCAGAGGATTGGACATCTGGTAATAATGGCACATGGCGATAGCCAGAGCATCCGTCGCATCCAGATATTTCGGATCCAGATCCACCTTCAAAGTCTTCTGGATCATCAGAGATACCTGTTCCTTGGAAGCCGCACCATTACCGCAGATGGCGATCTTCGCTTTTCTCGGCGCATACTCGGCTACCGAAACCCCTTTCATGATCGCCGCAGTCAAGGCGGCTCCCTGGGCCCGGCCCAGTTTCAGGATCACCTGCGCATTCTTCCCGTAGAACGGAGATTCCACGGCCAATGCATCCGGATGATGGGTCTCGATCAGCTCCGAGACACCGGCGAAAATGTTCGCCAGCTTTTCATACGGGTCCTTGATCTTCCGCAGATCGAATACGCCCATGTCCACAAAATGCGCGCCACGCCTGTCAACACGAACGATCCCGAAACCAAGTATATTGGTTCCGGGATCTATGCCTATTATTGTTGTCTCTGTCTTCATAAGAAGACAAAACTACAAAATTAGTCGATGAAATCAAAGCCGGTATAAGGCCTCAATGCTTCTGGAATCCAGATCTTGCCATCATGGTAGTTGTTCTCGAGCAAGGCGGCGACCACACGTGGAAGAGCGAGGGAGCTGCCGTTGAGCGTATGGGCGAGATGCATCTTTCCTTCCTCATCCTTATATCTGAGCTTCAATCTATTAGCCTGGTAAGACTCGAAGTTGGAAACTGAAGAGATCTCCAGCCATCTGCCCTGAGCCGCTGAATAGACCTCGAAGTCATAAGTGATGGCAGAAGTGAAGCTCATGTCACCGCCGCAAAGACGGAGAATACGGTACGGAAGACCTAACTTGTTCACGATGCCTTCCACATGAGCGATCATGTCGTCAAGAGCGGCATAGGAATTCTCCGGTTTCTCCAATCTGACGATCTCGACCTTGTCGAACTGATGAAGCCTGTTCAGACCACGCACGTCCTTTCCGTATGAACCGGCCTCACGACGGAAACATGGAGTATAGGCAGTCATCTTCACCGGGAAATCATCCTTACCGAGAATCACATCCCTGTAGATGTTGGTGACAGGTACCTCAGCGGTAGGGACCATATAGAAATTGTCCATCGTAGCATGGTACATCTGACCTTCCTTGTCCGGAAGCTGACCGGTACCGAAACCGGAAGCCTCATTGACCATAACCGGAGGCTCGACCTCAAGATAGCCGGCCTTCGTGTTGATATCCAGGAAGAAGTTGATGAGCGCTCTCTGGAGCCTTGCACCCTTTCCTTTATATACCGGGAAACCCGCACCGGTCAGTTTGACACCGAGATCGAAGTCAATGATATCGAACTTCTTGGCAAGTTCCCAATGCGGGAGCGCATCCGGACCGAGTTCCGGAATCTCGTTGCCCATCTTCACGACAACATTGTCTTCAGCACTTTTACCGAGAGGAACCTGATCGCAAGGAAGGTTCGGAAGAAGTGGAAGAAGGGACTCCAGTTCAGCATTGTTATCCTCTGAAGTCTTGGAGATTTCTGCTGATTTTTCCTTGAGCGCTGCGACCTCTGCCTTTACGGCCTCCGCTTCTTCTTTCTGTCCGGCCTTCATGAAAGCACCGATCTTGGAAGAAAGCTGTTTCTGCTGTGCGAGACAATCGTCCAGTTCCTTCTGCAAAGTTCTTCTGTTAGCATCGAGCACGTTGATCTTCTCGACAATTTCTCTTGCATCGAAATTCTTGACAGCTAATTTCTCTATCACGAATTCGGGATTCTCCCTGAGTAATTTAAGTGTCAACATAATATATCGTTTAAAACTGTTTTCTGATTAAAAAAAAGAGGACCATTCCCTATCAGGGATATAGTCCTCTATCTTGTGTGTTCACAAATCCCTGAGCTTAGTTCTCAAAAGGAACTACCGAGACATAGGATTTGTTGTCAGCTTTCTTGCGGAAGCTTACCTTACCATCGATCAAAGCGTAAAGAGTGTGATCCTTACCCATTCCGACATTCAGACCTGGGTTGTGAACTGTACCTCTCTGACGAACGAGGATGTTACCTGCCTTTACTACCTGATCACCGAATTTTTTGATACCAAGTCGTTTGCTCTCTGACTCACGACCGTTCTTGGAACTACCTACACCTTTCTTATGTGCCATAATCTATTCCTCCTCAAACATTAAGCGATCGTATTGATCTGAAGTTTTGTTAAATACTGACGGTGACCGTTCAGTTTCTGGAAACCTTTACGACGTTTCTTCTTGAAAACGAGAACTTTGTCTGCTTTGCAAGTGTCGTCAAGGACAGTTGCTGAAACTTTAGCACCCTCTACATAAGGTGAACCTACCTTAACGTCGCCATCTGCGTCGATAAGAAGGACTTTGTCGAACTCTACTGCCGCACCTTTCTCAGCTGCGAGACGGTTGACAAAGATTTCCATACCAGCCTCAACTTTGAACTGCTGGCCTGCAATGTCTACAATTGCGTACATAGAAACTTATTGTATAATAAAGTTTTGACTGCAAGCGGACCGCACAGCGGACTCTTTATAAAGGCTTGACAGCCATGAATTGAAAAATATGCAATTAAATATGATATTCAATTACTGCTCGTCCATGAGCTGCATCTTCTGAACGTAGATAGCTTTCTGCAGTGCTGCTCTCTTCCTTACAGAAGGTTTCTCGAAATTCTTTCTTGCGCGGAGTTCGCGGATAGCGCCGGTTCTCTCGAATTTGCGTTTGAATTTCTTCAGGGCTTTCTCAATGTTCTCGCCCTCCTTTACTGGTACTATAATCATCTCTAAATCACCTCCTTTTATTTGCGGGAGGCAAAGATAAGCATTTTATTTCGATTTCAAAATATTTTTGAACACTTCCATCCCCTTGGTAGCCACATCTTTAATGACGGTGATGCGGCTGTCCGGGAAAGAAACGCCTTTCGGGTCGATCAGATAGACCGGCACACCGTTCCGGGCATAGCGGTACAGGGCCGCAGCCGGATAGACCTGGAGAGAAGTCCCTACGATCAGCACGATGTCCGCCGCCTCCACGGCCCTGATGCCGGCTTCGATCTTCGGTACCGCTTCCCCGAACCAGACGATGTGAGGCCGAAGCTGCCCGCCGCCGGGCGCCTCGTCACCGAGATGGACCGGCTCATAGCCGATGTCGAAGACCTTTTCCTCCGAGAAGCCATCCGCATCGCAGCAGGCCTGTTCCGGACGTACCTTGGTCAGTTCTCCGTGCAGATGAATGATGCGGGTACTGCCGGCCCGCTCGTGAAGATTGTCCACATTCTGGGTGATCACGGTCACCTCATAGTCCTTCTCCAGCTCCGCGATCGCCAGATGGGCCGCATTCGGCTTGACTCCGGCCAGTTCCGCACGGCGCTGATTGTAGAAATCCAACATCAGCTCCGGATTGCGGTACCACCCTTCGATGGAGGCGACTTCCTCCACCCGGTAGTTCTCCCACAGCCCGTCGCTGTCCCGGAACGTGCTGATGCCGCTTTCTGCGCTGACACCGGCTCCGGTAATCACTGCTATTCTGGTCTTCCTATTCATCTTTCTTATTGAAATAATATCTGCTTACCCAATATTCGAACAACGGATCGAGCACGACCGGCTCGTCGTTTTCATTGAACGTGAGGATTTCCTTCTTCTTCAGCGCATCCTTCACCCTGCGGACATTGGCCGAGGAATTCAGATGATATCTGGAGATGACCTCCACCGAACTGAACTTCGTCACACCATCCAGGACCGCGCGCAGGAAACTCAGCTGAAAATCCGTCAGATCATCCACCATCGCGATGAACTTCGGCTCATGGATGGACAGAATGACCGAAAGCGCTTCCATCAGGATTCCCTCATTGATATAACCCTTGGTCATGGAATCACAGATGGAGATGAAATGGTTGAGATACCACATATTGCCCCGGAACAGCTTGCAGGCTCCCAGAACGAGGTCCCGCTCGACCACTTTTCCCGTCATCATGAAGCCCTTGACGATGTAGTCGATGATCTCGCGGTCGTCCACCGGCTGAAGCGGAAGCATCTCCACCATCTTCCAGAACCTTTTCTTCTCCTCGAAGATGTATTTCATGGCATTGACCCTCGATCCGGTCAGGATGAAGGAGACCGGCATTTCCTCCTTCTTGTTCTTCCGGAGAACATTCTCCAGTTCCTGGAAGATTTCACGGCAACGGTCCGACATCATGAGATTCTGGAACTGGCCGATGACCACGATGAAGCGGCTGTTCCGATCCCGGGCGATGCAGCCCGGCAGAGAGAACATGCGGAAGATGTCTTCCGGAACGATTTCTCCGGTGATGGACACGACTTCATCCTCCTCCGCGAAACGCTGCGGATCGAAAGTGAAATGTGTTCCTTCCAGGAATCTTCCGGCCAGATCTGCATATTCCGTCTGCGTGGAAGAGACCGGACGGATGATGGCCGCTCCGAATTTCAGGAGAAAATCCTCCAAGGTCCTGACATTCATCAGGTCCACCTGGCCGACGAGATAATTCTTCCCGGCGACACGCATGTCGAAAAGCGTCTGCTGGATGACGGAATCCTTACCGCTTTTCGGTGGAGCGTACATGACGACATTCTCTCCGCCTTCCAGCAGATTGCGAAGAATGTTGCAGTCTTTCTTCCTACCGATGAAATTCTTGCCCGTGACATAACGGTCATAGACAAAAGGGGTCTCCATATTCATGACTCAAAGTTTAGATTTCATACAAATATACTGAAAAGTATTGATTATATTTGTATTCGGAAAACAAAATTGTTATCAGGATATGAACAGTCAGGAATACATCGAAGTCAGCTTGAAGCTGGAACCTTTTTCAGAAGAGAATGCGGAAATCATGATGGCCGCGGTCAGCGACCTCCCCTTCGAATCGTTCACGACAGAGGCTCCCTTCCTCAAATGCTACATTCAGAAAGACCTTTATGACGCCCGCCAGCTGAAACTTTTCCTCAACGAGGCAGACGGTTACGGTTTCAAGTTCACCTGGAACGCCGCACTTATTCCAGCCACGAACTGGAACGCCGAATGGGAGAGCCATTTCACACCTATTATAATAGATGGTACCTGCACCATCAAGGCGACCTTCCACAAAGACCTGCCGAAGACGAGGTTCAACATCACCATCGACCCGAAAATGGCCTTCGGTACCGGTCATCACCAGACGACTCACCTGATGTGCCACGCCCTCCTGCAGCACGAGGCGGAGATCAAGGGAAAGACCGTGATGGACATGGGGTGCGGTACAGCCATCCTCTCCATCCTCTGCGCGAAGATGAAGGCCAGGAAAGTCTATGGCATCGACATCGATGCCGTCGCCGCGATCTCAGCCTATGACAATGCCCGGCTGAACCGTTGCGGCAAGATCATCGAGACCTGCTGCGGAGACGCTTCGCTCCTGCAGCTGAACACCTACGATGTCCTGCTGGCGAACATCAACCGGAACATCCTGCTGGAAGACATGCCGACCTATGTGCGCTCCCTCCGACGTGAGGGCCTGCTCTTCATCAGCGGCTTCTATACGGAAGACCTGCCGATGCTGGAGCATATGGCAGAAAGCCTGGGCATGGAACTCACCGGCAGCGACAGCATGGACAACTGGTGCTGCGCTCGTTTCCGGAAAAAAGCCTGAATATTTGGAGATTCCAGAAAAAAACTTACCTTTGCAATCTTGAAAGTTGCGGGCGTGTTGAAATTGGTAGACAAGCTAGACTTAGGATCTAGTGCCGTGAGGCGTATGGGTTCGATTCCCTTCGCCCGCACAAGAAAAGAGCTGGACTGC
>JAHHQP010000014.1 GCA_020026355.1 Bacteroidales bacterium
GATGAATACTGAAATGAAAAAGAAAATCATATTTCTATTGAGCATCGCATCGGCAGCTCTCCTTTCCACAGCTTGTTCCGATTTCCTGAAAACCCAGTCATTGTCAGACATGACTCAGGACAATTATTACAGGAACCTCAAGGATTTCGAAGGAGCTCTGAATGTCAACTATACGAATTTCCACCAGCTCTACACCATGGACATGCCGATGTTGGGTGAAGCCGGAACGGATGAAGCTTTGATCAAGGACAGCAAGAAGGAGGAGAAGCTTCTGGATACCTATGTCGCTTTGAACTCATCGAACAAAGTGACCACCTCCATGTGGAAATCCTCTTATGAAGCCATCAACCGGTGCAATGTCCTCCGTCAGGCCTTGGAAAATTATAAAGGTGAGGACAATCCGGAACGTATCAAGCAGATCGAAGGTGAAAACGACTTTCTGGATGGACTCTGGTACTTCAATCTGGTCCGTGTATTCGGTGCTGTTCCGCTCAAGACTACTGCTTCAGTCTGCTCTGAGAAATTCTATGAATATTCCAGAGATTCCATCTCGGTCATCTACAAGCACATCTTCAAGAGACTCGAGAATGCCTATGCTCTTCTTCCTGAAGTTCGTTTCAACAACGAAAAGGGTAGAGCTTGCAGAGCAGCCGCATCCGGTCTCCTTGCGAAAGCTTATCTTCATGCCGCATCTTCGATGAATCTTCTTCAGCCGAAATTGTCCGAAGACCTTCAGTTGGGTGGGCTCAACGCTTACAGCTGGACGGATGTCGACGAGGAAGGTCATGAAATGACCCCGGAAGAGACCATGAAATATTACTATCGTCAGGCCGCGAAATACGCCAAGGCAACCATCGACTGGTTCGGTGGGGAAAGTTGTCTGGAGCAGGGTACGCTGGTCGGCCAGTACTATCCGAAGGAAAGTACGAGAGATGTGCTGATCGAGGCGATGTTCGCTCAGAACACCACCCCGAATACCGGCTCCCATTTCGGCCTCATGTTCGGCCCGAACGGTAAGGTGAATGTCGGAGGTGGTTTCAATGAAATCAAGGTCAATGGTTGTGTCGTTCTTCCTTATTTCGCAGGTCGTTACGACAATGCAGCCAAAGAATGGTCCGCCAAGGATGACCGTTTCCTCTGGTCCATTGCCACTTATCAGTTTAGCAGAAAGACCGGTGCACTGGAAATCATCAACGGTTCATCACCTGAATCCTGCTGTAGATCCTTCACGATCAATAAATTCCACACGAGTCTCGATGACATTCCGTCCCATGCCCTCGGAAGCGGTTGCAACAATCCTGTCCTCCGCCTTTCCGACATCTGCCTCTGCTATGCGGAAGCCTTGGCTGAACTTTCGTGGATGGAAAACGAAACGATCTCTGATGAAGCCCTCACTTATCTGAATGTCGTCAGAAGAAATGCGCATGCTGACGAATATACGATGGAAGATGTCCGTACTGCAGAAAAGATCACCGTTCATGCTGCATTCAATAGCGTTTCTTCTGAAAACAAGGAAATGCTCGGTTATCCGACGACCACGGATATTGAACACTTCCGCAGAACTTTGCTCAACGAGCGCTTGCTGGAACTTCTCGGTGAAGGCCACCGCTGGTTCGATCTCGTAAGAACAGGTCTCCTGGTCGATGTCGTCACTGCAGTCAATGATTTCGATACTCACAACGACACCGGACGTTCATCCATCAAGGATATCAACTTCTTCAGACCGATACCGTTCCGTGAAATCCAGCTGCATCATGGAAATCTGAAACAGAATTACGGTTATTATTAACAGTCAGAGAAATGAAGAATAAATATTTTGCATTGACAGGACTTGCACTGCTTTCTTCCAGTGCGCTGATGGCCGGAAATGACAAGCCGAACGTGCTTTTCATCTGTGCCGACCAATGGAGACGACAGGCCGTCGGTTTCATGGGGGAAGATCCGATCTTCACTCCGAATCTCGATGCGATGTCCAAGTGGGCCGTCTCTTTCGATAGAGCGATCTCCAACAATCCGGTATCCGGTCCTAACCGGGCCTGCATGTTTACCGGCAAGTATACGATCAACAATGGCCTATGGGCTAATAACACCAGCATTGACCCGGAAGAGAAATCCGCGATGGGTACGGTGTTCAAGAATGCCGGCTATGATACTGGCTATATCGGAAAATGGCATATGAACGGAATGGTGGATGCGGTAACGGATCCATCCAGGAGACTGGGCTTCGATTATTGGTATCAGTCCATCGCTCATACGCATTTCGACCAGCGTTACTATGCTCCGGAAATTTCTGAGGAACTTTTCAGGGTAAGGCAATGGAGCCCGACCCATGAGACGGATGTAGCCATCGAATACATGAAGAAGCATCAGGAAGGCAAGCCTTTCTGTCTGGTCGTTTCCTTCGCTCCTCCTCACACTTCCGGTGGTTATGGCTATGAAGACCGTTATCAACCGGGAAAGGCCCTCAAGCTGGGCTACGGTTATGGCGGTCCTCGGGAATATGAGGAAATGTATACCGAGGATTACGAGAAACATCCGATCCGTCCGAATGTCAAGGCGACAGGAACGGATCCGAGAACCTGCAGTTCCGCTCCTGTGGTGGCTGGATATTTCGGTGCCATCACTTCCATTGACCATGAAATCGGTCGTATGATCGATTATCTGGAGGAGAGTGGACAGCTGGAGAACACGATCATCATCGTCACTGCGGATCATGGTGAGATGATGGGCTCTCAGGGCATGATGACGAAAGGAGTTCCTTATGAGGAATCAGCCGGAATCCCGATGATGTTCGCCTGGAAAGGCAAGATCGATGCCGGCCGCAAGCATGATCTGATCAGCTCCATTGACCTGGTACCTACTATGGCCGGTCTGGCGAATATCGCTTGTGAAGGGGCTGATGGCATTGACTTCTCTGATCTGCTGCTTGGCCGGAAATTCGATTCTCCGGAATATTCTTTCGGCGAATTCAACTACGGTGGCATCGGTGCACGTTGCCGGCCATGGAGAGCGGTCTATTCCAAGGATTATGTCTATATCCTGGCAGGCCCCGGCAAGCTCCGTGAAGAGCATATTCCGGAAGGCTATGTCCTCTTCGACCTGAAGAAAGACCCTTATCAGCTCCATCCTATCGTCAGAGGTATGGGTTATGACAAGGTGATCAGCAAGCTTCATAAGGTCCTGGAGGCTCATCTGGCAGAGAATCATGATCCGTTCATCCAGGATCTCTGGAACAAGACGACGGATGAACTGCCGTTGAAACCTTACATGAACAAATACAACTTCGATCCGAATCTCAAGGAATTCCCTCCGAAATCCAAGATGAAGAAGGCTCCGAAAGAGAAGACACCGAAGCAGAAGGCCCCGAAGGCCAGGAAGAATCATTCTCATTCAGATAAATTCTAGAACATGAAGTATTGCAGATTATGGACAATCCTGTCGTTGACTGTCTTGTCCTGCATGACAATTTCCGCTCAGACCGAGGAGTTTGGGCGGAAGTCTGTCTTTGAAGGCACTTATCCCAGATTCCTTTCTTTCAGAGGTGAAAACAACAAAGTCGCGAATTCCGGCTATGAGGCCTGGTGCGCGGCCTTGGAGGGCACTTCCGGCTTCATCAAGAAATTCATTCCTGAAGAAGTGCCGATTGCCGCCCGCACCCCGGAATGGGCCAATCGCCATGTCGCCCGGCATCCGGAACAGCTGGCGCTCCTGCATCTCAATGGTGAAGCTCGTCAGCTCTGTGAGTTTCCGGAGGTCCGGGATCGTTATTTCCCGGGACATTGGGTTTATATGCCGGGTACGGTTCTGATTCAGGACTGCAAGGCGGGCGATACGGAATTGAAGGTGAAGAATGTCAAGGTGCTGAAGCAGAGAGGCTACATTGTCCGGAAGAACAATCCACCGACTTTTCTGCCGCAGATGGTCATTCTGGTGCGGCTTGGCGAAAAAGGGGAGAAATTATGGTATGAATCCGAATTCGCGGAGATCCGGAATCTGGATCCGGAGACGGGTTCCGTCTCTTTGAATCGTGGCGTCTATGGAACGGAAGCTCTTAATTTCCAGGCCGGAAAGACCTATGTCGCTCCTATCGCCGGAGGGCTTTGGGGCAAGCATGTCATGTTCTACTATAACCTTTCTTCTACTTGTCCGGAAGACAAGGAGGGCCGTAAGGCCAATGAGGTCTATGCCGATGAGATCGCCAGCTGGTTCCGTAAGGACGGCCTTCTCCGCAATTTCGACGGTATCGCCTTCGATGTCAATTACTTCGACGTCTCGGAACGTGGTGCTATATGGGATGTGGACAATGACGGGCATGCGGATGGAGGCTGGATCGGTGGACGCAATGTCTGGAAGGAGGGAGATATCGCCTTTTTCGCCGCTCTGCGCGGAAAGTTGGGGGATGACTACCTGATCTCTGCCGACGGTCAGCATTGGGACAACCAGCAGCTGCCGACCTTGCTCAACGGCATTGAATCCGAGGGCCTGGTCCAGCACAATGATATGTGGAGAGGCTTTTCCAGAGCGATGAATACTCATGGCTACTGGAGGGCGCATGGTACCCGGACCCCGGATTTCCGTTATGTGGTGATGAAACTGATGGGAAAGGATGTTCAGCAGGCTCTCTCAGCCAGACGCTTCGGCTCTGCCTGTGCAGCCTGCCTCGGTGCCGCCATCACGGTACCGGTCGGAGATGACAAGGGAAAATGCAGAGGCTTCGATTTTCTGCCGGAAGCTTTCTCGGAAGAAGGAAGTCTCGGTGCACCGGTCGGGGAACTGGTGCGATATTTCCGTTCCGTTCCGGCGCAGCCTCTCCTGAATGGAAAGGAAGTCCGACTTGCACAGGACTGCTGCAGAACCTATAAGGATGGGGAAGTACCGGAACTGGAATTCACCTTGAAGAATGTCACGCTTCCTGCTGGAGATCTGGTCTTTACGGTCAAGGCTGCGGTTCTGGAACATGATTTCGGACAAGCTGCCGCCTATCAGATACCGGCTACCTTATGGCTTGAACCCCAGCAGCTGCCTCGCTACGACAAGAACAGGATGTACGACAGTTATTTCAAGGATCTGTACGGCTGGTTCGGAGCTGGGGAAGGGGATGAGATGACCTTCTATTTCCGCAATATGGAAGCGGGAACTCAGGATCTCAAGTTCCGTATCCGTGGTGCCCGGGCTGCTGTCCTGCATGAAGTGATGGTCTATCCGGCTCCGGATGTGATTCTCCGTAGATTTGAAAAGGCGGTCATTGTTGCCAACCCGTCGATGAAACCGGTCACCTTGAAACTGTCCGATCATCTTCCTGGAGCACCGGCAACCGTCGTGACGGTACCTCCTGTAGATGCCGTCTATGTGAAGTCTGAATAGATGATAGTATGGAAAGAACGTTGAAACTGATGGCAGGAGCCGTCTGCATGCTGCCCCTGCTTCCCGCTTGTACCTCCCGGATGGAGGAGCGCCCGAACATCATCCTTTTCGTTACGGATGATCATGGAATGGACGCGTTGGGCTGCTACGGAAACCCGATTGTGCATACGCCGAATCTTGACCGGCTTGCGGCCGAAGGTGTCAGGTTCACGAATGCCTACTGTACCAGTGCTAGTTCCGCAGCCAGCCGCTCGGTGATCCTGACGGGTCTGTACGGCCATGCGACCGGGGCTTATGGTCATGTCCATGATTATCATCATTTCAGTACCTACGAGGATGTCCGTTCTCTACCGGTCATCTTGGCTGAAAATGGTTACCGTACCGCAAGGATTGGCAAATATCATGTCGCTCCGGAAAAAGTCTATCATTTTGACCGGACCATTCAGGCCGATCCCCGGAATACTGTGGAGATGGCAGACGCCTGCCGTCCGGTTTTCGACTCTCGAGAACCGTTCTTTCTTTATTTCTGCACGGATGATCCGCACCGCAGCGATTTCACCGTCGCGAAGGAGGACTGGCGTTCTCCGAACCTCTTCGGCAATAAGCCGGAAGGCTATGCCGGAGTACATGAGGTCGTCTATTCCCCAGATAAGGTCATTGTCCCGGACTTCCTTCCTGACACGCCGGAAACCAGGGCGGAAATGGCCCAATATTATCAGTCCGTGTCCCGGGTGGATGAGGGCTTCGGCCGCCTGATGCAGCATCTGGAAGCTTCCGGAAAGGCCGACAATACCATCGTCATCTATATTTCTGATAATGGGGTCGCTTTCCCGGGAGCGAAGACCACCTTGTATGAGCCGGGCATCCATCTGCCATGTATCGTGAAGGATCCGCGGACCAATGATCAGGGGAAGGTCAATGAGGCCATGATTTCCTGGGTAGACCTGACTCCGACCATTCTGGATTATGCCGGAGCGGATCTTGAAAAGGAACATTTCCATGGTCGCTCCTTCCGTTCTGTTATCGGTGAGGAACATTCGCAGGGATGGGACAGGATCGGTGCTTCCCATACATTTCATGAAATCACGATGTACTATCCGATGAGAGTCTGGAGGGAAGGTCGGTACAAACTGATATGGAACATTGCCTGGCCGCTGGAATATCCGTTCGCTTCTGATCTCTGGGTTTCCTCGACCTGGCAGAGCGTCTATAGAAACGGTAAGGAACATTATGGAAAGCGGCAGACTTCCCGTTATCTTCATCGTCCGGAATTCGAACTGTATGATCTGGAATCAGATCCGGATGAAATCGTCAATCTGGCAGAGGATGCGCGATATGCCGACCTGCTCGATACTATGAAAGCATCCCTTAAGCGGTGGCAGTATGAAACGGAAGATCCGTGGTTGATCATGTGGAATCATGATACAGCTCTTCAGGGAGCGGGGGAGAGACTTTGAAGGTCTTCCGGAGATATATGCGCAAAAAAAAATGAGACAGCGTCGCATCACGCGAGGCAGCCTCATACTAACCACATAATTAATAACACTAAAACTAATAACCAATGTTGGCGGTCCGTTGATCAACTTCCCGAACCAACATTGCAAAGGTACGCATTTTTTTGATTTCTGCAATAGCATCCGTCAAAAAAATGCGTATTTTCTATCATTTCTCTGCAAATACCTGTTCCGTGAAGGCTTTGACACGGGCCGTATATTCTTCCGGATAGGTGTCGTAGGAACGTGCATGGGCAACCCCTTCGCTGACCCATAGCTGCTTGGGCTCTGATTTCACCGCATAAAGCTCGTGGACCATCCAGGTCGGAACGAAATCATCCGAGTCTCCATGGATGAACAGCATCGGCAGCTTGCATTTCTTCAGTTGCTCCAGCGCGGAGGCTTCCTTGAAGGTCCAGCCGTATTTCAGGTCGCAGATCCAGCTGGCGACATGCAGAAGTGGGAAGGCAGGAAGTCCGAACTGGCCTTTCAATTCTTTCGAGAACTGGTCCCAGGCGCTGGTGTAACCGCAATCTTCGACAAAACATTTTACGGTAGAAGGCAGCTCGTCTCCGGAGAGCATCATGGTCGTGGCTGCGCCCATGGATATGCCGTGCACGACGATTTCCAGGTTCTCCCCGAACAGTTCCGGAGCGACGCTGATCCACTGCTCGACATCCAGCCGGTCTTTCCAGCCCATCTGGACGGCCGGTCCACCGGTCTGTCCGGCATGGCGCAGGTCCGGCATCAGGATATTATAACCGAGGTCATGGTGGTAAAGGTAGCCGATGTGCAGCATTTCCACGGCTTGATCCGTATAGCCATGGACCAGTACGGCGGTCCTGGTGGTCGGTTCTGATGCGGCGGCATACATGGCGTGCATCTTCAACCCGTCAGGAGCGACGATGAAGGTGTCTTTCAAAGCTTGGCAGGTCTGCAGACTGTCCAGCCATGGATTGATGACATCGTGGCGCTCTCTCGTGATCTTTTCCGCTTCTTCCGGTGTCATCATTTCCGGAGTCAAGGCATAGCTTACCAGATACAGGCCGCCTGCAACGACAGCGATGACCAGTACGGCAAGTACGGAGGTCAGACTGATGATCAGTTTCTTACTATTTTTCATAAAATCTCTGTTTTTGCATTTGAATTCAATAAAGGTAAGGTTTTTTTTGAAATATTCTGAAAATTTTCCGCGGAATAGTTGCACAGTCATTTTTTTTGTCCTACCTTAGCAGCCCATACGAAAAACATAATTAAAAACACTACTAATAACCACGTAGAATAATAACCAATTTAACACAGAGATAGGAAGTCGGAGTGCAGTGATGCCGTCCGGCTTCTTTTTATTTTACGGTCTTATCGATATTCGTCAGTTTTCCTATCTTTGTGGCTTAATCCGTGGATATGAAACGACTTTTTCTGGTGCTGACCGCACTCGCCATCACTTCAACCCTTTTTTCCCGACCGGTAGGAGAGCCTGTCGCATCCGTTGATTCCTTGAAGACCAGGACCCGCGTCTATCAAGGTTTTTCCGGCGGCATGATGCTGCATGCCGGCTATCTTTTCGATACCGGTCATTCCGACTATTCCGCTTCGGGTTTCACGAAAGGGATCGGTGGCGCGGTGAAGATCCATCTCTGGAAACATCTGAGGGTCGGAACTGAAGGTTATGTCTCTACCATGAATCTGAAGAACGACGGTTACATCCGTACTTTCTGGTCCGGTCTTCTCCTGGAGGGTTGGGGACAGTACAGAAAAGTCGCCCCCTATGGCGGTCTGACCATAGGAGGCGGCTCTCAGACTGATTTTCATCTGCTGGAAGGAAGCAGCGGTGACTGGATTCCGGAGGGGAATGCCGTTTTTCATAAGGGGGGCTTCTTTGCCTTGGATCCTTATATCGGTATCGAGATCCGGGTCACTTCCCGGTTCCGGCTCAGCTTCAAGCTGGACTGGCTGCTGGCGATCCGGAACGGAAGTCTGTCCCGGCCGAACGGTCCGCGGCTGTACCTCGGTTTCCTTTTCGGTCATTGATGACCGGTTCTATGCTTTTCGGTTTCGTCCGACAGATCATTTTCCGTTGATGAGGTCTGACATTTCAACTTCAGCGCGCTTGCTGTCGCCCAGCAGCCATTCGCTGAAATAATCTGCCATCCTCCAGAAGAAATATTCGTCCATGTCTCCGAAGCCGTGGCGCTGGCCCGGCAGGATGAGCAGGTCGAAGCGCTTGTTGTTCCTGATCAGCGCGTCCACGACTCTGATGGTATTGGCAGGATGGACATTGTTGTCAATGTCACCGTGCACGAGCATCAGATGGCCTTTCAGGTTCTTGGCCAGTTCCGGGTTCGTGCCGATCTGGTAGGTGCCGGCCTGGTTTTCCGGATCATAGCCGTTGTGCTGTTCGCTCCACCAGCGGTTGTAGATCCTGTTGTCATGATTGCCGGCGCAGGAAACGGCTACTTTGAAGAAGTCCGGATAGGTGAGGATTGCAGCGGTGGACATGAAGCCTCCGCCGGAATGTCCATGGATGCCGACTCGTTCCAGATCGATCCAGTCATAGCGGTCAGCCAGCTGTTCGATAGCGTATTTCTGGTCAGCCAGTCCGTAGTCACGGAGGTTGCCGTAACCGTAGTTGTGATACCATTTGGAACGGTCCGGATGTCCGCCGCGGTTGCCGACGGTGATGACGATGAAGCCAAGCTGGGCCAGGCGGTCCGTGCGGTTGCTGCAAGGTCTCCAACGGATATCATTGGCCTCTATCTGAGGGCCTGGATAGACATAGTCGATGATCGGATAGGACTTCTCCGGGTCGAAATCATAAGGTTTGTAGATCTCTCCGTAGAGGTCGGTGACTCCGTCCGCCGCTTTCACCTTGAAGCGCTCCGGGAACTTGTAGCCGGCTTCCAGCAGCAGGGAAAGATCGGCTTCCTCGAGGTCCATGACTTTCTTGCCGGTCCGGGCATTGTAGAGCGCGGAGCCTGGCTGGTGGTCGATCCTGGAATAATTGGCGACGAAGTAACGTCCGTCTTCAGCGACCTGAGCCTCGACATCCATGTCCGGCAGGTCCAGCGGTACGATGTCACCGCCGTCGAACGATACCTTGTAGGTGTGCTTCTGGTAAGGATTCTCGTCCTTGTTGACCCCGCAGGCGGAGAAGATGAGGTAGCGGTCTTTCTCATTGACCCCGAGTACACGGTCGACATGGTAGGCGCCTTCGGTCAGGTTGCGCACCAGGGTTCCGTCCGCATTATAGAGATAGAGGTTGGCCCAGCCGTTGCGCTCGGACCATTGGACGAACTGTCTGCCCCCATTGACCTGAGTGATAGGGCGGCTCTCGACATAGGTGTTCAGACTTTCAGTCAGCACGACCTGGACGGAATCAGCGGTCACAGGCACATAGCAGAGGTCGAAGTTCTTCTGGTCGCGGCTCTGGCGCAGCATGTAGAAGCCGTTTTCGTCTCCTTTCCAGACAGAGGTCAGCCTGTGGCGGAACTGTTCCTTGTCGCGGTCGGCGATCGAGTAATCCGCATATTCGAAGTTCAGATCCTGTTCTTTCCAGCGATCGACCTTGATCTCTTTCGAACTTCTGTCCGTCAGATCGAAAAGGTGGAGGGTGCCGTTATAGCCCGGCTCTCCCGGCATCTGATATTTATAGGTCTCCAGGGTCGGACGAGGAGTGGAGGTCGAGTTGATCACCCAGTAGTCCTTGATCTTGGACATGTCCCATCTGAAAGTCGCGAATTTCTTGGAATCCGGGGACCATGCTATATAATAAGGGCGGTGGCGCTCGGTGGAGTCGGTGACCGTGTCACCCATGTAGTTGTCGGAACCCCAGGCGAAGTCGGCTGTGCCGTCGGTCGTCAGCTGGATTTCCACCAGGGTGCTGTCCTTCTTGTCCTTCGCCGCTTTCGCCATGTTCTCCGCATCCATCAGGTAGAGGTTGCGGTTCTTCACATAGACGCCGCTCTTTCCGTCCGGAGAAACGGAGATGAAGTAAGGGTAGCTGTTCTCGAGGTCCTGCTTGGCCAGGGTCTCGTCTTCCAGCTTGCCGGTCCGGAGGTCATATCTGAAATGGAAATTCTGCTTGGATTCTCTTTTCTTCTTGGCGATTTCCGAAGAGTCGTTCTTCTCGAAGATCCGTTTCTGGGAACCGTTCACCATGAAGGTGAGGTAGCGGTCTTCTTCCAGCTGGAGGTGCTGCAGCTCGATGTGCTGGGCATCGACCGGGTCTTTCGTGAGGCTCGTCAGCTGCATGGCCAGCCGGTCCATGTCGAAGATGGCGGTCTTCGTCTTCTTTTCCGGATCTACCAGATAGTACTCGGTTCCCTTGGATGTACTCCAGCTGTAGATGAATTTATCGGAATTCTGGAACCAGATAGGGGATACCTTGGTCGAGAATACCATCTTCCGGACATTGGCCCGGGAAAATCTGGAGGCCAGCGAGTAATTCTGTGCCGGCAGCGCTGTCCCTGCAGCGAGCAGGAACGCCAGTAAAGTCAAGATTCTTTTCATTTTCCGTTGATCTGTTTTAAGTTCGAGATTTTAAAGTTAGTCATTTTCTCGCTTTGTACAATGAAAAGCAGCCTACTGTTTCAGAAGGCTGCTCAAGCGTTCGCCGGATTAGTTCCAGCGTTTATGGCTCCATAGATAGTTGGCCGGAGTCTCGTTGATTTCTTTTTCCAGTTCGTGGAAATAGGTCTTCATCAGTTCTTCCGGTTCGCATTGCGAGGCGTCGGCGGCAAGAGGAACGAAGGTCATCTCGTATTTCCCGGGAGCTTTCCGGACCATTTTCAGGTAGACGACGGCCATTTTCAGCTTGTGGGCCAGTTTCATGCCGCCGACCATGCCGTAGGTGTGCTGGTGCATGAATTCACCGACTTCTACCGGAGTCTGGTAAGGACGTTGGTCCGCGATGAAGATATACATTCTCTTTTCGTTCCGATGTTCCATCACGTGACGGAGAATCTGTCGGGTCTCGACCAGGCCCTGATAGTGGTCCACGGGGCTGGAACGCGTCTTCTTCAGCACCTCATCCCAGACTTTGCTGCTCTGCTGCTTGTAGGCGATGCTGATGTGGCGCTCGTCGAATACTTCGTCCAGTTCCGGGCGTTCATTGTAGGAGCGGATACCTCCGATCAGTTCCCAGTTGCCGCAGTGGGAGGTCAGCATCATGACGCTCGGGCTGTTTTTCCAGGCTTCTGCAAGTACCTCCGGATTCGTCAGCCGGCAGATCTTCTGCTTGCGCAGACGTTTCGGAGTCGCTCCGGCAAACCAGACGGCTTCAGCGAAGACCTCTCCGAAATGCCGGTAGAAATCATTGGCGATCTGCTCCAGTTCCCGGTTGTTCTTGTCCGGGAACGCCCTGGCCAGGTTCACGTAGACCACGCCCTTGCGGTATTGCAGGACTGAACTGGCGAACCAGGAAAGGAAGCGGCCGAAGCCATGGTGGAATTTCAATGGAAGTTTACCCAGGCCTTTCATCAGGCCGTATGTGATGTCGATGCCGAATTTGCTCATCTATGCTTTTCTGTTTTGAGGAAACGTATATTTCATGCAAATACCGAGCCACTTTATCTGGAAATATTTTGTACTTTTGCACCCTTTCTGAAAAACGTGAACTGAAATGAGAGATCTTACACAAGGAAATATCCGGAAAGATATCTGGTCAATGGCTATTCCGCTCATTACGGCCTCCTTCGTTCAGATGGCCTACAACATGACGGACATGATCTGGCTGGGGCATCTGAGCAGCGAAAGTGTCGCAGCCGTAGGTGTGGCCGGCTTCTTTACCTGGCTGTGCAATGCGCTGTCCTTCACGGGGAAGGTCGGTGCGGAAGTGACGGTATCCCAGAGTCTGGGCGCCGGCAAGAAGATTCTGGCGAAAGTCTATGCGAACCAGGCGGCGACCTTGTCCGCCATCATGGCCCTGGTCTATGCACTCTTCATCTTCATCACGGCACCGGGTCTGGTCGCATTCTTCCGCCTGGACGACCATGTGTCCGGTCTGGCCGTGGAATACATGAAGATCGTCGCGCCGGGTATCTTCTTCACGTTCAACAACAATACTTTCAGCGGACTTTACAACGGACAGGGAAACAGCAAGACGCCGCTGAAGATCGTGACCATCGGTCTGGTCTTCAACATGATCCTGGATCCGCTCCTGATCTACGGGGCCGGTCCGATACCGGGTTTAGGAACGGCTGGAGCCGCGATCGCGACCGCCTTCTCCCAGTTCATCGTCTATTCCATCTTCGTGACGAAGCTCTTCATCAGGCGTTCTGCTATCGGCAAACTGCATTTTCTGACTCATCCGCGCGGAACCTTCATCAGCCGCATCGCGAAACTCGGTGTTCCGGTGAGTGCCCAGAGTGCCTTGTTCTCCATGTTTTCCATGACCCTCGGCAGCATGGCTTCCACCTGGGGCCATACCGGTGTGGCCGTGCAGAGCATCGGTGCCCAGATCGAGGCGATCACCTGGATGACCGGAGCCGGTTTCTCGACCGCCTTGGCTTCCTTTGTCGGACAGAACTACGGCGCAAGGAATTTCGAGCGGATCCGCAAAGGCTATTCCTATACCATGAAGCTTGCGCTGGTGTTTTCCGGCATCGCGACCTTCGCCTTCATTTTCTTCGGTCGGGAACTTTTCGGCATCTTTGTCAATGAACCCCAGACACTGGACGCCGGCCGTGACTACATGTTCATCCTGGCCATGTCCCAGATCTTCGTCTCCATCGAGTCCGTGACCGCCGGTGCGTTCAACGGTTGCGGAAGAACCACGCCGCCGGCCATCGTCGGAGTCGTACTGACCGGTCTTCGTCTGCCGTTCGCCTATGCGCTCATGCAGGTGCCGTCGCTCGGACTGAACGGTATCTGGCTCAGCATCACGGTCTCCAGCATCCTGAAGGGAGTCGTTCTGGCTGCCTGGTACCATATTTTCCGCAAGCGGCTGGAGTCGGGCCGTGATCATGGTGTCCGCAAAGGCATCTATCGTCCTGGCAAGCTCATCGGCAAGATGTATGCGGTGGCCAGCCGTCTCTGGCAGCAGCACTAGTACAGGGAAACTCTTCTCAGGCGCTCTGACAAGGCATCAGCGCAGGAAGATGACGAAAAAAGGCTTGGAACATCTTCGTTCCAAGCCTTTCTTCATATCCAGCAGGGGAGTCGGATCATTCTGCAGTTTCCCCAGCTTTGAGCTTCTCTATTTTCGTTTCCGCTTCCTGCATCAGCTTCGCAGCCTGCTTCCGGGCTTCTACGACCAGCTGGTCCCCGGCTTTCCGGGTCAGCGCTGCCTGGAATTTTCCTTGACCGTCTGCCTTCTCGTACATCTTTGCCTTGGCTTTCTCGGCTTCCTCGATCAGTTTGTCGCCCGCTTTCTTCGCGTTCTCGCGGATCCGAGCCACCTTGCTCTCGATATCATTGGCAGGAAGCTTCACACCGGCTTCTTCCAGTTTGTTGCCGATCGCTTCCTTGGCCTTCTCCTTGGCATCCTCGACGATGTTGTTCACTGCTTCATCCGCGACAGACTTCATGTCTACTCCGATGACCGGCGCGGAGAAGGTACCTTTGATGGTGATCGGAATGTTCTGGATGAGGCTCTTGCCGGTCTGCGGCAACTGGGCGGTAGCGACATAGTCGATGCTCTGGTCCAGACCCGTAGAGCCGTTGAAGCGGATGTTGATGCTGCCCATCTTCAGGTCGAACGGTTTGGTGATGATCCTGCCGTCCTTGATATGGAAACTGATCCGTATATCCTTGGCCTGGATGTGGCGCAGCTTATCGTTGTTCAAGGCATCAGCCAGTTTCTCGAAGACCGTGATCTTCTGGAGATCGATCTTTTCGGAACTGATCTCACCGTTGGCGGTCATCGTCATCAGCTCAGGAGACATGTTCCGGTCCAGACGGGTATGGATATCTGCTTTCAGGGCGTAGCTGCCTCCGGTCTTCTCGAAGATCGGGATCATCTTCTGGACCATTTCCAGTTCTTCGAAGGTCTTCTTGAAGGAAGCGTCCTTGAAGGAAAGGGCCATCTTCACGTCCGGACGATTCGCATCTTCCGCAGTCGAATAATGTCCGGAAGCAGTGGCCGTACCGTCGAAAATGTTCAGGTGCAGACCATCCAGGGCCAATCTTCCATTCTTGACGGTCATCATTCCGGCCACATTGGTAATGTTCATCTTGTTCAGGCGGATCTCTTTCAGCACGGTCGTCAACCGGAGGTCGAGATTCTCCGGTACCTTGATCGCTCCGGCGGACTCGCTGGCCGCAGCTTCTTCCTCGGAACTTGCCGGAGCCTTCTCTTCAGCCGGTGCTTCTTCAGTCCCCTCATCGGAACTCATGAATTCATTGAGATCCAGCAGATTGGACTTCAGGTTCAGCTCACCCTTGATCTTGTCTCCGCTCAGCAGGTAGGCCATCCAGTTGCTCAGCCGTCCGTCCGCTTTCAGGTCGCTCTTTCCGAAGCGGGCATCCAGGGTGCTGAGGTTCATGTATTGTGGAGTGATGCTGGCAGCGGCCTTGTTCACGCGCATCTGCGGCAGGTCCGGCAGTTTCACGTCCAGTCCTTCGATCGCGAAATCACCGCTCGCGCTGAGTTTGTCCCAACGCTCTTTCTCGATGCAGGACATCCGACCCTCGGCTTTCAGGTCTGCGGTGAGCAGGCCGGCCAGGCTCATGCCCTCATCCAGCGGATAGACGTCCTTGATGGCTCCGAAATCGAATTTTCCGACCGCGGAAACCTTGGCGCCCGGGTCACTCATCAGATGATGGGCGTGCAGGGAAGTACGCAGGCTGTTTCCGGCCATGGTGAAGGAGAAGTCCGGAATGTCCACGACCGTCTTGTCCAGCACGCCGCCCGGATTGTTCACTTTCAGATCCAGGTGAATGTCCTTGACTGCTTTCGGCAATGCGGCATATTTGAAGCTTCCGTTCGTGATCTCCGTCTTCAGACCGAAGGCGGGGAACTGTTCTCCGACCATCTTTCCTTTTGCCCAGAGAGAGAGGTCCAGCCCGCCGTCAGCCGTCAGTTCCTTGAAATCCTTGGTATAGAAAGCCGGGACCAGTGAAAGGATGTCCTTGAATCTCACTTTCTCGCAGCCCGCCTTGATGTCCAGGTCCATTCCTTCTTCCAGCAGAGCTGCCCATCCGTCGAGGGTCAGCTCGATGTCATTGATGTCCAGCCGGTTGTCCTTGAATTCGAAACGGTTGTTCTCCAGATCCGCGGCGACTTCCGCGATGAGGCCCAGGTCCACGTCCTTGACCAGCTGTGCTGAACCGGAAGTCAGGTTGACTTTCTCCAGCCCGAGTTCCAGCTGCAGAAGGCTCTGCGCTGCGGACAGGTCACCTTTCAAGGTCAATGAGACCGGGCTCGTGCTGACATACAGGTGCGAGCTGTCATCTGCATAGCGGATGCCGGCATCCTGGATCCTGAAATCCTTCAGCTGCAGCTTGAAGCCGGAAGGCTCTTCTGCGGCCGATTCCTTTTCCGGAGTCTCGACTTCTTCTGCCTCAGGTTCGTCGTCCGGTTTCATGATGTCCCAGTTCACCTGGCCATCAGCATTCTTCTTGCCGTTCACATAAGGACGTCTGATGAATACTTTCGTGATCTCGATCCCGTCATCGCTGAAGAGAGAGGTCAGTTTCACGACTGCGGAGACACGGTCTGCACTCAGGATGTCTTCGTTGCCGAAGCGTTCGTCCGCCGTCAGCTTCAAGCCGGTAAGTTCAATGGAGGCGTGCGGAAAATGTCTCCACAGACTGAGGTTGAGGTCCTGGAAATCCAGCTTCGCGACCAGCATTTCGTTGGCTTCGTGTTTCACGATCTCGGTGATCTTGCCCTTGAAGAGGGTAGGGCCGAGGAAAATGAGCAGGACAAGTGCCGCCAGTACACTTCCGGCAGCAATCAGTCCACGTTTCAAATGTTTGTTCATCATATTTTCGTTTTCTGTTGTTCTGTAACTGTTTCCCGGTCTTCCGATCGGAAGAGTAAAGATACCATAGCTTTCTCGAAATGCAAAAAAAACGCCACTTGGTCTAAGCAATTCGTCCAAAATTCACAAATTGGAATAATTTTTGCCGATTATACCTATTCTACGAAAAAAAACTACCTTTTAATTGCTGCATTGCAGATTATTTCTACATTTGCGCCCTTAAAATTACAGAAGACATGCAAATCAACATTCCTACAGAGAAAATCCAGCGGACCGGAACCAAGGTCGTGGGAAAAATCAAGAAAGTGAGAAGAACCCCGAAATGGGTCTGGTATGTGCTGGCAGTATTTTTGATCGCCGCGGCAGGGCTGGCTGTCTGGCTGACCTGGCCGGAACCGGAAGCACCGATATATCCGGTCGTTGAAGTCGAGCCTGTACAGGTCGATGACGTCGAGATCTACGGAGAGTATGCCGGCAAGATCCGTGCCCAGCAGTTCGTGGAGATCCGTGCCCGTGTGGAAGGCTATCTTGAAGAGATGCTTTTCGAGGAGGGTACCTATATTCATAAGAACGATGTCCTTTTCGTCATTGACCCGAAGCTTTACAAGGCGAAGGTAGAGAAGGCGAAAGCTCAGCTGAACAAAGACAAGGCACTCGCTCTCAAAGCCAGCCGTGACCTGGAGAGGATCCGTCCGCTTTTCGAGCAGAATGCGGCCAGCCGCCTCGACCTGGACAACGCGACCGCTGCCTATGAGAGCGCGAATGCAGCCGTCATCATGAGTGAGGCGGACCTGACGCAGGCGGAGATCGCTCTGAGCTACACGACCGTCTGCTCGCCGATTTCCGGTTACATCAGTGAACGTTATGTCGACAACGGTACTCTTGTCGGTCCGGGAGGAGCTTCTCTGCTGGCTACCGTCGTGAAGAGCGATACCGTCCGCGTCGATTTCAGCATGACGGCGCTGGATTATCTCAAGAGCAAGGAAAGGAACGTGCAGCTCGGCCATACGCTTGATGACAGGAACTGGAATCCGTATATCACCATCACCCTGGCTGACAACTCGCAATATCCGATGAAGGGTATCGTGGATTTCGCGGATCCTCAGGTAGATCCGAATACCGGAACTTTCTCTGTCCGTGCTGAAATGGCGAATCCGGATCAGATCCTGCTTCCGGGACAGCTGACCAAGGTGAAACTTCTGCTGGATGTCCATGAGGATGCGATCATCGTGCCGCGCAAGGCCGTCGTGATCGAGAAGGGAGGAGCCTACATCTTCGTCGTGCGTAAGGATCATGTCGTCGAGAAACGTTTCATTGAACTTGGCCCGGAAGTCGGGAACATCGTCGTGGTGGAACGTGGTCTCGGAGCGGATGAGCACATCGTCGTCGAAGGTTACCACAAGCTTACCCACGGCATGAAGGTCGATCCGATCTATAAAGAAGTGAAGCCGGCAGAAAAGACGACCTCTGCAGAAATGTCCGAGCCGGCAGCAGCAACTGATGAACCTGTAAAAACTATCGCGGATGAAAAGTGATTTCTTCATTGACCGGCCGGTCTTCTCGACCGTCGTTTCCATCGTCATCGTACTGGTGGGACTGATCGGAATGACCTTGTTGCCGGTAGACCAATATCCTTCGATCGTGCCGCCGGTCGTCAAAGTATCGGCTTACTATCCGGGAGCTAGTGCTGAAACGGTATCTCAGGCCGTTGCGACCCCGATCGAACAGGAGCTCAACGGTACTCCAGGCATGATCTACATGGAGTCCAGCTGTTCCAATACCGGTAGTTTCTCTTCTACCATCACTTTCGACATCGATACGGATGCCGATATCGCGGCTGTCGAGATCCAGAACCGTCTGAAGGAAGCGGAATCCCGCCTTCCGGCCGAAGTCGTGCAGAACGGTATTTCCATCGACAAGCAGGCGACGAGCAAGCTCATGACCATCACGCTGAAGTCCAGCGATCCGAAGTTCGATGAGATCTATCTGAGCAACTATGCGACCATCAATATTCTGGATATGCTCAAACGTGTGCCTGGCGTCGGCCGTGTCTCCAATGTCGGAAGCCGCTACTATGCCATGCAGATCAAGGTCCTGCCGGAACGTCTGGCTTCATTGGGCTTGACGGTCAAGGACCTGCAGGATGCGTTGAGGGAGCAGAATCGTGAGTCCGCGGCCGGTGTCATCGGTCAGCAGCCGATCACCGGGGTGGACGTGACCATCCCGATCACGGCGAAGGGCCGTCTCTCCAAGGTTGAGGAGTTCGAGGATATCGTCATCAAGGCGGATCCGGACGGAGCCATCCTCCGTCTGCGCGACGTCGCGAACATTTCCCTGGATGCTTCTTCCTACAATACGGAATCCGGAATCGACGGCGAGAACGCTGCGGTGATGGATATCCGCATGATTCCGGGCGTGAATGCCATGGAAGTGTCAGCCGCCATCCGGGAGTGCATGGAAGACATCAGCAAGAATTTTCCGGAGGGTATCACCTATGATATCCCTTTTGATATGACTACCTATATCTCCCAGTCCATCAGTGAAGTGTACAAGACGTTGTTCGAAGCGCTGATCCTGGTGATTCTGGTCGTGTTCCTGTCTCTGCAGAGCTGGCGGGCGACCCTTATCCCGGCTATTGCGGTGCCGATTTCCCTTATCGGAACCTTCGGAGTCATGCTCATGGCCGGCTTCACCCTGAACACGATGACCTTGCTGGGTCTCGTCCTGGCGATCGGTACGGTGGTCGATGATGCCATAGTCGTGGTCGAGAACGTCGACCGTATCATGAAGAAGGAAAAGCTCTCGCCGCGGGATGCGACGAAGAAGGCGATGGGAGAGATCGGCGGTGCGCTGGTGGCCATGTCCCTGGTGCTCTGCGCCGTGTTCATTCCGGTCAGCTTCCTTTCCGGTATGTCCGGTATCCTGTTCCGTCAGTTCTCCATCACCATCACGGTGTCCGTGATCATCTCCACGGTCGTCGCTTTGACTTTGAGCCCGGTGATGTGTTCCATCTTCCTCAAACCGGAATCGGAAAAGGAGGAAGGTAAGAAGAACATTCTCTTCCGTGCGATCAACCGTTGGCTGGACAAGGGCGGACTCCTCTATGAAAGACTGGTCGGCAGGTCCCTCAGATACCCGAAACGCATCTTCGCGACTTTCGGTGTCTGCATCGTGCTGATCTGGGTCCTGATCCGTCTGGTTCCTCAGAGCTTCATCCCGCAGGAGGACCAGGGCTACTTCACCGTGGAACTGGAACTTCCGGAAGGTGCGACGCTCGAGCGCACCCGTGAAGTCATGGATCGTGCGATGACCTGGCTGATGGCTCAGCCGGATGTCGCTCATGTGCTCAATGTCAATGGTTCCAGTCCTCGTGTGGGTACGAACCAGTCCAGAGGTCAGCTGACCGTCATCATGAAACCATGGGAGGAACGTCTGGATCAGGATCTGCCGAAGTTCATGGACAAGGTCCGTGCGGAATTCAGCACTTATCCTGAAAGCAAGGTCTTCCTCAGTTCTCCTCCGGTCATCCCGGGAATGGGTAGTTCCGGTGGTTTCGAGATGGTGCTGGAAGCGAAGGGCAACATGACTTACAATGACCTTCAGAATGCGACGGATACCTTGCTGTACTATGCCCAGCAGCGGAAGGAACTCTCCAGACTTTCTTCCAGCATGCAGAGCGATATTCCTCAGCTGTATCTGGATGTAGACAGGGACAAAGCCAAACTCATGGGTGTATCCGTTTCAGACGTGTTCACGACGATGAAGGCTTTCACCGGTTCTGTCTATGTCAATGACTTCAATCTGTTCAACCGTGTATACAAGGTCTATATTCAGGCTGATGCTCCTTACCGTATGAGCCGTGACAACATGAACCTGTATTTCGTGAGAGGAACCGGCGGAAAGATGATTCCGATCACATCGCTGGGAAAGACTTCCTACACGACAGGACCTGGAACCATCAAGCGTTTCAACATGTACAATGCGGCGACCATCTCCGGTGAGGCAGCTTCCGGCTACAGTTCCGGTCAGGCGATGGAAATCCTGGAGGAGATCGCTCGGGAGAAGCTTCCGAAAGAAATCGGTATCGAGTGGAGCGGTATGTCCTATCAGGAGAAGAAACAGAGCGGCCAGGTCGGTCTCGTGATGATGCTGGCCTTCCTCTTCGTCTTCCTGTTCCTGGCAGCGCAGTACGAAAGCTGGAGCATTCCGATCGCTGTCCTGCTGTCTCTTCCGATAGCCTGCGTAGGTGCCTTCCTGGCCATCTGGGTCTTCGGCCTGGAGAACAACGTGTATTTCCAGATCGGTCTGGTGATGCTTATCGGTCTGGCGGCCAAGAACGCGATCCTGATTGTCGAGTTCGCCAAGGAACTGGTCGAGAAAGAAGGAGTACCGGTCGCTGAAGCGGCTTGCCGTGCTGCAGTCATGCGTTTCCGTCCGATCGTGATGACCTCATTGACCTTCGTCCTGGGCATGCTTCCGCTGGTCATCGCCTCGGGACCTGGTTGCGCAAGCCGTCACAGTATCGGTGTCGGAGTGTTCTTCGGTATGATCGTCGCCATCACGGTCGGTATCATCTTCGTCCCGTTCTTCTTCGTGTGGATCTATAATTTGAAATCAAGAAAGAAAAGGAGCAAGAAATGAAATGCAGATCAATCTTTCTGGCAGGACTGACGGTCCTGTTGCTGGCGGGCAGCTGTTCAACCCCGCGCCGTTGTGCGGCACCGGAACTGGACTTGCCGCAGACCATCGTTCCCGGAGGTGAGGCAGACTCACTTTGCCTGGCCGATCTGAAGTGGTCTGAACTGATCACGGATAGTTTGCTGACCGATCTTATCCATAAAAGTCTGGAGCGGAACAAGAACATGCTTGTCGCGGCAGACCGGGTGATGGAACTGGGACAGCTCCACCGTCTTGCACGGGCCGGTTGGTATCCGGGGCTGGATGCAAGGGGCTATACGACTTACGAATTCAACCAGAGTCCGGACGGAAGTCAGAAGACCAGGGTAGAACCTGGACTGAAAGCCTCCCTTTCCTGGGAAATCGACTTCTTCGGCAAGATCCGCTGGACGGATCGGCAGGCCAAAGCCGAATATCTGTCTTCTCTTGAGGCGCAGCGCGCGACTCAGATGTCGCTGATCGCAGAAGTGGCTACCGCATATTATGAACTGGTCGCCCTGGACAATGAACTGGCGATCGTGCGCAACACGCTCACTACCCGTGAAGAGAACGTGCATCATGCTCGTCTTCGTTTCGACGGGGGACTGACGACGGAGATTCCTTACCAGCAGTCTCAGGTTGAATATGCGAAGACCGCGGCCATGATTCCGGAACTGGAGAAAAAGATCCGTATCAAGGAGAATGAGATCTCTTTGCTCTGCGGCAGCTATCCATCTTCCGTCGAACGTTCTCGTATCATCGATCAGCATAGAGTTCCGCAGCTGAACCTCGTCGGGATTCCGTCCGAACTGGTCAGCCGTCGTCCTGACCTGCGGGCTGCAGAGCAGGGACTTCAGGCTGCGGCCGCGAAGGTCGGCATTACCTGGGCAGAGCGTTTCCCTAGCTTCCGCATCAACCTCCAGGGAGGTCTGGAAGGCAGCGGTATCGAAGGTTTCTTCTCTTCACCATGGGCCTATGCTCTCGGGGAAGTCGCCGCGCCGCTCTTCCATTTCGGGGCAAGGAAAGCCAAATATGAGGCTGCCATCAAAGCTTATGACCAGAAACGTCATGGCTATGAGCAGAAAGTGCTGGAGGCTTTCAAGGAGGTCAATGATGCCGTGGTGACCTTCAATTCCACTCGTGAGCAGGTCGTGCTCATGGGTAATCTGAAGGATGCTGCCGCCAAATATGTTGACCTGACGCGTTACCAGCTCCAGACCGGTTACATCCAGTACATCGATATCCTGGATGCGCAGCGAAGCTACTTCAAGGCTGAGATCGATTACAGCAACGCCTTGCGTGACGAGTACCTTGCCATCATCCGCCTGTACAAGGCACTCGGTGGCGGATGGGATCTTGAAGAGGAAGAAAAGAAATAGAAAATAGAGTTTTTTTTGTTTTTTTGTCGGAAATTACGACCTTTGGATAAAATTCAAATGCGCCACCGACAAAAAAACAGAAGACACTATGGACGCTATGCAGACAATCGACGTCCGGAAATTCAAGACTTTGTTTCCGGATTACATGGACACGGAAATGGACAATGATTTCTTCATTGCCGACTTTGATCTTGGCTATCAGTTCCATACGATCGAATATCCTTGTCGGGTCGATGGTTACGTAGCGTTTTTCTGTGTGTCGGGAGATCTGGACATCGACATCAATCTGCAGACTTTCCATGTGAAGAAGAATACCTTGCTGGTCAATGTACCCGGTAATATCTTCCGCATTTCCCGTCAGGGGAATGAGCCGGTCCGTCTGCTGGTCGTAGCGATCTCCAAGGATTTCTTCTCTTCGATCAATGTGGACTTCAACAATCTCTTCAATGAGAGCATGGGGGTCCTGTCGGATCCTTGCGTTGTCCTCGACGAGGCGGAACTGGAGCTTCTCCGTCATTATTTTCTTACCGCGAAATCCATCATGGTGACGGAGCTCGGAAACAAACGTGAAATCTTAGGTTCACTGATTTCTTCGGTCTTCTACCTCTTTTCTTCGATCTGGTCGAAGCATCTTGCCATCGCTCATCAAGGTTCCAGGGAGAAATCCACCCGTGCCAAGGCTATCTTCGAGGATTTCCTGAAACTGGTGACGGAATATCATGTATCGGAGCGCACGGTCGGCTTCTATGCGGACAAGCTCTATCTGACCCCGAAATATCTCTCGAAGATCATCAAGTCGGTCAGCGGCATCTCCGCCCCGGACTGGATCAATTCCTTCATTGTCCTGGAAGCGAAGAACATGCTCAAATATTCGGATCTCACCATTTCCGAAATCGTGTATAAACTGAACTTTACAAGCCAGTCTGTCTTTTATAAATTCTTCAAAGGACAGACTGGCTTGACACCGAGTGAATATCGTAAGATGTAGGGATCAGTATTTCAGATCCGTATTCTCAATTTCGTTTTTCGTGATCGGTTTCCGATCCATCTGCCTCCACGCATAGACGATGTAGGCCAGGACAGCCGGGATCAGGAAGGATACCCAGGTCATGACGGTAAGGGTGAAAGCGCTTGAGCTGCTGTTGCTCAAGGTCAATGAACTCTGCAGATCCGTCGTGGAAGGGTAGTAGGCTGTTCCGTTGAAGCCGGCCAGGAAGAACAGGGCCATCACCGTGGTGACGGTACCCGTGCCCGCATACCAGATTCCATGTCTGAAGCCTTTGCAGAAGGCTGTTCCGAAGAGACCGGTCAGTACCAGGACGACACCCAGGACGAAGAGAGCGGCGGTACCTGGCATAGCCAGCAGATTATGCCAGTATTTATAAGGTTCGAGGCTCACGCGTCCGTTCTCGACCGCATAACCGTCAGAAATCAGGATGAAGGCAGTTGCCGTCACGAAAAGCAGGGCGAAGACCAGAGCTGTGCTCATCAGGTATTTCCGGAAACGTCTTTCCAGGGTCTCGCTTCTGATATTGCTGAGCAGGTAGAGCAGGCCCAGGCAGATGGCCAGGAACATCACGGCCAGACCGAAGGTCACGTTCGTCAGGTTGCCGAGGGCTTCCAGGCCGTGCCATTCGTTACTCCAGGTGCTGATGGTCGGAGCCGCCACATCGAAGAGGGCGCTTTTGTCGACGGTGAATTCAGAACCGGTGAAGAAGGTGCAGACCGCCACGCCGAGGAGGAAGGGACCGAGCAGACCGTTCACGGTCAGGAAAGCCCGGAAAGCGTTCCGTCCGATCACGTTGCCGGCCTTGTTCTGGAATTCATAGGAAACGGCCTGGAAAACGAAGGTGATCAGGATGGCGACCCAGAGCCAGAAAGCGCCCCCGAAGCTGGTACTGTAGAAAAGCGGGAAAGAGGCGAAGAAGGCACCGCCGAAAGTGACCAGGGTCGTGAAGGTCAGTTCCCATTTCCTTCCCGTGGAATTGACCATCATCTGACGTTCCGTCTCGTTCTTGCCGGCGACGAAGATCATGGCGTTGGCTCCTTGTACGAAGAGCAGGAAGACCAGCAGACCGCCGAGCAGCGCGATGATCACCCACCAATATTGCTGTAGAAATTCTATCGTGAACATAGTTGTCTTAGTTTAAAGGTTGCTCCTCCTGTTCTGTTCCTTCCGGCCCTTTCTTGATGGCCCTGATGAGGATGCGCAGCTCCACGATGAGGAAGAACGTGAAGATGGCCAGGAAAATGAAGAAAGTCGTCTGTACTGCGGTGACGCTGGCGCTGGTGACGGCGGCATTGACCGGCAGGATGTCCTGGATGGCCCATGGCTGACGTCCGACTTCGCACAGCATCCAGCCGGCCTGGCCGGCGATGTAGACGAACGGGATGGAGAGCAGTCCGGTCCACTGGAGCCATTTCATCCGTTCGATCTTGTTCTTGCGCTCGAACCACCAGACAAGGATCATCACCAGCAGCAGGAGAGTTCCGATGCCTACCATGATACGGAAGGTCCAGAAGAGGACCGGTACGGACGGCACGGCATCCTCCGGCTTGTCCAGGTAAGCATAGCCGAAATATTGCTGGTGCTCGCGCAGCTGAGCTCTCGCGACTGCTGCGATGCTGTCGTTGATCCCGACATTCTCGCGGTAAATCTTGAAAGCTTCGAGAGCCGCCTGACCCTGAGCCATCTTTTCCTGTACGGAAGGGAAGGTCTCTCCCTCCGGAGTGGTGTAGCCATCGATCAGATCGTTGATGCCCGGTACATATCCGTCCAGATCATGGGTGGCCAGAATGGAAAGCATGCCCGGGATTTCCACGCCCGGCACGATGGAGAACGGTGCTCGCTGGCCTCCGTCCTTCAGCCCTTCCGCCGCAGCCAGTTTCATCGGCTGGTATCTGCCCATCTGGACACCGGAAATGTCTCCGGAGAAGATGACGGCCACGGTACCGATGATACCGATGATGGAGGCGATCCTGATGCTGGCTTTCGCGAATCTGACCTGACGTTTCTTCAGGAGATACCAGCAGCTGATGCCGATCACGAAGACCGCCCCGGTCATCCAGCCGCTGAAGACGCTATGGAAGAACTTGCTGACAGCGGAAGGGTTGCCTGCAACCGCCCAGAAATCCACCATCTCATGCCTTACGGTATCCGGATTGAATTCCATGCCGACCGGATGCTGCATCCAGCCGTTGGCGATCAGGATCCAGGCTGCGGAAACGGCAGCTCCGATACCGGTCAGCCAGGTTGCCGTCAGATGAAAGCCTTTGCTCACCTTGTCCCAGCCGAAGAACATCACGGCAAAGAAGGTCGCTTCCATGAAGAAAGCGAAAATACCTTCTATGGCCAGCGGCGCTCCGAAAATGTCCCCGACGAACCAGGAATAGTTGCTCCAGTTCGTGCCGAATTCAAACTCCAGGATGATGCCGGTCGCGATGCCGACAGCGAAGTTGATGGCGAAGAGCTTCATCCAGAACTTCGCGGTCTTCTTCCAGAATTCATCTTTCTTGATTACCCACATGGTCTCCATGACGGCCATGATGATGGCCAGTCCCAAGGTCAATGGGACAAAAAGCCAGTGGTAGCCGGCAGTCAAGGCGAATTGCGCTCTCGACCACCCTATCAGTGCTTCTTCTATCATATTTTATCAGATTTAAATTGGATCAGTTCAGTGCCGACAGTCTCGCTGCGCTCTTCATCGCTTTTCCCGGCCAGTACCGGCTGGAAGAAGAAGACGCGCAGGATGGCGAAGAGAAGAATGAGTTTCAGCAGAATCAGCGCCCAGAGCTGCCAGCCCCAGGTCATGTTCCGGAACCCGTCGATATAGAACCGACCGATCCTCATGAAGATGTTCTTCTCGTTAGCCATGTCCAAATATACTCGTTTTTTTATATAAATGTATAACAGGGATCAATCAGCCTCATGTTCTGAGGTAACATTTTTGACGGAATCCCTCAAGATCATATCCGGTGTCAATTCAAGGTGGCTGTTGTTGTGTCTGTTTTCCTTGATGTTCTCGAAAAGCATCTTGGTTGCAAGTTTCGCCATTTCTGCTGTTGTCTGTCCGATACGCGTGATTGCGGGTTGCAGATAATCCAGATAGACGCTGTTGTCGAAGGAAATAATGGAGATATCGTCAGGAATCTTCATCCCAGCTTCTCGGATAGCTTTGATCGAACCTAGTACGATTGTGTTGCTCAATGCAAAGATCGCATCCGGTTTTTCTCCATTGGAAAGCAGCAGCTTGGTCTCCAGATAACCGTTCTGGATCGAGAAATCATTTCCGATGACATTGATGTTTGCTTCTAGTCCTGCTTCTTTCATCGCGCTGATGTATCCTTTGACGCGTCGCGTGTTTGGCATTGAGGAAATGACACCTTGTATACAGGTGATTTTCTTGTGCCCATTGCTCAACAGCACTTGTGTCGCCTTGCGTCCTCCAGCATAATTGTTAGTCGTGACGTATGAAATGTTGCTGTCTTGAAAGTACCGGTCGATCATCACTACAGGGATGGTGGTTTTGTTAATGTCTTCCAGTATGTCCTGGCAATTGCCGGTAGGAGATATGATGATGCCGTCCACTCTTCTGGAGAGCAAGGAATAGATGCCTTTCTTCTCGTTTTCCTCATTTTCCATATAGTTGATAACCAGAGTGGTGTAATCATTCCGATTCGCTTCTTCAATGATGACGCTGGCAATGTCGGCAAAATATTGGTTGGATACTGAGGGTAGGATGAGGCCGATTGTGTTCGTTTTCTTTTTCCTTAGATTCTGGGCCAGTTTGTTCGGTACATAATTGCACTTCTTTGCTTCTGCCAGGATGATTCTCTGTGTTTTTTCATTGATCCTGTATTCGTTACCTTTTCCATTAAGGACGCGGGAAATGGTCGTAACCGAAATTCCCAGTCGTTCGGCCATGCTTGCAAGAGTTTCTTTCATAACATGTGTTTTATCGTGGCAAATCTGTCTGCTGCGCAACAGGTTTCGTATTTGTGCTCTATTTTCAATTGAAATCCAATGAGATATATTTGAAGGTGTACGAATTTAGTGTTTTTTTCGATATCTTAACGCAAACGTTTGTGTAAAATTATTCTAAAAGTCCAGCATTCTCATGAATTCTCGTCTAATAGCGGCTTTCCGCATTTCTTTGACGCTTTCTTTCTTGTTTTTCGCATCAGTTTCCTGTACTTCTGACCTTGAAAAAAACGCCGAGCCTATTCCAGAAATTGTGATTACTGATCTTTATCACCCTTATAATGACCCTGGTGATAATCTGGATCTCATTAATGCTTTCGCTTGGCCTGAGTTGGATTTGCAAGCTGTACTTCTAGACATCACGGATGCTTTCCGTAAGAAAGTTGCTGATTATCCGACACTTTGGAATGACCCACGAGGTCCACGTGAGGCCGGTTTTGTCCCTCTTCAGTAGTTAAATTACATTTTCAATCGTCAAGTTCCTTGCGCAGTCGGTCCGATGACCATGATGAATGGGAAGATGGATCGGATGGAGAATCTTCCGGCATTCCAACAGGGTGCTCTGGATTTGCTTGAACAGGTTTTGGAAACCGCTGATCGTCCTGTAGAGATCGTTGCATTCGGTTGTGCGAGGATTGTGGCAGTTGACTATAACCGTTATCCTGAACTTATGCTGGAAAAGGTCCGCAAAGTCCATCTTTGTGCTGGGACGGCGACTTCTGATTACAGAATGGGAAGTGATGCAGGTGCAATGCCATCCCTGGAGGGGAGTGGAATGTCGCTTTGGATCCAGATGCTTTTGTTAGGGTGCTGGAGTCTGAACTACCGGTCGCTCTTTATCCGTGTGCAGGAATAGATGGGGCGACTGTCAAAGATACGAACACCACTTTTGGGAGTTTATCCGATTTAGACTTCGTGCAAGATATGAATCCTCGTTTGCAACAGTATCTTGACTATGTATTCTTACAGAAGCAGCTTCCGGATTGGCTTCGTTCAATGGATGATGGCAGTGAGGTCAGAATTGCCCCGGACCGGTATCTACATCCGTTTCCTGTATGGGAAACTCCGGTATGGCTGGAAGTGACTGGTAGGAAAAAATGTTTGCTCCAGATGGCTCATACCGTCTGCTCAAAGTAGGGGATAGCCCACTCCCCGGAGAAGTGGAGGTGTCCAATGAACTCCGTAAATGTATATTTTATGGTATAAGACCAGATGGTCGGTTCCAATTCCGTTATACGGATGAAGATTCGATAAAAGAAATCTTTTATCTATCCGATGTCTCTGAACATGAGCGTGCTTTGCAGGCTCTTGTTCCTAGTATTTTCGTTTCTATACGTCCGTGAAATCCACATTTCTAGCAGAGATATGTGACTTCTTTGCGCAATATATTGCTATTTGCGCAAATGTTTTTATGTGTTTTTCTTAAATAGGTGCTTTTTAAGAAGGTTTTCACTTTTATCTTTTTTATATTAGCGCAAACGATTGCATAATTGACATAAAACTAATAAACACATATAAAATGGCTAAATCTGAAATTGTAGTAATCGGTAGCAGCAATACTGACATGACGGTGTTGACGGATAGGCTGCCGAATCCGGGAGAAACTGTTCTCGGGGGAAAATTCACAATGGGCCCTGGGGGTAAGGGAGCGAATCAGGCGGTTGCCGTGAATCGTCTAGGTGGACAGGTTTTCTTCATTTCCAAGGTTGGTAATGACTTGTTCGGAAACAATGCTCTTGCTTATTATAGGAAAGAGGGAATGGAGGTCCACGGGATAAGTTATTCTGAACAACCTTCAGGGATCGCTCTTATCACCGTTGATGCTCATGCGGAAAACTGCATTGTTGTAGCTTCCGGGGCGAACGATGATTGGAGTCTGGAGGATATAGAAGCTCATCGTTATGAAATCGAAAATGCATCCATCCTATTGTTGCAGCTTGAAATTCCTGTACCGGTAGTCTTGAGAGCGGCTCAAATTGCTCATGAGGCGGGCGTGTATGTCGTGCTTAATCCTGCACCTTACTGTCCCTTACCGTCGGAAATCTACAAGTATGTGTCTTTGATCATTCCGAATGAGACAGAAATGTCGTTGATGACAGGTATCGAAATCTGTGACGGTGAATCCTGTGAAGAGGCACTGGTAAGTTTATCATCTAAAGGAATTCAGGACATTATTGTGACGATGGGTTCCAAAGGTTCATTTGTACGACATGGAAGCGAATCTAGATTCATTCCTGCACTGAAAGTGAAAGCGGTGGATACGACGGCAGCCGGTGATACTTTCTGTGGAGGTGTCTGTGTCGCTTTGTCGGAAGGAAAGGAAATTTTTGAGGCGGCGAAATTCGCTACGCTTGCTTCTTCGTTGACCGTACAGAAGATCGGTGCTCAGGAATCCATTCCATACCGGAAGGACTTTGAAATCTGATCACATGCAATTATGTAGTTTAATACACTAAAATCAAATATTATGTTTATCATCAACAGTTATCTGACAGCAGTCATTTTCTGCTTTGTTACCATGATGTGCTGGGGTTCTTGGGGCAATACCCAGAAACTGGCCTCAAAGAGCTGGAGATATGAACTGTTCTATTGGGACTATGTCATCGGAATGGTTCTGTTTTCTTTACTCATCTCCTTTACTATGGGCAGCATCGGTTCTGAAGGCCGCCCGTTCGTTGAAGATTTGTCTCAGGTAAGTCTGGAGAATCTTGTCAGTGTGCTTCTTGGCGGTGTCATTTTCAATGCATCCAATATACTGCTTTCCGCGTCCACTTCGATCGCGGGTATGTCTGTCGCTTTTCCTTTGGGAGTCGGTCTTTCCTTGGTGCTGGGTACGATCGTCAACTATGTCGGTGCTCCTAAAGGAAATCCGGTCATCCTTTTCATCGGTGTCGCACTGATTGCCCTGGCAATCATCTGCAATGGTGTGGCATCAGGTCGAGTACAGCGTAACGGTGATGAACAAGACAAGAATGCAAAGAAAGGAATCGTCCTGGCTCTCATCGCCGGTATCTTGATGTCTTTCTTCTACCGTTTCGTGGCTGTGGCCATGGATCTTGAGAATTTCTCTGCTCCAGCAGCAGGAAAGCTTACGCCTTATTCGGCTATCTTCATTTTCTCCATTGGAGTTCTTTTAAGTAATTTCCTGTTCAATACATTGGTCATGAGACATCCGTTCGTTGGAGAAAAAGTATATTACAAGAATTATTTCAAGGGTAACTTCAAAACTCATCTTGTAGGTATGCTCGGTGGAGCCATCTGGTGTCTGGGTACAGCATTCAGCTATATCGCTTCAGGTAAGGCCGGCGCGGCGATTTCCTATGCTTTAGGTCAGGGTGCTCCTATGGTTGCCGCTATCTGGGGCGTCTTTGTATGGAAAGAATTCAAGGGTGCGGACAAGAAGACAGCCTTTCTGCTTGGTTTAATGTTCCTGCTGTTTATTTCGGGACTTGGATCCATTATCCTTTCAGGTGGAAATTAAAAATATTCTTTGCTATGAACACGAAACAATCAACCAAACTTCATTCAAATGTCTGGAGGAAATTTTTCTCCTTCATTTTGTTTGCGTGTGCCGGTGTACTTTCCGGTCATGCGCAGAATGTGATCACCGGTACTGTTCTTGATGAGAACGGTGAGGTGATGCCTGGTGTCTCTGTTGTCACCGAAGTCAATGGGGAATTGAAAGGAACATCAACGGATATTGATGGTAAATACAGCATCAGCGTAGAGATAGGAAATGTTCTGGAATTCTCATCAATCGGATATGTGAGCCAGAAAGTCGTTGTTCGAGGCAATGCTGCGATCAATGTCGTCCTTGAACCGGATACCAAACTTCTTGATGAAGTGGTCGTTGTCGGTTATGGTAGTGTAAAGAAGAAGGATATTCTAGGTTCTGTAGCGACGGTACGTGGAAATGATCTTGCAGAACGGAATACCGGTGGCGTTGTGGAATCCATGCGTGGCTTGACTCCAGGTGTGAAGATTACTTCTAGCGGTCAACCGGGCAGTAACGCTTCTATCGTCATTCGTGGTTTGGGCAGTTTGACCAACAATAATCCTCTCTTTATCATCGATGGCAGTTATGGTGGAAGCGAAATGGGAGTCAATGTAGAAGATATCGAGTCCATTCAGGTCTTGAAAGATGCATCATCGGCTGCCATCTATGGATCTCGTGCGGCAAATGGTGTAGTCATCATAACGACCAAGCAAGGTAAGGCCGGAAGAATGAAGGTCAAGTTTGACGGTCACGTCACGTTGAACTGGATGCCGAGATATGACCTGATGGATGCGGAGACCTATAAACTATATGACGACCGAGCTTATGCGGAAGCAATGCTTAAGGGGGTAGAGTCGGTGAAGAAATATCAGAATCATTATGATGGCAATACTGATTGGCAGAATGAAATGGTCGGATTGGGTATTCTTCAGAACTACAACGTTTCTTTTTCTGGTGGTCGTGAATCCTTGAAGTATTATACCTCGGTGAATCATATGAACGATAAAGGAGCCGTCGGTGGAACTGGATACAGGAAATATGGCTTCCGAGTGAACACTTCCGGAAAGAAAGGAGTGTTTTCTTATGGAGAGAACCTGTTCTATACCAAGTCCAGCCGGAATTACCTTCAAGGCAATCCATGGGCCGAATTCATCGGCACGCCACCGACAATTCCGGTACTTGATCCGGCTCATCCGGGCGGTTTCGGTTATGGTGATGTGAACAGGGCGAATTCCTATGGCATCAATCCTGTCGCTCACCAGAAGCTTGTCAATGATGTCAACGACGAGGAATATCTCTATGCCAACATTTATGGACAGTTGAATTTCATCGATATGTTCGAGGCGAAGGTCAATGTTTCCTGCAAAAGCTATTTCGGAACGACCGATACGCTCCGGAAGAAAGGCAGCTGGACTATGGGACAGGGAGATGATGCCGCCTATATCGGATACAGAAGTGCAAAGCATACTGACTTTGTCGTTGATCAGACCTATCGTTTCTATCATGTTTTCGGTAAGCATGACATCAATGCCATGCTCGGTATGACTTATAACAAGTTTCATGAGGATTACAGATGGATCACGAAACTGGATCCTCTTATGGTCGGTGACAAATATATCACGTCCTTGGATTCATGTACCGGCACGACAACCGCTGGTGGCAGTTACGGAGAGGCAGCCATGATCTCTTATTTCGGCAGGATCAATTATGCTTATGATAACAGGTATCTCATTCAGCTGACCGGCCGTCGTGACGGCACTTCCAGACTGCCGAAGAAAACCCGTTGGGGAAATTTCTTCTCGGCTTCTTTAGGATGGAGAATCAGTGGGGAAGAGTTTTTCAATGTACCGGAAATCGACGAACTCAAACTGAGAGTCAATTACGGAACGCTTGGAAACAGCAGTATCGGGTTCTGGGATTATCAATCCATCATCAATACGGCACCGAGAGCGATCATGGGTGCGGATGAAAATCAATCCATAGGTATGATCCAGTCCAAACTCACGAACAATGATCTCGCCTGGGAGAAAAAGACTACGGCCAATGTCGGTCTTGATCTGGGTGCTCTCGGACAACGTTTCAATGCTACTCTCGATTATTTCTACTCAAAGAGTGATGATCTTCTTCTTTATTTGCCGATACTTCAGACCTCAGGCAATGAAGGAGGTAATCCTGCAGTGAATGCTGGTAGCCTTTCAAACCAAGGTTTTGAAATGCAGGTCGGCTGGAATGATACTATCGGAGATTTCAACTACCATGCAGGGTTGAACATGTCTTATGTCAAGAATAAGATTCATGATCTTGGTTACAAGCAGACGGTCCACTATACTAGTCTGGCAAAATCTGAAATCGGGCAGTCTCTCGGCATGTTTTATCTATATAAGATGAATGGTATTTTTCAGAATCAGGACGAAATTGACAGTCATGTGAATTCAGAAGGTATTGTTATCCAGCCAGATGCACGTCCAGGTGATATTATTTATGATGATTATAACGATGACGGTAAGATTTCTTCGGAGGACCGCCAGATTGTAGGAAATCCGTGGCCGAAGCTGGAAATGGGCTTTAGCTTCGGTGTCGCATATAAGGGCTTCAGTTTCGATTTCAACGGTTACGGTCGTTTCGGTCAGACGGTCTACAACGGGGCTAAAGCCGCAGCCGGTGATTTCTCAGGAAACCAGAACAATTTCAATTCTTATCGCCCATGGACGCAGGAATGTCCATCATTTGACACTCCTCGTATGGTTTACGGTGATTCCCGCAACAGCCGAGGCGATCAGAGCCGATGGCTTGAAGATGGCTCTTTCTTCAGAATCAGCGATATGACTTTTGCTTATACGCTTCCTTCCGGTGCTGTCAGCAAAATTTATTTCGAGAACATCAAGTTCTCTGTTACCTTGAAGAATCTGGTCACCTTTACCAAGTATTCCGGTCTTGATCCGGAGTTCGCTGATTACGGTGTCTATGAAATCGGTGTTGACCACTGTTCTTTCCCTAATCCAAGGTCAGTTCAGTTCGGCCTTACGTTTACTTTCTAAAATGAAATGGATATGAAAAAGACAATAATACCTATATTGATTGCATTGGCTGCGATATTCACTTCTTGTGATCCAGCCAGGTTGGATATCCAGAATGAGAACGGATACAGTACGGGACTTTTCTGGCAAACGGAAAAAGATGTTGAAGCCGGTGTCATTTCAATCTATAACATGTTCTACCGACAGGGAACATGGACCAGGAACATGTATACTCAGTTAAATGGTCTTGCTGACGATGGTGTCAGCTATGCCGGTTGGACAGAATTGAACGAATGGACGAAGTTCATAACGACAAATTATAATTTCTGGGAAACGAACGGTAAGATGTGGCACGAACACTGGGTGGCTGTATTCCGTTGCAACCAGGTCCTTGATAACATTGATAAAGTCAATTTTGCAGATGCCGCTCACAAGGAAGACCTGAGGGCTCAGGCAAAGTTCTTCAGAGCATTCTACTATTATTACATCAATGCGCTGTGGGATAACGTACCTATAATTCTTCATACTTCTTCTGCTGCGGATAAACCTGCAACGGCTACTTCAGATGCCGTCATGGAGCAGATAGAAACGGATCTGACAGAGGCGATTCCTTATCTTCCGATGGAGCGCGATGCAGATAACACTGCTCGACCGACCAAGGGAGCTGCTTATGCCTTGCTGGGCAAGACTTATGCGAATCATCATAAATGGACAGAAGCGGAAAAAGCTTTGAAATGGTTGGTTGAGGGTGAAGGTGCAGCCAAGTATGATCTCGTCGCAAATTGGGCAGACAATTTCTCCAACAAGATGGAAAATAACAAGGAATCTATCTTTGAGATACATTTCTCCCTGGTCAACCGTGTCGGCTTCGATCAGACGGACAATGCTTTTGATCCGAATGCGCAACTCGGTACACAGATTGAGATTAATCAATCTCCTGCCGGAATTGGTTGGAACAATATAGAAGCAAGGAGATGGGTTCTGAACGACCTTCGTAAAGAAAAGACGGTAGATGGAAAGAATGATATTCGACTTTATTATACTTATTGGTATGATAACGCTTCAACGGATTTTCCAGGTAAGGACCATAAGATCTATGGTAATGACTGGAATGCAGATTGGGCAAATAGAGTCTTCATCAAGAAGTACAGTACGGACGCACTTCCGATCTATTATTGGAATGACAATAATTTTCGTGTTATCCGATATGCAGATATACTCCTGCTTTATGCTGAGGTCTTGAATGAAGTTAATCCAAGCCCAACTCCAATGGCTGTCGAATGTCTGAATAGAGTCAGAAATCGAGTGAAACTCTGCAATATTCAGGAAAGTACGGTGTATGATGGAGGCGCTATTGTTGGAGATAAGGACAAGTTCCGGGAGCACCTTCAAGGAGAACGTGCGAGAGAGCTTGCACTGGAGTGCATTCGTTGGATCGACTTGAAACGTTGGGGAATCAATGATCAGAATACTCTTGATGAGCTGATTGCAAGAGATGAAGATTTCAAGAATTTCAAGCTTAACAAATCTATCCGTATGCCTATTCCTCAGAGTGAATGTGACAACAATCCGAATTTGAAACAAAATGATAATTATTAAAATCTTGAAGCCATGAAAATAAATAGATTTATATTATTGATTGCAGCATTTGCTGTTGTTTCTTCCTGTACGGAAGAAAAACCGAATCCGATCGAAAATCCGGAAGAATTCTTTTCTGTTCAGCCTTTGGCTATCGTTCCTCCTGCAGAAGGAGGTGAGTTTGAACTGACCGTTTACGGAAAGGAAACCTGGAAACTGGAAGTCGTTGAGTCAAATACTGCCGATAACGAGTGGTGCGCTTTCAGCGTCAATTCTGGAGAAGGTCAGCAGGTGATCAAGGTAACGGTTCAACCATCGACTTCATTCGTCAAGAACAGAAAACTTGTACTTGCCATCTCAACAGAAACGCAGACGTTGAACGCTGTCATCAAACAGGATACTCAGGTGCTGGGAGAGGATGAGGTCCTGATTGATGGAAAAGTCTGGGCAACAAAGAACCTTGATATGCCAGGAACTTTTGTCGCTGATATGGAGATGGTTGGAAAACTTTATCAGTTCAACCGTAAGGTCGCATGGCCAGCAGAAGGAGATGCCGCTCCGGAAGGATGGCCGGCAGAGTATGTGAATGACAAGACCAATTGGACTCCAGAGAATGACCCATGTCCGGAAGGCTGGCGTGTCCCGGAAACGGCCGAAATGGTAGCGCTTTGGGAGAAAGGTGCAGTCTGGGTAAATGGAGGTGAAAGAGGTTTCACTGTCAATGGTATGATAATCGCCTTGGCTCCAGAGATTGCAGCAACAGCTACGAAGACAACGCTTAAGGAACTCGGTGGCCTCTTCTTGCCTCAGTGGGGCTGGAGAAGTGAGAATGGAACTCGTGATAGACAATGGCTGGTCTCCGTTAGAAGTGCAACTACTCTGGATAAAATCAGTACCAATGAAGTTGATAGCAACAAGGGTGGCATGTCTTTGGGAGATGCTGGAAGTTACCGTGATTTATGGGGCTGGGGAGATGGCCAGAAAGCACGTGCAGGTATGGTCAGATGTGTAAAGAATATCAAGATAGAAGATTGAGAGAAACAGGCAAAAACGGTTTATATCTACTATTTGAAATTGTCAGAATAAAATAATATGAAACAGGTGAAATTATCAGCGATTTTCGGTGTGATGGCTTTATCCCTTTTGCTGTCTTGTACTACAAGTCATCAGGATCCCGGTCAGAAAATGAAAATCATTTTTGAGACGGATCTGGGAAACGATGTAGATGATGCATTGGCGATGGATATGCTGTATAAGTATATTGAAAATGAAAAGATTGAAGTTCTGGCCATCATGTTGAACAAGAACGGACAGGCTCCAGCGGAGTATGCCGATATCTTGAATACATTCTACGGTCATCAGATTCCTATAGGAGTCATCAGAGAGGGAGCGGATTGTGAAACAGATGCCTTGAATTATGCAAAAGCCGTTTGTGAAATGAAGGACGAGGCAGGCCGACCGATGTTCGAACGTTCGGTGGAAGATTATTCTTCCTTGCCAGATGCCCATGTCCTTTATCGGCAGATCCTTGCTCGACAGCCGGAGCATTCAGTTACTATAGTTTCTGTCGGCTTCTCTACAAATCTAGTCCGTCTGATGGATACTCCTTCGGATAAGATATCATCTGAAACCGGTATGGAACTCATCTCTTCTAGAGTTAAGCAGCTTGTCATGATGGGAGGTTGTTTCAACAATCCGGATCTTCATGAATATAATATCGTGAAAGATATTCCGGCGGCTCAGAAAATCTTTTCTGAATGGCCGGGAAAAGTTGTGACTTCTCCATTCGAGGTCGGCATAGACATCCTTTATCCAGGTAAAAGCATTGAAAATGATTTTACCTGGGTGTCAGCCCATCCGGTCGTTGAAGCTTACAAGAGCTACCTCCAGATGCCTTATGATCGTCCGACCTGGGATCTTACTTCACTTCTTTTTGCTGTTGAGGGACCGGAGATGTTTACAGTTTCAGCTCCAGGTCATATCAAGGTCGATGAGTTTGGTACGACTTCCTTCGAGGAGGATTTGGAGGGAAACCGGTATTATTTGATGACTTCACTGGAACAGGATAAGGTGATAGGTGACCATTTCGTGAAGATGATCACTGCAGTGCCTGAAAAATATAGATAACATGTTATGCTTATGTCTTTCATCAAATATTTATTGATCAGTACTTCTGCTTTTCTTGTATCTTGTGCTGAATTACCGGACAAAGGAAAAGATAAAGGACCTTCTACGGTAGAAGTCGTGAAAATGACGGAACCGGAATTTGTTTTCGGTTTTGCTGGGCAAAGCAGGTATTCATATTGTCCATCTCCTTTATTGCAGGAGGATGGCAGCACATATATCTATTTCTGCGGGAATCCGAACAATATGGTCATGGTGGACAATATCTACATGATCCGAACTTTTCAGGATGCTGCACGGACAAAGGAGAAAAGTGTATTGCAGCCGGGCCGGCCAGGCTCGTGGGACGATCATCATGTCTGTGACCCTTCTGTAATTGAAGGATGCTTCAAGTGGGGAGATGAGGAATTCAAATATGCCATGTTCTTCCTCAGCAATTCTAGGAATGTATATTATAATGAAATAGGAGTCGCGTTCAGTAATGATCTCGATGCTGATTCATGGAAGAAGTTCCCTGTTCAAGTCGTGAAGAAACAATGGAGCGGAGAGGGTGATCAGTCCTTAGGAGGAACGATGAAATCCTGGGGTGTTGGGCAGCCTAGCGCAGTCTCATTGGACAAGAAAGGAAAGGTTCTTCTGACTTATACTTCCGGTGATGTTTCTGGAACACGGGTAGTCTGGAGGGAACTGGATATGAGTGATGTGGAACACATGAAGATATCGGAACCGGTCAATATGGTAGATGAGGGACTGAAAAATCTCGCAGAAGATGGTAAAGATTATACTTGTAACAGTGAGTTCGCAGTCAATCTTGACGAAGATAAGATTGTAATGATTCGACCGGTAGGACCGCATTCATCTACTTATCCGCAGCACATTGAAAATGCCGTGGAAATTGATTGGATGAATTTTTCTGATTTCATGAACAGTCGTGGAGAATGGAAGAAAATCTACCGGATCGGTCCAGAGCAGACACACTTCGCCAGGAATCATAATGCTGCGCTCGAAAGAAATAATTTCGGGCACATCAAGGATTGGAGGAATCCGACATTTTACTTCACGGTCAGTAAAGGAGAACCAGAAGCCTGGCCCGAGGGGATGCATTTCGCAGAATGGACTTACCATATTTACAAGGCAAAGATCTTCCATAAGACGATCAATCGTATATGAATATATCCGATCGAGGTCTCGCACCTCTGTTGAAAAATGAAATCGCCCTGAATTGCATTGATAGCATTCAGGGTGATTTTTTCAGGTTCAAGCGAACTGGTTTCAGCGGCAGGCCTCCAGAATCCGGCGGGCCACGGCTCCATTGACATTATGAGCCTCCCCATAGGTGGCATGGCGGGCATTGAAGCGACGCTCGATTTCCGCGATGGTCTCCTCACCGATCTGCTCTTCTCCCAGGCGGGTATTCAGCCCCAGACTGCGGAAGAACTGCTCGGTACGGTCGATGGCCGCATCGATTCGCTCGTCCCGGCTGCCTTCCGTGATGCCCCAGACGCGCTCACCATATTGCAGGATCTTGTCTCCTTTCTGTTCGCGCAGAACTTTCATGGTGCCCGGGCAGACAATCGCCAGCGTAGCGCCATGGGTGATTCCGTGCAGGGCCGTCAGCTCATGGCCGATCATGTGGGTCACCCAATCCTGGGTCACGCCCATGGCCACGAAACCATTGAGACCCATGGTGGCCGCCATCATGAAATCCGCCATCAGGTCATAGTCGCATTGATCTTTCTTGATCTTCGGGGTAATCTCGATGATGGTCTGCAGGATACCTTCTGCCCAACGATCCATGATTCTGGACTGGCCGCAGGTGGTGAGGTACTGTTCCAGCACATGGATGAAGGTGTCGGTCAGTCCGCAGGAAACCTGTTTCGGCGGCAGACTGAAAGTCGCTTCCGGGTCCAGGATGGAAAAGACCGGATAGTTCGTGTAGAAGTCGTATTTTTCCTGGGATTCCTGACGGGAGATGACGGCGCCGTTGTTCATTTCCGAGCCGGTAGCCGGCAGGGTCAGTACGGTGCCGAATGGAATGCCGTCGGAATAGTCACGCTTCAGGACGAGGTCCCAGGCATCTCCGTCGTAGAGCATGCCGGCCGCGATGAGTTTCGTGCCGTCGATGACGGAACCGCCGCCTACCGCGAGCAGGAAGTCGATTTTCTCTGCCTTGCCCAAGTCAATGGCTTTCCGCAGGGTCTCGACGGCCGGATTCGGTTCGATGCCCCAGAATTCGATGAAGTCATGGCCGGTCATGGCTGCCTTGACCTGGTCGTAGATGCCGTTCCGCTTCACGGAGCCGCCTCCGAAGGTGATCATTACGCGTCGATCTGCCGGAATCAGTTCTCCCAGCTTGGCGATCATGCCTTTGCCGAACACGAGTCGTGTCGGGTTATAGAATTCAAAATTTTCCATATTTCCTGGTGTTGATGAGATCAGCTTCCGTTCTGGAAACGCATACTTTTCCGAACGGATTCATGATGGTCGGAATGATCTTCCACCAGACCATGGCACAAGGAATGCCCACGAGGGTGATGGCCTCCACGATCATCAGCAGGGTGGCGCAGATGACTCCGAGCAGTCCGAACGGGAAATAGAGGATCTTCAGGATCGTGTAGATGATCTTGGTGACGGTGCAGCGCCCGTCTTTTCTTCTGCCCAGGTAGATCAGATCCTGGTCGTCGATCATTTCGCAGGAGAATGGCGCCAGCAGGAAGCCGGCCAGCTGGAAAAGGGAGAGTCCCATCGGGATGCCGATGATGGTGATGCACATCACGCAGCCGGTCACGAAAGTGTAGAAGGCGCTCAGGTATCCTTGGAACGGGACGTGCCAGATGATATTGCCGAGTATTCTCATAGTTGAATCGGTTATTGTTCAATACGAACAAATATAGGTAATTTTCTTTTAACTTTGCGCCCTGACCAATGTCGGTCAACTAAAAAAATGACAAGATGAAAAAGAACATCAGAACAGAAAAAGCCTTCGTCTTCAAGCGATGGAGCAGGAAGGGTTGGGGAGTCCTGGCCAGCCTGCACCGTCATACGACGATCGGCACGCTCTCCGTCTCGATGTCCATCGTCTTGCTTTCCACCACGATCCTGAAAGCCCAGCCACGGGCCGCTTCGGGGACGGACAGTCTCCGGGTGCAGCTCCAGCAGGCGACGGTCGATGCCAGCCGGCCTCCGCAGCTGAGGAGCCTCGGTGCTGTTCTTCCTGTATTCAGCAGGCTGGACGGTGCCGCTGCCTCCATGGGGACGCTCGAGTCGGTGCTCAGGACCCATCCCGCTGTGGATGTCAGGGAGAGAGGTGGTTTCGCAAGTCAGGCGGACATTCATCTCCGGGGAGGGTCGGCAGACCAGACGCAGATCATGTTGAACGGGATCGATTTCACCGACGCACGCACGGGGCACCAGTCCCACGCCCTGCCGGTGGATCTCGAAACCATCGGTGCCATTGACTTCATAGAAGACATCTCCGGCATCGGTGCTTTTGCCGGGGCGGTGAATTTCCGGACGGTCCCATTGGCCTCAGACTATATCCGGATGGAAGGCTACGGGGGAAGTTTCGGCTATGCGGGGGCTTCCTTGTCGGGCGCGGCGGAGAAGGGGGGCTTTTCTTTCTTCGGCAGCAGTTCCTGGCGCAGGAGCGACGGCTACCGTCACAATACCGATTTCGACAACCTCAATGCCTATGCCCGGGTGATGTTCCGCAATGCTCGTGCGGGGACTATCGATGCCCAGGGCGGTTACCAGCGGCGGAGTTTCGGCTCGAACGGTTTCTATGCCGCTTATAATCCGGACCAATGGGAACAGACTTCGACGGGCTTGACTTCGTTGCGTTGGCTCTATGCTGCGGGGGATTTCAAGGTACGGGTCTATGGCAGCTACCGCAAGAATTTCGACCGGTATGACTGGAAGCGCGGAACGCCGATGAACCGTCATGAGACGGACAATGCCGGCGCGGGAGTGGAGTTGAAGTGCAGTTCCGTCGCCGGTGTGACTTCCTTGGGGGGAGATTACCGCTACCATCACATTTATTCGACCAATCTCGGTCTTCCGATGGACGTGCCGATGGGCGTGTACACGCATGAGGATGACCGCCATGTCGGGAATGTCTGGCTGAGTCATGTGGCGGAGATCCGGAAATTCTCGCTTTCGGCCTGCGTCGGGGCCGGGCTGACGCCCTACGGCAACCGCTTCCTGTGGAACGTGGGGCTGGGTTACCGGCCGGATGAACGTTTCCTGATCGAGGCCGGGGCCGTCCAGTCCACGCGGCTGCCGACTTTCACCGACCTATATTATACATCACCGGCTCAGGTCAACAATCTGGAGCTGGTGCCGGAGGATGCGGTCACTTTCCGACTGAAAGGGGCTTTTCATTCCGGTCCTTGGTCGGCGGCACTGGGAACCTGGTACCGGATGGGGCGGAACATCATCGACTGGGTCTGGCATGACGAAGGCGAGTTCGCCGGGAAATGGCATTCCGAGCAGACGGGCCGACTGGGAACTTTCGGAGCGGAGGTCACGGCGGCTTACCGGCCGGAGAACACGGTGGTCGACCGCATTGTCCTGGGCTATGCTTATATTCTGGCCAATCGGAATGAGGAGATCATCAGTAAGAATGCGATGGATCATATGCGGAACAAGGCCGCTTTGGAAGTCGCGTTGAGGTTTCCTCATGGTTTCCGTCTGACCGTTTCCGGTTCCGTCTATGACCGGGCAGGGAAGTTTACTTACTATCCGGTGCCGGGCGACGCTTCGCAGAGCGAGGTCAGGGACTATGCGCCTTTCGCTCTTCTGGATGCGCGTTTCAGCTGGAGCTGGAGGTTCCTGGAGCTTTACCTGGACGGCGGCAACCTGACCGATACGCGTTATGCGGACATCGGCGGCCTGCCCATGCCGGGCATCACGTTCCGCGCCGGTTGCATCATCAAGCAGCAGTGGTGACGGGTGGCTCCATTCTTCCCCCTTCTTGGGGACCATGCCACGGTCTGTTACCGTAACTCGCTGAGATGTAGCGTTTTGCTGATTTTGTCTGTGCCGTGGT
>JAHHQP010000015.1 GCA_020026355.1 Bacteroidales bacterium
TGTTACCGTAACTCGCTGAGATGTAGCGTTTTGCTGATTTTGTCTGTGCCGTGGTTGACTTTTTTTGTTCGACCACGGCACATTTCTTTTTCGCAATTTGCTGACACATAGCACTTTGCAACATTCCCCGGTGCCATCATCGGAAATTGTGTGCTTTTCACAAATCTTATCAGATAAAGCATAAAATGTAATTGTCATTGGGTCAGTGAGTTAATGCGATTATTCTGTAAAAACGGAGCGGTAAGTTTCGGACAGGAAGGAATAGTGATCGTTTCTGTGGATGATGGAGATAATGTAGGGCGAATGAATTGAATTATCTGTTGAAGTAACCGGAGTCCTAACTATCGAAGTAACCAGAATTTCTGCACAAAAGACTAGTCTCGGCACGATGCTTGTCATAAAAACGGCGGAATCATTAAATGAAAAAGATATGCAAAAAATCCAGATTTTGATCCTTGCAGCAACTCTGTTTCCGGTTTTGGCATATGCTCAGATCGGTTCAATCGTTCAGTCTGACTCCGTTGTCCAGTCTGACTCCGTTGTCCAGTCTGACTCCGTTGTTCAGTCTGATTCTCTTATTCAGGCTGACTCCGTCGTTCAGGCTGCCCCCACTGCTATCCCTGTCCTCAAGATAGAAGTCAGGATGGCTTATCCTCAGGCCGGTCGCAGCGTCAACCTCAGTTCAGGTTATACCCTCGAATTGAAAGACAATAAAGTCTCGGCCTATCTTCCATTCTATGGACGGGCGTACAATTTGCCTTACGGTGAAGGTGGCGGCTTTGATTTCGAAGAGGAAGAGGTGATGAGATACCAGGAGAAAGAGGTCATGAAACACAAGAAGACCTATACGGAGATTTCATTCCAGGTCAATGCAAAAGGGGATACCGTGACATTTCATCTGACGCTTTTCCCGGGCGGCAATATCAGCTTGTCCGTCACTTCGAATAACCGCGCACCGATCAGTTATACCGGTGAGGTTGTTGAATCGGAAGCCGAGTAGCCTCTGCTGCCTTTCACCTCGATTAAAGTCAGGACTTCATTCAAGGCCAATGGGGTCGGTGCGAAAGTGATTTCCAGCGAGAATCCATCCTGAGCCGTGATCAGTGATAAGAATGAAGTTAGCTTCGTTCAAGGATGAGAACCGCTACATCGTCGTGGTCGTGAACCCGGCTGCCGAGGAGGCGTCTTTCGTGTTTCGTCCGGAAGACGCATGTCCTGTGGCTTCACAGGAAGCATACGCCACGATTGCGGAACTCCGTCGTGCTCCTTCAGATATAGTGCTGGAGAAAGACCGCTATCAGATGACCGTTCCAGCCGCCAGTGTCGTGACTTTCGTCGGACAGGTGAAATGACCAGCCTTCAGTAGAAAAGGCGAACTATTGCTCCGGAAATGCGAATTCCGTTTCAGACTGTGGCACGGATTTCCCTTACTTCACCGGAGATAAAATAAATTGAAACGAAATTATGAAGAAGATCATTCTGCTGCTTGCAGCATTCATGGGACTTGCAGCTCCGTCATTCGCACAGAACGACAAGGAGGCGTGTGAGGTGGTCTGCAAGAAAGGCAAGACCAAGATGGTAAGATGCGATGAGGGGTATTTCATGAACATCTATGACAAAGGGGAGAAGGAATATCTGACCTGTTTCCTCGGAGAAACAACGCAGGAGGCCCGTCAATCCGTCTGCCGGATCCAGGACTGGTACACTGCCAGCAATCACCGCGACTACAAGGAGAACTGTCATCCTCATCATGGCCATCACGGAGAACAGGCCGGTACTTGTCCGGTGACCTTCTATCATGGCGCGGCACATTGCTATGTGAGCGAGGGAAACGGAGAGTTCTGCCGCCGTCATGTCAGTCGCAAGGAGAAAGGTAAGGAATACCTGCTTGCCCGTATCGACAAGAAGTTTCTGGAGAAGGCAATGGAGACTCTGAACGAGCAGTGATGCCGTTCCGATGAATTTTTACAAGCTTATTTTTCCCGGTCCTCTGAGTGAGGGCCGGTTTTTTTTGTTCCGGTCTGCAATGTTTACCTTTCTCGCCTGTCATGTTTTTCCCGTCAGTCATTTTTCACTTTCTGGATGTATGATAGGATGAAAAGAGAGACTGAAAAGGAAAGTTTTCAGGGAAAGTGCCATGGTTTGGCCCAAGCTTTCCTTATCTTTGTACGCAAATTGAAAGAAAAGAACATGAAACTGATTCATCTGTCGGACCTTCATATTGGAAAGAAGGTCAATGAAGTGTCCATGCTGGAAGAGCAGAAGCATATTCTGTCGCAGATTCGCGGCATCGTGAGGGAGGAACAGCCGGATGCAGTGCTCATCGCCGGTGATATCTACGATAAGCCCAATCCCTCTGCGGAAGCCTTGACTCTGTTCAGCGATTTCCTGTCCGAACTTGTCCGGACCGTCCGACCGGTGTTCGTGATCAGCGGCAATCATGATTCTGCGGAAAGGATCAGTTACATGAACGCTGTTCTGGATGGAGCCGGCATCTACATGTCTCCGGTCTATGACGGGCAGATCCTGCCGGTCACGCTGGAGGACTGCTTCGGGCCGGTGAATTTCTGGCTCCTTCCTTTCGTGAAACCGGCAGTCGTCCGGCATTTCCTGGAGGAAGACGAGAAGGAGGAGATCACCTCTTATGACGAGGCGGTCCGCAAAGCCATTGATCGTATGCGGATCTGTCTGGAAGAACGCAATGTCCTGGTCGCGCACCAGTTCATCACGGCAGCTCGGCGCAGCGAGTCGGAGGAAGTCTTCGTCGGTGGTCTGGACAACGTCGATGTCTCGGTCTTTGAATCTTTCGATTATGTCGCGCTCGGTCATCTGCACCGTCCGCAATCCTGCGGTCGTCCCGAGGTCCGTTATTGCGGCAGCCCGTTGAAGTATTCCTTCTCCGAGGTCAATGATGTCAAGTCAGTGACTCTTGTGGAGCTCGGGTCGAAAGGGGAGGTCGGGATCCGGGAGATTCCGCTTCATCCACTGCACGACTGGTTCGACCTTAGGGGAAGCTACGAGGAACTGACAGCGCATGATTTCTATGCCGGAACCCGCTATCAGGACGATTTCGTGCGGTTGACCTTGACGGATGAGGAGGATGTACCTGATGCGCTCAACAAACTCAGGACCATCTATTCCAGCATTATGGAACTGCGTTATGACAATACCCGGACGCGTTCCGGTCTGACTGTGGTCGGCGGTACGGCTGACGTGGAGAAGAAAACGCCTCAGGAACTGTTCGCGGAACTGTATCTGCTGCAGAACGGTACGGAACTCAGTGAGGAGCAGACCGCTTTCCTGGAGGAAACGATAGAAAAAGCAATGGAGAATAACAGATAAGGAGGAGTGAGATGAGACCTTTGGAATTGACAATGTCCGCTTTCGGACCCTATGCAGGAGTGGAGCAGGTGGATTTCACCGTTTTCGGCGAGAAAGGCCTGTACCTGATTTCCGGGAATACCGGAGCCGGCAAGACCACGATCTTCGATGCCGTCTGCTACGCGCTTTTCGATGCGCCGAGCGGAGGAAACCGGAACAGTTCCATGTTCCGTTCGAACTATGCCGATCCGGAAACTCCGACTTATGTGGAACTGACCTTCGCCTACAAAGGCAAGGAATATACGATACGTCGCAACCCGACCTACCTTCGTCCGGCGAAAAGGGGAAGCGGGCTTGTGGAAGAAGGGACGAACGCCGTGCTGACCTTGCCGGACGGGCAGAATCCGGTGACGGGCAGTGCCAACGTAACGGCTGCCGTGCAGGAGCTCATCGGCATCAGCCGGGATCAGTTCGCCCAGATCGCGATGATCGCGCAGGGAGACTTCATGAAACTGCTTTTCGCGGATACGAAGAACCGGCAGGAGATTTTCCGTTCCATCTTCAAGACACAACCTTTCGTCCGGATCCAGGAATTGCTGGCCGACGAAACGAAGCGCCTGGGAGCCGAATGTGCAAAGGGACGGGACAGTTTGAGACAGTACATTGCCGGACTGGTCTGCGAACCGGAGAATCCAGCTGTGGAAGTGCTGACGCTGGCAAAAGAAGGGAAGAAACCGGTCGCGGAAGTCGTGGAACTCGCCATGGCTCTGCTGGAAGAAGACGGCCGGCATGAAAAGAAGCTGATGGACCGGAAGAAGGAACTTTCCGGACGTATCGAGGCGATGGCTCATCAGGAACTGGAATACGAGACTTACCGCGAACAGCTGCAGAAACGTGCTGAACTGGACCGTCAGTTCGCCGGATTGCAGGAGAAACGCAAGCAGGTGGAGGAGTCTTTCGTGCAGGCCAAGTCGGTAGAGCCTCAGATCGCTGAAAAAGCGGCGAAGCAAGGCCAGATCAAGGAACGGTTGAAGGAATTCGACGAGCTTGACCGTATGGATGCGGAGATCCGTCAGCTGGAGAAATCGCTGTCGGACCGGAAGGTCCAGCTGCTCGAAAAACAGGCGAAGGTCGAATTGCATGAGCGGGATATTCAGGCCTGGAAGGAGGAATTGGACGGCTATGAGGGTTTGGATGAGCGGATTGCCGGGAAAGCGATTGACGGGGACAGGCTAGAACGCGAGATAAAGAGCCTGAGTGAACTCGGGGAGAAATGTAACCGGTACCGGAGTGAAATGCTGAAGCTGGCGGATTATCAGAGCCTGCTGCTCAGGCGGATCGGTCAGCAGCGGGAGTCCAATGCCAAGGCGGAGGAGGCTGATCTCCTGTTCCGGGCGAATATGGCTGGAATCTTAGCGGACAGACTGGTTGAAGGAACGCCATGTCCGGTCTGCGGTGCGGTCCATCATCCGGCCAAGGCGATCTTGCCGGAACAGGTCCCTTCTGAAGAAGTGGTGAAGGGATTGCGGAAGCAGGCGGATGACCTGCAGGCCTCCGTGAACAAGGGCACGGAACTCTGCAGCCGTCAGAAAGGATTGGTCGAGCAGCTGAAGACCGATCTGCTCCAGGCCTTGGCTACGTCTGAATTCAAGGAAGTCCAGGAAATCGATGCCAGATTGAAAGAAGGAATCGAAGCCAGCGTCAACAGCAAGGTCATTGAACTTCGTCGTCTGGAGGGAGAACTCAAGGTCATGCGTAACCAGGTGGAGAAACGGAAACGTTTGAATGAAGCGCTTCCGGCCAAGGAAGCCGCGCTGGCGGAGGTCAGGAAATCGTTTGCCGGGTTATCTGAAGCCCAGGCGGCGGAGCAGGCGTCCTGCATGGAGAAAAAGGAACATCGTGTCCGGAAGACGGCTGAACTTCCGTACTCCTGCAAGGAAGCGGCTGAGACAGCTGTTCTGCAGCTGGAAAGCGGGATCCGCAAGATCAAGGAAGCTATCGAACGCAACGATAGGGAACTGAAATCCTGCGAGGCGGAACTCTCTGGGCTTGAAGGTCGTCGCAAACAGGTCCAGGAGCAGATTCTGGAACGGAATCTGGCGTGGAAACGTACGGAAGAATTAGGTATGGAGGAGGTCGTCTCCACTTTGGAGGAACATCGTGATCGGCTCCGGAAGTGCCGCGAGGAGGCGGAGGCAAATGACCGGCAGCTCCAGATTCTCTATTCTCGTCAGCAGACGAACCGTACCGCGCTTGACCGGATCGAGGAGAAATCCAGCGAACTGGCTGGTCTGGAGAAAGAATACCAGTGGAAGGCTTCCTTGTCCGATACGGCGAACGGTCAGTTGCGGGAAAAGAATAAGGTCATGTTCGAGACTTTCGTCCTGATGGAGTATTTCGACCGGATCATCCGCCGTGCGAATGTCCGGCTGATGCATCTGTCTGACGGTCAGTATGAACTGAAAAGAAGGGAAGAAGCCTCCAGCAAGGTCAGCAAGACCGGTCTGGACCTGGATGTCGTCGACCATTACAACGGGGGAATCCGGGATGTCAAGTCGCTTTCCGGTGGAGAGCAGTTCAAGGCTTCGCTCTCGCTTGCGCTTGGACTTTCCGATGAGGTGCAGGCCAGCGCCGGAGGGATCCGGATCGATACGATGTTCGTCGATGAGGGCTTCGGTTCCCTTGATGAAGATTCCATCAGGCTGGCGATCAATACTTTGAGCGATCTTTCTGAGGGGAACAGGCTGATCGGCATCATTTCCCATGTTCCCCAGCTGAAAGCGATCGACCGTCAGATCATCGTGGAGAAAGACCGCTTCTCCGGCAGTCATCTTCGTCAGGTCTGGTAGGATGGTTCAGAAAAAGTGTTAACTTTGTGATTTTGGAATGTCTCGGCCGCTATGCGGTCCTGGAAATATTGACGAGAACTGCAAATGAATGTAAAGGCTATTTCAAGAAATGTCGGACTGGCTCTCCTCGTGAGTGCGCTGTTCATGTTCATTTCCATGGGTGTGTCCATCTTCAATGATATGGATTCCGCCATGGTACCTCTTGCAATCAGCGGAATCATTACCTTCATCGTCGGCATTTTCCCCTTCATCTTCGTCAGGCAGATCACGGCGATCTCCCTGAAGGACGGCTTCATGACCATGGTTCTGGCTTGGGTGCTGTCCTTTGTCTTCGGCATGCTGCCATATGTGCTGTGGGGAGGGGAGTTTTCCTTGATCAATGCCTGGTATGAAAGTGTGTCCGGTTACACGACGACGGGAGGTACGATTCTGACTGATATCGAATCTTTGCCGAAGGGACTGGTGTTCTGGCGTTCTTCGACGCATTTCATCGGTGGCTTGGGAATCGTTGTCTTCCTGCTGCTGATCATGCCGAAGACCGGGGCGGCTCGTCTCAAGTTGACGAATATCGAGATTTCCTCTCTGGCCAAGCAAGGTTACCATGACCGTCCGATGAAGGCGGTGACCATCATGTTCGTGGTCTATATCGGACTCATCGTGCTGGAAACCATCTGTCTCACCTTAGCAGGCATGTCGTTTTTCGATGCGGTGAACCATTCATTCAGTACAGTGGCTACCGGCGGTTTCAGCACGAGGAACAGTTCCATCGCTTATTATGATTCCGTGACGATCGATATCATCATCATCATTTTCATGATGCTGTCTTCGTTGAATTTCGGTGTGCTTTTCGCGAGCTTCGTTTCCCGTTCGCTCAAACCGCTCAATAATCCGGTGACGAAATTCTTCCTGGGTACCTTCGTGATTCTGTCGCTGATCACTTCTCTGGATCTGATCTTTTCCGGCACCTATACGAACTGGGGCAGGGCTTTCCTGGACGGAACTTTCCAGGTGTCCAGCCAGATCTCGACGACGGGCTTCGCCATTGCCGACAACAATCTCTGGCCTCCATTGGCCTGCATGATGTTGCTGTACGGTTCTTTTCAATGCGGTTGCAGCGGTTCTACCAACGGTGGCGTGAAATCAGACCGTATGCTCATCTTCGTCAAGACGATCGGATTGCAGATGAAGAAGACGATGCACCCGACCTATGTCTCCAACGTGAGGGTCGGTAAGCATTGGGTGAACGAGCAGCATGTGTCTCAGGTCGTGACTTTCATCTGTCTGTATGCCACGATTCTGCTGATTTCCTTCTTCCTGCTGCTGATGTGCGGAGTGGATGTCGCGGAAGCTTTCTCCGGTCCATTGACCTGCATGAGTAATTCCGGTCCGGGAATGGGTGCTATCGGTACGATGGGAAATTATTCCTCTCTGCCGTCCATGGCCAAGTTCATCCTGACCATAGACATGCTGATCGGCCGTGTGGAGATTTTCCCTTTGTTCATGGTGATCGCCACCGCTTTCCGTAAAGATTACTGATTCAGTCGTACTGCTTGTCCAGACGACTCTGAAGATAGTTTCTGAGGGTGTCCCAGTTGTAGAAGGGGGCGCCCTCTATCGGTAATTGAGCATCCCTTTCATTGTACAGGACCCTGACCTTGATCTGGTTGGCAGCCGGGTGTTCCGGACCGTTCTCCGGACGGAAGAAGATCAGCTGGAGGTTGGTCGCCATCGAGGAAACTTCAGAAAGGTTCCATGCTTTCTCGACCTCATCCAGTGAGACGCGGACAGCGACTTTCTGTTCTCCGATCAGGCTCAGCAGCGGGATGATGTTCGAGTCGTGGCCGAAGCGTAGGGTAGCATCTTGGTCAAGTTCTCCACTCAGGACCTGGTCAGCAGTCGTGAGGATGTTGCGCAGCAGCGGCTTCGCATCTTCGAGGTTGGCCCGGCCGAAACGCAGGGAAGGTCCCATGGTCATGTAGGCGTAGGCATTGATGCAGCGCCAGAGATCATAGAGTTCCCGGTCCGTGAAATAGCTGAACAGATCGATGTTCAGGTAGTCCACGCTGTCCATGCCGCCTGCCAGCTGGAAGACGTCATACATCCAGACCTGCGGTCTGCTGATTTCCTTGCGGACGAAACGACGGTCTGAGAAGATGGAGTTCAGGAATCGCTGCGGATGGATCCAGGCAGCGCGGAGGCTGTCGCTGACGGCTGCGGCCTGGCGGAACAGCTCGAGGGAATCGGAGTGGTGATGGTTGCCCATGTAATACATGTTCCTGCGGCTGGATTCGCGGGTCATCTGCAGTTCCGGCCTGAATTCCTTCAATCGTTCGTTGTTGGCGGCCATGCTCAGGATGCACCGTACCACGACGGTGGATCTGCTGTCGACTTTCGCTGGCCTGCCGTTCTTTCCGGCAAAGACTTCCGGATAGGTCAGGTACATGCGTTCCGCAATGGCGCGGTGCTCCCGGACGCCGCGAGGGGAGAGGTCTCCGTAGTGTCCTTCGGCATCGGCTGCGATGATCCGGACTTTTTCCAGCAGTTCCTTACCTTTGGCGGTCAAGGCTCCTGCTTCTCCTGCTTTTTCCAGGACTTCAAGTACCGGTTTGTATTTCCGTTCGGAAGAATGCCAGCGGCTGCCGTGCCTGCCATAGTGGCTGATGTAGAAAGGCGCATAGCCTTCCGGACGGCTGGCGGCGGTGCTGTCGGAACAGCAGACGGCATATGAGCGGTAGTAGCCGGCGGAAAGTTCAGGATGGCGGTGGATGAGAGCTTTGCTGTTCTGGGCTGTTGCCTGGAGGCAGAGCAGACCGAACAGGATGGCTGGAATGGTTTTTCGGATGGGGAACATGGTATATTCTGGTTTAGTAAGTCATTGTCGGCAAATATAGCCTTATTTTTTTGCAATAATTCGCATCTGTTTCTTTTATAGAGGATATTTGATAACTTTGTCAAATTAAAAACAAAAAGAAAAAAACTATGAAAAAAATTCTTGTAGTGCTGTCAGCAGCCGCACTTTTTGCTTCCTGCGCCAAGACAGACAAATGTACCTGCACTGTGGAACTGAAATCTGAAAACGGAAAAGTAACTGCAAAAGAAGTGACCATGCCTCGTCCTGAAGATGGAAAGTGTTCTGACATCAAGGTTTCTGACATCAAAGGTGACTTTATTCACATCAACCTCTCGAACGTAGCTAAGATCAAGTGCAAACCTTTGTATGAATAATTGTCTTTCATGACTTTATTGCGAATACTCTTAGGAGGTTTCTTCCTCTTTTCGGCTTGCTCGAAACTATTCTCGCTGGATAGTTTCGAGCTTTATGTTTTTTCTATGGGCCTGGCCGGATTTGATGTCTGTGCCGTCGTCGCGCGTCTGGTCGTCGTTTTCGAACTGGTGATAGGCATTGCCTATCTGCTGGGCATCTACCGCAGGACGGTCAATCTGACGGCCTTGGTCTCATTGGTCCTCTTCTCTTTGTTCCTGGGCTGGAGAATGGCGCTGGGCGATGAACGCTCCTGTCATTGCATGGGCGAGATCGCTGATCTGAAGCCTTTCGATTCTCTGGTGAAGAACGTGATCTTGGGATTGATGTGCTGGCGTCTGTCAGTGCTGTACCGGAGGAAAGGACCGCGTACCGTTTCCTGCTGCGGCGGTGTGGAGGAAAGCTGCAGCTGCTGCACTTCATCCTGTTGCGGCAATGTCGTCGAGGATTCCGTGAACAGTCTGCCTGGTGTCAAAGGGTTCCGGAAGTGCAATGCTCAGGTAAAGGTTTTCCTGGAGCGTCAGCAGCGCTGGCTCCTGGTCGGTAGCCTTGCGGTTGCCTTGATTCTGCCTTTCGCCGTGACTCCGCCGGATTGCTTCCAACGTACCGGCGAGGGCTCGCATTATTTCATCGAACAGGAATTCACGCTTCGGGCTGCTGAACTTGGCCTGGATGAAGGCCGCAAGGTTCTCTGCTTCTACAGCACTGCCTGTGAGTTCTGCCAGCGATGTGCCAGCCGTATGGCCGGCATCATCCGTCATTATGGACTTCCGGCAGAGGAGGTCCAGGTCATCTTCATGCAGTCGGAGGAAAATCAGGAAAGCGCTTCCCGTGCCTTTTTCGAAGAGTACGGCGAAGGCCTGCAGCTGCCTTTCCATGTGCTGCATCCTTTCGATTTCATTCCGATGACCAGCGGAAACATGCCTCTGGTCCTTCTGATCGAGGACGGCAAGCTGGTGAAGGAATATGATTACACTTCCCTTGAAGATAGGGAAATCGTTGATTTTCTGCGGTAGGCTGGTAGATCAGACCTGCTTTCCCATCCATTTGCCGGAAAGCAGGTAGCCGCCGCACATCAGGACCATCGGGATGCCATAGGCGAATTCCGCGGTCCAGCAGATCGCTACATTGGATTCCATCACGTGGATGACCAGCCAGCACCAGAACATGTAGACTCCCAGGCTGACCAGTTCGCAGAAGAAGGCCATCCGAGTGTTTCCGGTACCGCAGACGGCCTGGTGCAGCACATTGGCCGGCACCGTGAAAAGGTAGGAAGTGCAGATCACCCACAAGGCGGGAACGGCTTCCTTGATGACTTCCATCTCGTCCGTGAAGATGCCTAATACCATTTCCGGTTCGAGGACCATGATGAAGATCATCAGGGCGCAGGCGCCGTAGGACAGCTTCAGAATCCTCAGGACCAGGCTGCGCACGGCATGCGGGTGACCGTTCCCGATCAGGTTGCTGACCAGAGAGCTGCAGGTCGCTGCAAAGGCCATCATGACCATCCAGAGCAGGTTGGACGTGCTGCGGATGATGGTGGAAATGCTCAGATACCTTTCGCCAAGGTGTTCTATATAGACGAAGAAGATCAGCCAGGTCGACAGAGAGATCACGTTCTGGATCATGGTCCAGATGGATACGCTCAGGATGTTGCCGAGTGTCTTCCAGCTGAAGGTCGGGAGACGGTCAAGTCCGTATTTCCTGCAGTCCACCTGTTTCCAGGTATAGAGGATGAAGAAGAGCAGCGACACACCTTCCGCAAGCGTGGAACCGATGGCGGCTCCGGTGATTCCAAGAGCCGGGAAACCAGCTTTGCCGAAGATGAGGATATAGTTGAAGGCCACGTTCGACAGCACCATGATGACCGAGTTCAAGGTCAATGTCTTGGTCTGTGTAGTGCCGACGAAGAAAGCCCTGAAGATTCCGGTCGTATAGGCGAAGATCAGTCCGAAGGCTCTCCAGCGGATATAGTCCAATGAGGCCTCGAGCACTTGGGGCGAGTCTATCATGTATTTCAGGATCAATGGGGCCAGGTATTCGCTCGCTCCGATGATGATGACGGCGGTGACGGCCAGGAAGGCGATGCCGTGGTAGAAGATCGTGCCGGTCTCGCTGTAGTTGCCCTCACCGTTCCTTCTGGCGATGATGATCTGTGAGCCGATGCTGAAGCCGAAGCCGATCATGAAGATGATCATGTAGAAGATGCCGGCCAAGGTAGAAGCACCCAGGGCGGTTTCGCTGACTCGTCCCAGGAAAGCGGTGTCTGTGATGCCGATCATCTGCTCCATCACGATACTGATGAGGATCGGGTAGGCGACCGTCCAGATCTGGCGGTAGGAATATGATGCGGAATCTCTGGTCATGACTGTTTTCTTGAAAAAGCCCGCAAATATAAGCATTTAAAAATAGAATCCGGAACTTACGCCCAGGAGTATGGAAGGGATGGGATAGGAGCCGTGCGTGGAGGCGAGATGCTCGTATTCGGCGAATGCTTTCAGCTTGAAGCTGGGTGCCGGACACCAGGCCAATGAGATGCCTGATACCACGTCGGCACGGTCCGGATCTTCTGCTGTCAGTCGTGCGTAACCCGCCAGCAGGTAGGCGCAGAACTGTCCGCGGCTTGCAAAGGGAAGGTTCCAGCAGCCGCCCGTCAGGGCATTGTAGACATTGACATTCTCCAGAGAACCCGCACCCAGACGGAACATGACTCCGGCACGAGGAATGATCGGCAGGCTGGCGCTCAAGGCGAGGCTGCTGCCTCTGTCGGGGAGCTTTCCAGCTTCTTTCAGGTCCTTGCTGCCGAGCACGAAGCGACGAGCGATAATCAGGTCGAAATCATTGACCCGGGCCTCCTTGTCATAATGGAAAGGCTCTTTCCGGAAGGCTTTGTTCAAGCCTTTATCCTTGAATATCAGATCATTGACGAGATAACCCAGGTGGACGGAACCGATACCGATGAGGGCGCCTGCCAGGACATCGGTCATCCAGTGCCTGTCATTGGCCATCCGCATGACGCCGGTAGCTGCCGCGACGGTGTAGGCTCCGATGCTGAACCAGGGACTTCTCCAACCGTATTCCATATGCAGCATCGTCGCGAACGTGAAGGCTGTTGCAGTATGGCCGGAAGGGAAGGAGTTGCGTGCGCTGCCGTCAGGCCTCATCCGGCAGACGGTGTATTTGAACCCGTTGACACTTGCGGCCATGAAGGCGATGGAGAAAGCATCTGCGGCGAGCATTCTTCCCCAGGAACTCCGTCCCTCGTAGCCGAAAGCCTTGGTCAGCAGCAGTACGGCCGCCGGAGTGCACCGGATATAATCATCCGCACGGAACCGGAGTTCCGGAAAGGCATTTAGCCGGATCTGACGGAGGTCGGAATCCATGCTGGGCTGCCACGCCTGACTGTGGACGGGGATTTCCGGAGCGGTAAGCGCGAACTGCGCCCATGCCGATGCTGCAGTTCCTGCCGTGATCAGTACGGACAGGGTCAGGTAAAGTAAGCCTTTCATAGGTAGTGTGATTATTCTGGGTGATTTTGTAGCAAATTTATCATTTTTTCCTTAATTTTGGTCGATTTTACGTTTATCACTGAATATATGAACCCTAAATTCAAGAGTATGTTGAAAAATAAGTTTATATTCGATGAAATCGAGAATTGTCCGGAGAAGATGAATGTCGTGAGATTGGACCTGAGTGAACCTGTCCCGCAGCATTGTCATTCGAAGGCACACATCTTTGTCGTTCTGGAGGGGGTCGCCTCGCTGGACGTGGAGAACAGCCAGTATGTCATCCCTTACGGTTATTTTGTCTGGGTTCCGTCGGAAGTCAGACACCGTGTCTCCTTCAGCGGGCATTCCGTCAGTCTCCTGAAAATTTATTTCCCGAACAATGTCCGGACGGCGGAAGTCTTTTCACAGATCGGTGTCTATCCGATGCCGCCGCTGCTGTACGGCATCATTGACCTTTTCAAGGAATGCTCCATCACCGTCGGAAGAGACGACTGGCGGTACGAACTTCTGGAGGCGACTGTGCATACCTTACCGCATATCATGGCGGATTTCCGTTTCAGCTTGAGATTGCCTACGACGGAGAACTGTACGGCCAGACGGATTATCGAGAATATCCACCGCGATTATTATAAGCCGCTCACGTTGCAGTTCATCAGCCGGTCTCTTGGACTGAGCGAAAGGTCGATCAACCGTTACATGCAGGCGGAACTGGGGATGTCCTTCACCCAATATCTGCGGACCTACCGCGTCATGAAGGCGATCCGGCGGATGGCAGCTTCCGACGAAAGTCTCAGCAACATCGCTTACGAGGTCGGTTACGACAGCCTGACCGCTTTCAGCAATACCTTCTATAAGATTACCGGCATGAGACCGAGCCAGTTTTTCCGGCAGGCGGACACGGAATGGATGCAATGATGGGATTTGACATTATGCAGCATTTGTCTTTGACATCTCGGACAAATGCTGTATCTTTGTACATTCGTACCGGACCAGATGGGTATAAAAAATATTGGCCGGATACATCACGCACCCGGACCAATAATCGTCTCGTTATGGCTAACGAATCTTACTTTGTTATTAAATGGCTTACGGGTACAAAAGTACTGCTTGTAGATAAGGTGTACAATACTAAAATCTACTGATTCTTGCAGCATCTGGATGTACATTGATTACAAATAATTGGTATAGTATGAATTTAACTGCAAAATACACAGCTGATTACGAAATGCGTGATCTTATCGGGGAAGACTCTGCCTTATTGATGGTCATCAACAGATTCGGTATTTCTTTGGGATTCGGGGACAGCACGATCCGCAAAGTATGTGCTGATCAGCAGATCGACGAGAAGACATTCCTGACCGTAGTGAACTTTCTCTGCGGTCGCCCGTACGAACTGGACAAGATCAAGCTCCCTTCCTTGCTGGGCTATCTGGAGAAGGGACACGACTATTTCCTGACTTTCAACCTGCCGTCCATCCGCAGGAAGCTTATCGAGGCGATCAACTGTTCCGATAATCCGGAACTTTCCATGCTCATCATCAAATATTACGATCGTTATGTCAATGAGGTCAGGGCGCATATGGATTATGAGAACGAGAAGGTGTTCACCTATGTCCGGGATCTGCTCAAAGGAGTGAAGGACAAGGACTATTCGATCAGGATCTTCGCGGAGAAGCACAATCATATCGATGAGAAGCTGTCCGAGCTGAAGAATCTCATCATCCGCTACTATCCGGACAAGAGCAACAACGATCTCCTCTATTCCGTTCTCTTCGACATCATCAACTGTGAGCAGGATCTGATTTCCCATTGTCAGGTAGAGGACCAGCTTCTTCTGCCGACCGTAATCAAGCTTGAGAAGACTGTCGCTGAGCTGAAAGGCAACATGCCGGTGCAGGTCGATACGGAAAACGAGGATGTCGTGGAAGAGAATGCCGTACAGCTGAGCCAGCGCGAGAAGGACATTCTGAAGTGCGTCGCGAAAGGCATGACGAATAAGGAAATTGCGGACAGTCTCTTCATTTCCGTGAATACGGTCACGAAGCACCGGTACAATATCACTTCCAAACTCCAGATCCATACTCCGGCAGGTCTGACGATCTATGCCCTGGTGAACAATCTGGTGCATCTGGATGAAATCAGCAGTAATCTCGCCTAATTGTCCTGAACCATGAATCTCAGCGGTCTTATCGTCGGTCTGGCTACCTTTCTGATCATCGGTGCCTTCCATCCTGTCGTCATCAAGACGGAATATCATTTCGGCGTGAAGGTCTGGTGGGTCTTCCTGCTGGCCGGCATCCTTTTCAGCATCGCGTCGCTTTTCGTGGAGAACACGGTAGCTTCCACGATTCTCGGCGTCACTGCTTTCTCTTCTTTCTGGAGCATCCTGGAGCTGTTCGAGCAGCGGGAGCGTGTCAGGAAAGGCTGGTTCCCGAAGAAACTTTCCCGCAAGAAATGAATAATACCAAGTTCTTGGTATTGTCTCTTCTGTGATGGAGCGGTATTTTTGCAAAATGGAATTCCGCGCATCTGTGATGTCCGGAATGATGGAATTTGTTCATTCTATACTGAAAAATACATTTAATGAAATTATCAGAACTTAAAACTGGTGAAAAGGCTGTCGTTGCTAAGGTCTATGGTAAAGGCAGTTTCCGTAGCCGTATCATTGAGATGGGATTCGTGAAAGGCAGTCAGGTCCGTGTCCTGATGAATGCTCCACTGAAAGATCCGATTGAATATGAAATCATCGGCTACAGGGTTTCTCTCCGTCGTGAGGAGGCCGCATTGATCGAAGTAGTGAAGGTCGACGAGTTCGTTTCCGCAGACCAGACCGAAAAACTCCACCTGAAAGGTATCGTCGCTCAGGATTGCAAGGAGATGAAGCTGGAAGGTGATCATGAGGGAATCGTGAAGGAAAAGCATCATCATGTCAGGGTGGCCCTGGTCGGTAATCCGAACTGCGGAAAGACTTCTTTATATAATATAGCTTCCGGAAGCAACGAACATGTCGGAAATTACAGCGGTGTGACCGTTGACGCGAAAGAGGGGCATTTCAAGCACAGGGACTATGATTTCACCCTCATTGACCTGCCGGGAACCTATTCGCTCTCGGCTTATTCGCCGGAAGAACTCTATGTCCGCAAGGCGATCCTCAATGAGGTGCCGGATATCGTGCTGAATGTGGTGGACGCTTCGAATCTTGAACGTAACCTCTACCTGACCTCACAGCTGATCGACATGGATGTCAGGGTCGTCATGGCGCTGAACATGTATGATGAACTGGAAGACAAGGGAGACGCTCTCGATATCAAGCAGCTGGGCTATCTTCTCGGTATTCCGATCATTCCGACGAACGGCAAGATGGGAAAAGGAATCGATGAGATCTTTGACACGATCATCGATGTCTATGAGAATTACGATCCGAAGGTGGCCCGTCATATCCATATCAACCACGGCAAGGACCTCGAGGAAAGCATCGTCCGTCTGCAAGGACTTTTCCGGGAAAATTCCGAACTGAGCCTGAAATATTCCACCCGTTACCTTGCCATCAAGTATCTGGAAGGGGACAAGAGTATCGAGGAACTGGTCAATGGGCTTCCGAACTATGATCATCTGGTCGCGGCGCGTCTGGAAGAACAGGAGAAATGCAAGGAAGTGCTCGGCATCAGTTCGAGCGATGCCATCGTGGAGGCGAAATACGCCTTCGTGCAGGGCGCTTTGGCGGAGACTTACACGAGAAAGGTGAAGAAGGCTCATTACCGATCCTCATTGACCGACAAGATCGACAGCATCATCACGAACAAGTGGCTGGCATTTCCGATCTTCATCGCCATCCTTTATCTGATTTTCTGGGCGACCTTCTCTCTGGGGGCTTACCCGATGGACTGGATCAACTGGTGCGTCGAGAAATTCAGTGATTTCATATCCATGAACATGAGTGAAGGCTGGCTCAAGGATCTTGTGGTCGACGGCATCATCAACGGTGTCGGTTCCGTGCTTGTCTTCCTGCCGAATATCCTTATCCTTTATCTTTTCATATCTTTGCTGGAGGATTCCGGATACATGGCGAGAGCCGCTTTCATCATGGACCGGCTCATGCACAAGATGGGCTTGCATGGCAAGTCGTTCATTCCTATGATCATGGGCTTCGGCTGCAATGTGCCGGCTGTTCTGGCGACCCGTATGATCGAGAACCGCAGGGCCCGTCTGGTGACGATCTTCATCTTGCCGTTCATGTCCTGCTCCGGCAGACTTCCGGTCTTCGTGCTGCTGGCCGGGGCCTTCTTCCCGGAGCATGGCGCGCTGGTGCTTCTGGGACTCTATCTTTTCGGCATCCTGCTTTCCGTGCTGACGGCGAAACTGCTGAGCCATTTCATCAAGGACGACAACCTGCCGTTCGTCATGGAACTGCCGCCTTACCGTGTGCCGACCGGAAAATCCGTTTTCAGACATACCTGGGACAAGGGCAAGCAGTACCTGCACAAGATGGGTGGCGTGATTCTGATCGCTTCCATGATCATCTGGGCGCTCGGTTACTTCCCGAGCCACGGAAAATATCCGACCGTGGAGGAGGAACAGGAAAATTCTTATATCGGTATGGTCGGCAAAGCCATTGAACCGGTGCTTACTCCGCTCGGTCTGGATTGGAGAATGGGTGTCGGTATCGTAGCCGGTGTCGGTGCCAAGGAGCTGGTAGTCAGCTCAATGGGCGTGATGTACGGTATCGGTGGTGAAGAAGAGGCTGCGGCAGAGGTGGTGGAAACCAGCGATACACGTCTTCAGAAAGCATTGCAGAAGACGATCACACCGGCGGCCGCGCTCGGTTTCCTGGTCTTCGTCCTGCTCTACTTCCCATGCTTCGCTACCTTCATTGCCATCAAGAATGAAACCGGTGGCTGGAAATGGGCGATCTACAGTGCGATCTATACGATGATCCTGGCTTGGGTCATGGCCTTCATGGTTTATCATGTCGCCGGCTGGTGCGGCTTGAACGGCTTGATATAGAGGAATATGAAACTTTTTAGAACAATAATGACAGCAGCGGTGGTCTTCATCGCTGCTGTTTCGTGCAATAAAGTGCTGACTCCGCTCATTCCGGAGGAGACTGAGGTCAATGGAGACTGCTTCGTCGGAAGTCTGAAAGTCTGGAACTACGCACCGATGGAGGGAGCTTACCTCTATGTCGGTGATGTCGATGAAGGGAAAGGCACCTGTACCTTCTTTCTGCCGGCCTACGATAAGGAAGGGAAGACCATGCCGATGCTTGCCGTCCGGAACGTCACGATGCAGCGGAAGGGAGATCAGGTGGTGTATCATCATGCAAAGATGGAATTTACTGTCGGTGGGACGGTCTACCATTTCCCGGAAGGGCTGACTGCAACGCGGACGACTGCGGCGGACGGAACGGTCACGCTGACGGTGAACTACGGAATCAAGCCTGGTCGCATGCCTTTCGCGCTGGATCATTGTTTCAAAGGAAAATTGCAGGTGGAATACTAGATTCTTGGTAGTCGGGACGAAATCGGGCCTGAAAAATACCAAAATCTTGGGTTGATGGTCTATCCCATATCCTGTAATTTTGCAACGTCTTTTGAAACAATAATTAAATCTAGCAATACAAATGAAATTCAAATCAATCCTAACTGCAGCAGCGCTTGTTCTCGCTGTCGCATCATGTACTGAGAAGAACGGACCGATGGGTGGTCCGCAGACTCCTGCTGAAGAAGCTTATGTCGGTCAGATGAACTGCAATGATAATCAGGTAGACCTCACCGTTAAGGTACAACCGAATGCAGGATATGCTACGGCCACTATCGCGATCCCTTCTTTCGAGATTCCGGGCATGGGAGGAAAAAAGATGGCGATGCCGGCTTTGACCATCAAGGATGCGAAGTGCGTTAAAGATGATAAAGGCATCATCACCTACGAAGTCGCTGGTCCGGTCGAAATCGATGTGAACGGGACCATCTACAAGGTCCTGAATTTCGTGGGATCCAATGTCAGGAGTGCAGATGGAAAATCCACGAGACTGACCCTTGAATACGGAGTTCAGCCAGGCAAGATGCCGTTTCCGCTGCCTCATCATTTCGAGGGTGTCTGCACCTATCCGTCAAAGAACTGATTTCTGGAGCTTCATCTCCTGAATGATAAGCTGGCTGCCGTGCAGCCGGCTTTTTTTTCGGGCAGGAACTGCTCTTTCCACCTTCACAATAACAAGTTTTCAGTATTGTGCATGCTTCCTCAAGGCTGTAATTTTGCAGCCGTTGAATAAAAAGATTTTAAAAACAACAGAAAAAACATGCAATTCATGCGTCATGAATATCTGACCCTTTCCCTGATGTTGGGAATGGTCGCACTCTCTTCCGTTTCCTGTCATGGCATTCTCGGCGGTTTGTACGATGTCGAGAGCAAGGAATACGGTTTCGTCGAGACTTGGGGCAATTCAGGAACGATCTTTCTGAATTGCGACAACAAGAAAGAATGGATCTACCTGGATCTGAAGAACAGGAAATTCGAGGCTCGGACCATGCCGGCACCGTACGGCTTCCTGTCTCCGCGGACAGCGACGACCGGTGTCGTTCATCTCGATGTCCGCAATCTGGATGAATGGGCCTATCTGGACTTCGACCGGAACGGGCTGGAAGTCCGTTCGGCCGCTGATGCCGCTGCCGGAGAGCCGGCTGACTGGGATCTGGCCATCCATCATTTCGATTTCAAGACCAATGGCGGCAAGGTCGCGCTGACAGACTATTCTAATATGTCCGATCTGGTCTGGGCCTTCAACCCGGACAGCAAGCAGCCGAACGAAGCGGCTGGCGAGAAAGTACCGGAGCGGAAGGAACCCGCTGAGTTCGTCGCTGACGAGCTTGGGGAGATCGTCCTTTCGGGCGACCGCAAGGGGAAATCTTCCGTGAATCCGCTTTTAAATTCCTGGCTGAGAAAAGTCGGCAGCAGTTATCTGCCCGGCACGAAGGTCTATGCCCTCCGTCTTCAGGATCATTCCCTGGCGATCATCAAACTGCTGGGCTACAAGAATGATGAGAATGTGGAGGGAATCCTGACTTTACAATATACGCTCCTGGATGAGAACTGGAAACTGCTGCCTTCTGCCGCTCAGGCAGGGGAGGGACTTCCCGAAGCCCCGCAGCTGGAAGAACCTGAAAACTGGGACTTCGCCATCCACCGCTACGACTGCAAGACCAACGGAGGTGCTGCGCTTCAGACAGAGCATCAGACTTTCCAGAGCCTGCTCAATGGCGAGAAGCCTGCCGATGAGGCTTTCCAACCGGACGAACCGGCTTACCTCCTTTATGACATGACCTATATGCAGCAGGGTGCGGTCATCTATGTGGACGACTCGCTCAATCCGGTGCTGAAAACCTGGCTGGATGTCGACATGAGCAGCATGCCTCCGGTCTATACGCCGAAGAAGAACGTCTATCTCGTCAAGGAGAAGGACGGTACCTGCTTCGCGCTGCAGCTGGTCAAATACGGCAGCGGCCTGATTACCATCAATTACATTTACCCAGTAGAATTCAAATGATGTCCATGATTAAGAAAACTTTTCTGGCCTTTCTCTTTACTTTCCTGGCCGGTGCTGCGGCCTGGGGACAGCTCCGCATCGCCGGAACCGTCTATGATGAGAACCGCAACACCTTGCCCGGTGCCGCGGTCTTCCTGCAGGAGGATCCTGAAAACGGAACATTGACAGATGACAAGGGTCAGTTCGAATTGACACTGAAAAATCCCGAAGGAGGCCTTGTATGCGTCTCTTTCATGGGTTATGAGTCTGCTAACATAAATGTTAGCAACGATAACATTTATGTTATAAAGGAAATCCAGCTGAAACCGGACCGGAATTTCCTGGATGAGGTCGTCGTGACGGGTACCCGCACGCCGAAACTGCTGAAGGATGTGCCGATCATCACCCGGGTGATCAGCACGGACGATATCCGGAGAGTGGACGCGACCAATGTCGCCGATCTGCTTCAGTCTGAGCTGCCGGGCATCGAGTTCTCTTACCAGATGAACCAGCAGCTGTCCCTGAACATGACCGGTTTCGGCGGCAACTCCGTGCTTTTCCTCGTGGATGGCGAAAGGGTGGCCGGCGAGACGCTTGATAACATCGACTACAGCCGTCTGAATCTGGACAATGTCGGCAAGATCGAGATCGTGAAAGGCGCGGCTTCCTCGCTCTACGGATCCAATGCGGTCGGTGGTGTCGTCAACCTCATCAGCAAGACGGCGACGGAACCCTGGAGCGTGAACGTGAACGCCCGTTACGGTGCTTTCAATGAACTCCGTTACGGTACCACGGTCGGTTTCAAGGTGAATAAAGTCAGCAACAGTCTGAATTTCCAGGGCCACCAGGTCGATGATATTCCGCTCGCTAAGGATGACAAGTCCGGAATGACGCGCATCTATGCGAACCAGAGCTACAACGTGAAGGACCGTCTGGTCTGGACCCCTTCCCGTAAATTCAGGTTCACCGCGAACGCCGGTTATTTCTTCCGTCAGCGTGAGCCGGGTCAGCAGCGCAAAGAACGCTACAGAGGTGTGAATTTCGGCCTGAAAGGGAACTGGAGCATTTCAGATGCCGATCATCTGGAAGGTTCCTATACCTATGACGAGTACGACAAGAGTGATTTCACGCCTGTCGACCGTCTGGATATCCGGGACTACTGCAACGTGCAGCAGAGCGGTCGTCTCCTTTACAACCACGTGTTCCGGGACAAGCATACCTTGACGGCCGGTACCGACTACATGTATGACTACCTGATGTCCTACCAGTTCGAAGGAAACGGCTTCCACACCCAGCATACGGCCGATGTCTTCGCCCAGTTCGACTGGAACCCGATCAAGAAGTTCAACCTCATCGCCGGTGTGCGCTATGACTATTTCTCCGCCGCGAACAAGCACAATGTCGCTCCGAAGCTGAGCCTGATGTACAAACTGGACAACTGCTCCCTGAGAGCCTCCTATGCCGCAGGTTTCCGTGCCCCGACCTTGAAGGAAATGTTCATGAATTTCAACATGGCGAACATTTTCATGATCTACGGTAACAAGGATCTCCGTCCGGAGTACAGCCATAACCTCTCCCTTTCCGCAGAATATATGCAGAAACATTGGAACGTGACGGTGACCGGTTTCTACAATTTCGTCAAGGACCGGATCACGACAGCGGTCAAGCAAGGCTCCAACGACAGGATGTACATGAACATGGCTCCGCTTCAGGTGAGGGGAATCGATGCCAGCGTCTCCATGAACCTGGATTGCGGTTTCGGTGCCAGAGTCTCCTACGTGTTCACGGATGAAGTCATCGCTGAAGGTCAGCCGCTTCTTTCCTCCACACGTCCGGTGACGATGACCGCAAGGGTGAATTACGGAAAGGATTTCCGGAACTATGGCTTCGACGTGTCGTTGAGCGTACGCTACATGTCGAAAGCGGTGCTGGATGAATATGTTTCGGGTTCAGATTACACGCAGACGGCTCAGGTCATTTATCCGGATTACAGTATCTGGAAACTGAATTTTTCCCAGACTCTCTATGAAGGCGTGCATCTTAATCTGATGATCGATAACCTGTTCAACTATATTCCAGATTATTATTACGGTAATTCTCCGACAACGACGGGAACGACGGCTTCCATCGGACTTTCCCTCGACATCGAAGAGTTTTTCAAACGATAAGACATGAAGAAATTCAAATTCAAGAAAAAACAGATCACGATCGTCGCTGCAGCCCTCATTGCGGTTGCGGCGGCCGGTCTTGCCTGGAACAGTCTCGCTTCCTCTACCCGTGTCGGTTTCCTGAATTTCCAGGCCATCCAGCTCGGACAGCTTTCGAAAGCGAACACGAACAGCTGGATCTCTATCCGCGAGATAACGGAAGATGAACTGGACGGCATCGACGGTTGCGACATGCTGTTCATCAACGGCATGGGCCTGAAGATCACGGAAGAGCAGCGCGCCCGCATCCAGGACTATGGTCGGAAGCATCCGATCATGACCATCGCGGCGACGAATCCGGCCAACAATATCTGCACGGTCGATTCCGTTCATGTGGATACGCTCGGAACCTATCTTGCCGGCACCTCCCGCAAGAATTACCGGAGCCTGCTGAACTACGTCCGTAACGAGATCGACGGAAAGGCCTTCTTCTGCCAGGAGCCGGAAGCTGCCGTTCCCGGTGCTTTCGAGATGCTCTACCATCCGGATCTCACCGATATGGACAATGAACCGCTCGGTTTCGATGAATATGCGGAGTATGTCGCCTACCTGAAGAAGAACGGCCTCTGGAAAGAGGATGCTCCACGCATCATCATCACCGGACAGATGGGGGAGCCTTCCGACCTCATCGTGGCCCTGGAGAAGACCGGCAACATGGTCTTCCCGGTCCGCAACTTCAACAAGTTCCGCCGGGAGCATCTCATCGATTCCGTCGCTCCGTCCGCTCTGATCAACATGGCTCACGGCCGTATGGGAGACAAGGTGGTCAAGATGCTGGAGGAACGCAATATCCCGCTTTTCTCGCCGCTGTACGTCAATACGCTGGTGGAAGATTGGGAGAAGGACAAGATGGGCATGGTGGGAGGCTTCCTCTCCCAGAGCGTCGTCACTCCTGAAATCGACGGTGCGATCCGTCCCTATGCCCTTTTCGGCCATTACCTCGATGACGAAGGACTTCCGCAGGCAAAGGCCATCCCGGAGCGTCTGGACAGCTTCGTGGAGACGGTCAACAACTACATTGACCTGAAATCCAAGCCGAATGCGGAGAAGAAGGTGGCCATCGTCTATTATAAAGGCGTCGGGCAGAGTGCCTTGACGGCCGCCGGAATGGAGGTTGTCCCTTCCTTGTACAACGTCCTCAAACGTCTGCGCAGCGAGGGTTACAAGGTGACCGGCCTGCCGACGGACCTCGAGACTTTCAAGCAGCTGATCATGCAGGAAGGAGCGGTCTTCGGCACTTATGCGGAGGGAGCGGCTTCCGGTTTCATGAAGAAGGCTCATCCGGTCTTTATCAATGCCGATGAATACGGGGATTGGGTGAAGAAGAGCATCCGTCCGGAGAAATATGCGGAGGTGACCGCCGCTTACGGGGATTTCCCTGGAGATTATATGGTCAATGAGAACGGGGAACTTGCCGTTTCCCGCCTCGATTTCGGCAATGTGGTCCTGCTTCCGCAGCCAGCAGCAGGTACCGGCAGCGACCATTTCAAGATGGTTCACGGTACGGATGCCGCACCGACCCATGCTTACCTGGCTCCTTACCTCTGGATCCGTCATGGCTTCCAAGCCGATGCGCTGATCCATTTCGGTACCCACGGCAGCCTGGAGTTCACTCCGAGGAAACAGGTTGCGCTCAGCAGTTCCGACTGGCCGGACCGTCTGGTCGGCACCCTGCCTCATTACTACATCTATACGATCGGTAATGTCGGTGAAGCGATGATCGCGAAGAGACGTTCCTATGCCGGTATCCAGTCCTACCTGACTCCACCGTTCATGGAAAGCAGCCTCAGAAGCACTTACCGTGAACTTTCCGAGGCCATCCGCATCTACAGCAACAGCATTGCGGACGGAACCCCTGCCGAGCAGGAGAAGAATGCGCTCAAGGTAAAGGCCCTGACCGTGAAGATGGGCATCCACCGTGAACTCCAGATGGACAGCACCCTCACGGTTCCGTACACGGAGGAAGAAATTCTTCGTATCGAGAACTTCGCGGAGGAACTGGCGACCGAGAAGATCACCGGTCAGCTGTACACGATGGGAGTCCCTTACAGTCCGGACCGGATCATCAGTTCCGTCTATGCGATGACGGTGGAACCGGTCGCTTACAGCCTGCTGGCCCTCGACAAGCAGCGCGGAAAGGCTTCCGCTGACGTCGAGAAGCACAAGTCCATCTTCAACGTCCGTTATCTCGAACCGTCCAGGAAACTGGTGAGCCGTCTGCTGAACGGCCGTCAGACCGCTTCCGACCGTCTGGTCTGCGAAGTAGCCGGCATCACGGCGGAAGAATTGGCCAAGGCTCGAGCTATCGAGAAAGACCGTACCGCACCGAAAGGCATGATGGCCATGATGATGGCCGCTGCGGAAGGTCAGGAAATGCCGGCTTCCATGATGAAAGCCATGAGCGGAGCGAAGAAGGACGGTGCTGCCGCGAAGACGCCTTCCGGTCATCCGTCCATGGGACAGATGATCCGCATGATGAAGAGCGGCAAGAGCATGGGGGACATGATGAAAGCCATGCAGCGGAAGATGGCGGAGAACGGCGCTTCCGAGGAGGAAATCGCCAAGGCGGTCAGATCTGCGGAGTCCAATGCGAAAGCGATGATGGGCGCTGCGAAAGAGAGCAAAGCGATGGCTTCCGGCATGCAGCCGATGATGGGCAAGGCTATGAACAGGAGAACTTACACGAAGGAAGAGATCAGCTTCGCCATGGCCGTTTCCGAGGTGGAGCATGCGATCCTGAATGTACTCAAATATAAGAAGGCCCTCCAGGACAGCCCTGAACTGGAGCTGGCTTCATTGGTCAATGCGCTCGACGGTGGCTATACGAGCCCGACTCCGGGCGGTGACCCGATCGTGAACCCGAATACCTTGCCGACCGGCCGCAACCTCTATGCGATCAACGCGGAAGAGACTCCGACCGAATCCGCCTGGGACAAAGGCAAGCGCCTGGCACAGAACACCATTGACCTATATAAGAGAAATCATAACGACAGTATTCCGAGAAAGGTCAGCTATACCTTGTGGAGCGGCGAATTCATCGAGACCGAGGGAGCGACCATCGCTCAGATCCTCTATATGCTCGGTGTGGAGCCGGTACGTGACGTTTTCGGCAGGGTCAATGATATCCGTCTGATTCTGTCCGAGGAGCTTGGCCGTCCGAGAATCGACGTCGTCGTTCAGACCTCCGGACAGCTCCGTGATCTCGCGGCTTCCCGCCTCTTCCTCATCAACCGTGCGGTAGAGATGGCGGCTGCGGCGAAGGACGATGCCTTCCCGAACCAGGTGTACGAAAGCACCGTGGCTGCGGAGAAAGTGCTCGTCGACAAGGGTATTTCCCCGAAAGAAGCGCGTGAAATCTCGACTTTCCGTGTGTTCGGCGGAACGAACGGCAACTACGGCACCGGCATCCAGACGATGGTCCAGAGCGGTGACCGTTGGGAGAATGAAGCCGAGATCGCGGAAGTCTACCTGAACAACATGGGCGCTTTCTACGGCAATGAGAAGAATTGGGAGACGGTCCGTCAATATGCTTTCGAGGCCGCGCTCACCAATACGGATGCCGTCATCCAGCCACGCCAGAGCAATACCTGGGGTGCCCTCAGCCTGGATCATGTGTATGAATTCATGGGCGGTATGAACCTCGCGGTCCGCAATGTGACCGGCAAGGATCCGGATGCTTACCTGAGCGATTACCGTAACCGCAACAATGTCCGCATGCAGGAACTGAAGGAGTCCATCGGTATCGAGAGCCGGACGACCCTGTTCAATCCGAACTACATCAAGGAGAAGATGAAAGGGGATGCCAGCGCTGCGGCAAGCTTCGATGAACTGGTCCAGAACGCTTATGGCTGGAACGTCATGAAGCCGAATGCCATCGATGATGAACTGTGGGACGAGATCTATGAGGTCTATGTCCAGGACAAGTTCGATCTGGGGGTTCGGAACTTCTTCGAGAAAGCCAATCCGGCCGCTCTCCAGGACATGACTGCTGTCATGATGGAAACGGCTCGCAAGGGGCTCTGGAAGGCTTCTGACGAGCAGCTGAGCAATATTGCCGCTCTTCATACGGACCTCGTGAAGAAATATGCTCCGGCATGTACCGGTGCGGTCTGCGACAATGCGAAACTCCGTGATTTCATCGCTTCGAAAGCTGCTCCTGAAAAGGCGGCCGCTTACAAGGAGAGCATCAAGGAGGTCCGCGAGAAGATGACCGAAGCCCCTGCGGACAACAGCAAGGGAACGGTCCTCAGGAAAGAAAGCCTGACTCCGGAAGAGGCCGCCGCGCAGAAACGGATGATCGACGGCATCGTGGTCGCCGTGATCGTGATCGCCGCCTTCGCCGGACTGATCCTTCTCGTCAGACATAGACGTAAAATGTCGGAATAGACTATGGAAATCGTAGTGATGACTTTGATGGTGGTGGTCTGCTTCAGCTATATCCTGAAGCAGACTTACCGCAAATGGTCCGCCGTCTTCTTTTCGGCGACGGTAGCGGCCCTGTTCTGTGTGCTGGCCTGGCCATACGCCATCGAGCAGAGCAAGACGCAGATCGCGGACTGGCTGTCCGATCCGGCATTGATGCGGGATACGGCAGTCGTACTGAGCGTCGATGTCTTCCTGCAGCTGGCGTTCTGCATGCTTGCCGCCCATATGATGACCTCCGGTCGCCTGAAGAATCGGATGGTAATGACGTACAAGGTGCTCCGTTTCATCCCGAGCATCCTCTTCTATCCGGTCCTGTTCAGCGGTCTGGTCGTGCTGATGTTCTCTTTCCATGGCATCGGGTTCAAGACCTTGGCCTGGTGCATGGCGGGAGCCGTCTTCATCCTCATCCCGGGCCTGACCTGGTTGATGAAAGTCTTGCTTCCGGAAAAGGATCTCCGTCTGGAACTCCTCTTCCTTTGCAACATCTTCATCCTCTTCATGGGGGTGATCGCGACCGTGAACGGCCAGACGGCTGTCGTCGGCAACAATGAAGTGGATTGGGGGGCCTTCCTCGGCTTCACGGCCCTTCTCCTCGTCGGTGCACTCACCGGCATGCTCCTGTGGCGGGCCCGTCAGAGACGGCTGCGCCGGAAAAGCGAACTTGAAGTGAAACAATAAAATAAATTCATAATACAATGAACCTGATTTCAGACATCCTTTACTGGATTTCATCCGGCCTTCTGGTGCCGGTGATCGTACTTTTGATCTACCTGTTCGTCCGCTCCCTCTTCCTGATCGGCGGCTTCTTCGGCCAGTACCTGGCTCTCCGCAAGACCCGCAAGGTCCTGAAGGAGCGTTTCGACGGGCTGACTGCGGAGAATGCGGACCAGCTGCTGGAAGACCTGCCGAAAGGCACGAACGGACTGTCGCTTGACTATATCCGCCGCATCCTGACCGCAAAGGACAACGAAGCCCTCATGAACAAGATCGCCGCCGAGTTCGAGATCGCTGCGGACAAGGATCTGAATACGTCCAAGGTCTTGACGAAGATGGGCCCTATGCTCGGTCTGATGGGTACCTTGATCCCGATGGGACCGGCCTTGTCCGGTCTGGCTTCCGGTGACATCGCTTCCATGGCCTATAACATGCAGGTTGCCTTCGCGACCACCGTGGTCGGCCTTTTCGCCGCAGCCGTCGGTTTCGTCACCCTGCAGATCAAGCAGCGCTGGTACCTGGCGGACATGACTGACATCGAATTCCTGGTCGATACCCTTTCTGAGTCACGTAACTGAATCACCGGATCATGAAGAAAAGAAGAAGAAGACTCCTCGGAGGAGATTTTGATGATGACCCGATGAGCGTGGTCAGCAACCTCTTCGATGCCGCGATGGTGTTCGCGGTAGCGTTGATGGTGGCGCTCGTGACTCGCTTCAACATGACGGAAATCTTCAGCAAGGAAGATTTCACCATGGTGAAGAATCCGGGCAAGGACAATATGGAGATCATCACGAAGGAAGGTACGGAAATCAACCGCTACACTCCTTCGGAGGATCAGGATAAGGAAACCGGAAAACGTGGCCGGAAAGTCGGGATTGCCTACGAACTGGAAAACGGAGAGATCATCTATGTTCCGGAATAGAGGATTTCAATGAAAAATGGTAGATTCTTGGTATTTCGGAAAATTTACCTTTTTCTTATCTTTGCACATCTGAATTGATATTATAGGCTATGGAAGAAATTCTACATATGCTGACGATGATGTCACCTTACTTGCTGCTCGGATTTTTCCTGGCAGGTATCATGCACGTCTTCGTCCCATCTTCACTGTTCCGCAAGCACATGTCGAAGCCGAACTTCAAGTCCGTGCTGCTCTCGACGCTGCTCGGCATTCCTATTCCGCTGTGTTCCTGCGGTGTCATCCCGACCGCCATGTCCTTGAGAAAGGAAGGTGCGTCCCACGGTGCCGTCATCGCTTTCCTGATCGCTACTCCGCAGACCGGAGTGGATTCGATCATGGCGACCTATTCCATGATGGGCTGGCCTTTCGCCATCGTCCGTCCGGTCGCTGCTCTCTTCACCGCCTTGTTCGGTGGATTGATGGCGAACATTTCCGACCGTCTTCATCCGGAAGAAGCCGAACTGCAGCAGAAGCCTTCCGCTGAGGAAGTGAAGACGCAGGTCAGCTTCTGGGAGAAAGTCAAGGAAGTCTTCCGTTACGCTTATTTCGAAATGATGCAGGATATCGGAAAATGGCTGGTCATCGGTCTGGCCATCGCCGCCCTGATCACCTATATTCCGGACGAATGGCTGCTCGCCTTCAAAGGCAACACCGCCCTGAGCGTGCTGGTCGTCCTCCTCTGCGCGATTCCCATGTACGTCTGCGCGACCGGTTCCATTCCTATCGCCATCGCCTTGATGCTGAAAGGTCTGACTCCAGGTGCTGCTCTCGTACTGCTGATGGCCGGCCCGGCCGTGAACATGGCTTCCATGCTGGTGATCAGAAAAGTGATGGGTACCCGTACCTTGCTGGTCTATCTGGCTTCCATCATCTTCGGTGCGACGCTTTTCGCTTTCGGGATCGACTACCTCTTCCCGGCCGGTTTCTTCACGGAGGGTCTGATCGAGCGGGGAGCCTGCTGCGCTCCGAGTGCCGTTCCTTGGTACAGCTGGGTCTTCGTGGCCGTTTTCGTCCTGCTGCTGGCCAATGCCCTCATCCATCGTTTCTTCGTGAAACCGGAAAAGAAGGAGCTGCAGGCCGTGTCCGGAGAGACCGCTTTCCATATCGACGGGATGAAATGCAATCATTGCCTGGCCAATGTCCGCAAGGCTATATCAGAGGTAGCTGGCGTAGACTTCGCTGAGGTGGACCTGCCGACCGGCAATGCGCTGGTAAGAGGTGATTTCAAGGTCCAGGACGTGATCGCCGCCGTGGATGCCCTTGGTTTCAAGACTCAGGTCAATGAGACCGTATCGGCGGCATCGCCTGCCGTTCCATCGGTCCTGAAGATCAATGGGATGAAATGCAATCATTGTGCGGCCAATGCGCGTAAAGCCATCGAGGAAGTCGCCGGTGTCGAGTCCGTGACCATCGATCTCGCTGCCGGAACCGCAACCGTGGAGGGCAAGGCCCGTCTGGAGGACCTCACCGCTGCTGTCGAAAGCCTGGGCTTTTCCGTAGAAGGGAAGTCCGGAGCCATCAGCTGCAGCTGTAAAGAAGAATAATGAAACATTAACTGTCCTGGACGTCCCTGACCGGTCATCCAGGACCTATCGAACTATTTATGAAGAAAATTTTATTAGTCGTTGCCGGCTGGCTATGCCTGTGTCCCGGCGTGTCCGCTGAAGCGGAAAAGAAAGCAGAACATTTCATCAGTGGAGATTATGTCTCCGGTATCTATCGAGAGAACCATCCGCAGGAAGGTACGGATGCGAATCTCATCGGCCATGTCAAGGACAAGGCGACAGGGGAGCATCTTCCCTATATCTATGTGACCGTCAAAGGAACGACCATCAGCATGATGACGGACCAGACCGGCCATTATTTCCTCAAGAATCTTCCGGTCGGCGAATTCACCGTAGAGGTAGCTGCCATGGGATACCGGACCGTTTCCAGAAAAGTCGTCTTCAAGAAAGGTTATACTCTTGAACTCAATTTCGAGCTGGAGGAAGACCGCATCGCCCTGGACGGAGTCGTGGTGTCCGCGAACCGCAGCGAGACGACCCGGCGCATGGCTCCGACCCTCGTGAATGTCGTGACCATGGATCTGTACAACCAGGTGAATGCCTGCAAACTTTCGCAGGGGCTGAATTTCCAGCCAGGCGTGCGTGTCGAGAACAATTGCCAGAACTGCGGCTTCCAGCAGATCAGGATCAATGGACTTGACGGACCTTATACGCAGATCCTCATTGACTCGAGACCGATTTTCTCAGCCCTCGCCGGCGTTTACGGCACGGACCAGATCCCGGCCAACATGGTGGATAGGGTAGAGGTGATGCGTGGTGGCGGTTCCGCACTTTTCGGCTCTTCCGCCATTGCCGGTACGATCAACATCATCACGAAGGAACCTACGAGGAATTCGGCTACATTGGCCCATACCTTGACCAATTATGATGCGAAGAACTCCTGGGAGAACAATACGGCGATCAACGCTTCGCTGGTGACGGACGACAACAAGATGGGCCTCGCGATCTTCGGACAGAACCGCGAGTTCACGGGCTATGATACGGACGGTGACGGCTTCACGGAACTGGCGAAAATCAGCAGCCAGACCCTCGGTTTCCGTTCCTACATCAAGACCGGACTTTACAGCAAGATCACGGCAGAGTATCATCATCTGCAGGAATACCGTCGTGGCGGTGATCAGCTGGACATCCCGCCGCACGAGGCTCAGATCGCGGAAGAAATCAAGCACGGCATCAATACCGGTGGACTGAAATTCGACTGGTTCTCGAAAGACGAGCGCCATCGCCTGAATGCCTTCGCTTCCGTACAGGACATCAACCGCAAGAGCTATTATGGACTCAAGATGAATCCGGACGCTTACGGAAAGACGGACAACACGACCTGGATGACCGGTCTGCAGTATATCTACAAGTTCAACAAATGTCTCTTCATGCCGGCTGACCTGACGGCGGGCGTCGAATTCAATCAGGATTTCCTGCACGACGTGTCCAAGGCTTACCGGAAACCGATCGACCAGCGAGTGGACATCATCAGTGCTTATCTGCAGAACGAATGGAAGAACAGCAAATGGGGTTTCCTGCTCGGCGGTCGTCTGGACAAGCACAGCATGCTGAAGAAACCGATCTTCAGCCCGCGTGCGAACCTGAGATACAATCCGATCGAGAACATCAATCTCCGTGCGTCCTATTCTTTCGGTTTCCGTGCGCCTCAGGCCTTCGACGAGGACATGCATGTGGACAATGCCGGCGGTGACATATACGTGATCGAGTTCGACCGGAATACCTTGAGGCCGGAAAAATCTCAGAGCGTCAGCCTTTCTGCCGACATGTACGGCATCTGGGGAGACGTGCAGGCGAATCTGCTGGTCGAAGGTTTCTATAATGACCTGAAGGATGTCTTCATCCTGGAGGAACAGCAGGAGCCGAACGAGTTCGGGGTGATGGTCCGCCGGCGTGTCAACGGCAAGGGCGCCCGTGTGTTCGGTGGTAACCTCGAAGGCAAGATCGCCTGGAAAGATCGGATCCAGCTCCAGGCCGGAATGACTTTCCAGAGTGCTCGCTACAAGGAAGCTCGTCAGTGGAGTCCGGATGTGGAAATGACGAAGAAGATTTTCCGTACCCCGGATATCTATGGTTACTTCACTTTCTCGTACAATCCTTTGAAGGACCTGATGCTGGCGCTGTCCGGCAATTATACCGGCAGCATGCTGGTGGAGCATCACGCCGGGTTCATCGAGAAGGACGTGACAGTCAAGACTCCGGATTTCATGGAAGTGAATCTGAAGGTATCATATGATCTGAAACTCTATAAAGGCATCAGACTCCAGTTCAACGGAGGTGTCCAGAATATCTTTGACGCTTATCAGAACGATTTCGACCAGAAAGTCGAGCGTGATGCGGCCTATATTTACGGACCGATGGCTCCGCGCTGTTTCTTCCTCGGACTCAAACTCAGCTACTGACCTTGCTCATCCGCGTAAAAAATCGTAAATTTGAGGATTCAATCCGTTTAGAAGAAGTAGCATGAAAGTCTTGATGGTCTCCGATGCGAGAAACATACATACGAAAAGATGGGCGTCGGCACTGAAGACCGAGGGTGTCGATCTGGTTCTTTTCTCCATCACCCTTCCGGATGATGACTATTATGTGACGAACCATATCAAGCTCTATACCTTCGATCTTTTCCGGTACAAGGAGAAAAAGGGAATCTTGAGATTTCTCGGCAAGCTTGATCTTCATCGGAAGGCAGTGCTTCGGCTGAAGGACGTCCTCCGCATGGAGAAGCCGGATCTGCTGCATGCGCATTATGCGACCAGCTACGGTCTGGTGGCGGCGTTGACCCGCTTTCATCCTTTCATAATTTCCGTGTGGGGCAGCGATGTCTATGAATATCCTTATCAGGGCTTTTTCAAGAAACAGCTGGTCAGATATGTCCTCAGGCATTCGGACCGGATCCTGTCCACCAGCAAGATCATGGCCTTGCAGACTGCCAAACTCTGCAATCGTGGAATCGGTATCACACCTTTCGGGGTGGATACCGGTTTCTTCCGTCCCGGAGAACGGGACGCGGAACAGCCGTTGACCTTCGGTACGGTGAAGACCTTGTCCTATAAATATGGCATCGATCTGCTCATCCAGGCCTATTCCATCTTTGTCGAGACCCATCCGGACCTGCAGAGTCGTCTGCTCATCGCCGGCAAGGGCAAGGACAGGGAGTCGCTCGAACGGCTGGCCGTCCGCTGCCATGTAGCGGATCGGGTGGAATTCCTCGGTGAGGTCAGCCATGACGAACTGCCGGCTCTCTATGCCCGGATCGATATTGCCGTCTTCCTTTCCCGTGAGGAAAGTTTCGGCGTTTCCGTCGTCGAGGCGATGTCCTGCGGCTGTCCGGTCATCGTTTCCGATGCCGACGGTTTCAAGGAGATCGTAGAACACGAGAAGACGGGCATCATTGTCCCGAAAATGGATATCGATACGGCAGCTCAGGCCATGGCGGATCTGGCTTTCGACGAAGAGAAGAGGAAGCGTTTCGGCAAGGACGGCAGGAAGCATGTCGTGAATCTTTATGAATGGCGGGGAAACGTGAGATTGATGATGGACGAATATCAGGATATCGTTTCCATGGGTTATTAGCCCCTTGAATCGGAAAAATGCAGGAAAATGGCAGATGATTTGAAGAAGAAGACCGCGAAGGGGGTTGCCTGGGGATTCATGGACAACCTCATCGGTACGGGGATCCTGGCGATCGTGAACATCATCCTGGCGAACATCCTTACGCCGGAAGAGTTCGGGCTCGTCGGGATGACCTCCATCTTCATCGCCATCTCCACTGCCTTGGTGGACAGCGGTTTCACCGGTGCATTGACCCGGAAGAAAGTGGTCACCGAAGATGACCTCAATACGGTCTTTCATTTCAATCTGCTGACTTCCGTCGGGTTATATCTTCTGCTTTTCATCGCGGCACCGGCTATCGCGCGTTTCTTCAATCAGGATATCCTGACCGAGGTGATCCGGCTGATCGGCCTTTCCTTCGTGCTGACCGCTGCCGGCATCGTCCAGAAAGTTCAGCTTATCCGTAAGATTGATTTCAAGACACAGGCCATCATTTCGCTGATCGCTTCATTGGTCAGCGGCACTGTCGGTATTCTCATGGCGCTCAAAGGCTTCGGGGTCTGGGCACTGGTCTCCCTGCAGCTCTGCCGGGCCGCCCTCACGACTCTTCTCCTCTGGGTCTTCTCCCATTGGAAACCGGCCCTGCGCTTCTCCGGACAGAGTTTCCGGGAAATGTTCGCTTTCGGCGGCAAGCTGCTGCTGTCTTCGATCATCAGCACGCTCTGGACGGAAATCTATTCCCTCATCATCGGAAAAGTCTACAGCCCATCTACTTTGGGCCAATATGCACGGGCGGATAAATTCAAGAATCTCGTTACCTCGAACATCGGTATCGTGGTTCAGCGGGTCAGCTATCCGGTGCTTTCGCAGATCCAGGATGAACAGCAGCGACAGGCTCATATCTACCGCCGTATCCTGAGGACGACGCTCATGCTTTCTTCCGCTGCCGTGCTCGGACTCGCGGCGATCGCCAGACCGGCGGTCCTGCTTCTGATCGGAGACCAATGGGTCCCTTCCATCGCTTACCTGCAGGTACTCTGCCTTTCCGGGCTCTTCCTGCCGCTCATGATCATCAGTGCCAATGTGATCAATGCGGACGGTCGCTCCGGGGTCACGTTGAAACTGGAGATCTTCAAGACCTTACTGACGGCGATTCCGATCCTGCTGGGCATCTTCTTCGATATCGAGGCGCTGCTCTGGGGTATGGTCCTGGTCAGCATCATAGCCTCATTGGCCTATAGCAGGGAAGTGGCCAAGGTCATCCCTTACAGCATGGGCCGACAGCTTCTGGACTGCCTTCCGATCTTTCTGGCTTCCGCAGTCATGGCGATTCTGGTCTGGCTCATTTCTCTGACGGCACTTCCGCTCTTTCCGATGCTTTTCTTCCAGCTGCTGGCCGGAGTCGGGATCATGATGCTGATCTACGAAAGAATCTATCCGCTGGAGGAATACCTGGAAGTCAAGACTTATGTGCTGGGGCTGCTGAAACGGCGTTCCAGAAAAAATGATGCTGCCTGATGAAAACTGCTCCTGTACCTGAAATATCGATCGTCATCGTCAATTACAACACGAAAGAACTGCTCCGGAACTGCCTGGAGAGCATCCGTCGCTCCCTGACGCTTCCTTATGAAGTGATCGTTTCCGACAATGCTTCCAGTGATGCTTCGCTGGAGCTGTGCGCCGCTTTCTGGGAAGACCCGCGTTTCCTGCTGGTCCGCAACGGGGCGAATCTCGGCTTCGCGAAGGCGAACAATATCGGGGCTTCCAGAGCTAGGGGCCGCATCCTGCATTTCCTCAATCCGGATACGGAGATCCAGGCGAGCATGCAGGACGATTATCGCCGGGCGCTGGAGGAACCGCATGCCGCTTACGTGAACACACTCTACAACAGGAACGGAACGGTGGAGAATTCCAGGAAGCCGCTATCTTCGCTTCGCGATCTTTTCTGGTGGAACGTGAAACGGAGCAAGGCCCGTTACTGGTACATCGGGGCTTCCGTGATCCTGAGCCGGGAAGATTTCGACGGCATCGGCGGCTGGAGCGAGGACTATTTCCTCTATAGCGAGGATCTGGACCTGTTTCACAAGCTGTGGCAGCACGAGGTGCCGATCAAGACCCTGTCTTCACGGATCTTTCACCTCGGCGGAGGAAGCAGCGGACGGATGTGGAACACCCTGGAACGCGAGATCGTCGTCCAGCGTTCCTACCGGATCTATTTCAAGAAATATTATTCGAAGGCGGAATATATCGGCGTGAAACTCTACTTCCTGCTCTTTACCTTGCTCAAGCACCCGTCAGAGCTGCCCGTCTATGTCAAGGCCTGGCACCGTTCCCGTCGCTGAGCGGGGATTTTCCTGCCGGGCGATATGCTCCTCCACGGTCTTCATCAAAGCCCGGTGATGCCCGTTCAGGGCGGAGAAAGGGGCGAACTGCGCGGCCCTCGCTTCCATGGACATCGGAGGATGCCTTCTGCTGACATGGTGTTCGTGTCCGATGATATCTTCGTACTGGTCTTTCATGCCTTGTGTCCTCCTATCTGCTGATTGCGCTCCCTTGTCGTGGCACCTTTCTCGAAATTCATCCCTTTCAGGATCGCGTTCTTGCCGAACTTCTTCTTGATGTCCAGAATGGCCTCCTGCACCTTCCTTTCCTTCTCTTCCTGCGCCTCCTGTTCTTTCTGCCGTGCTTCCAGTTCGTCAGGATCGGTGAACAGGTCTCCCTGCACCGGCAAGGTTCTCCGGCGTGCTTCAGCCTCCGGAATCACATGATTGGCCGTGATGCACAGCCGTCTGACCAGGAAACCTTCTTCGATGATCCGGTCCCAGATGTCCAGCGCAGTCTGATCCAGGATGCTGGAAGCCGAGGTCGGACGTTCCAGCTTCTGTGAACCGTGGGCCGGTTTCGGGACTTTCCGGCCATAATGGTCCATCGTGATGTCCCCGTGGAAGTTCTGCAGAGCAGCCGTATCCTCCAGGCTCATCCGGTCGTAGCCGATATCCAGTACCAGCTGGTCCGTCACCAGCCCTTTGTCCAGCAGCTCGAGTGCCAGGTTGTCCGCCATTTCCAGGACCACATTCCGGGCCAATGGGGCCGTGTAAGGCTCTGTCAGCACTTGGCCGCTGCAGATGCTGTTCGATTCGGGACGGTAGGCCTTGACCATGCTGATGGTGCAGGGCTCCCAGCCCCAGGCATGGTCGATCAGCAGTTCCGCATTGACCCCGAAAAGCCGGTAGAGGATCTCCTCGTTCTGCTCCGAGCAGCGGGCGATCTGGCCCATGGTACGGATGCCGTAGGCTTCCAGCCGTTCGGCGGTCCCTTTGCCGACGCGCCAGAAATCGGTCAGCGGCCGGTGATCCCACAGCAGGCGGCGGTAGCTCATCTCGTCCAGTTCGGCGATGCGCACGCCGTCTTTGTCAGCCGGGATGTGTTTCGCCACGATGTCCATGGCGACCTTGCAGAGGTAGAGGTTCGGTCCGATGCCCGCCGTCGCCGTGATGCCGGTCCGGGATAGGACGTCGCGGATCATCTTCATTGCCAGTTCATGGGCGCTCAGTCCGTAGAGCGGCAGATAATCGGTCGCGTCGATGAAGACTTCGTCGATCGAATAAGGATGGATGTCTTCCGGAGCGATGTAGTTCAGGTAGACATCGAAGATCCTGCTGCTGGTCTCGATGTAGTGCGCCATCCGGGGCGGGGCGATGATGAAATCCACCTTGCAGTCTGGGTGGCTCCGAAGAAAGGGATCCTGGACGGAGGCGCCGTACGGCACCTGATCGGCGGCGGAGACCCCTTCTGCCTTGTAGGGCCGGTGTCCACGTCCCCGGTTGACCTCCTGGAGCCGCTGGATCACCTCGAAGAGCCGGGCTCTGCCGCCGATGCCCCAGGCCTTGAGGCTGGGGGAGACCGCCAGACAGATGGTCTTGTCGGTCTTCGTCGGGTCCGCCACCACCAGATTGGCCGTGAGCGGGTCAAGACCGCGCGCCACGCACTCCACGGAGGCGTAGAACGATTTCAGATCAATGGCGATATAGGTCCTGTTTTCCTGGCTCATCTGTCGGTTGAAATGGTTTCTTCCGCGCAAGATAGGAACTTTTCGTCTTTTTATAACTAACGGAACGATATTTTTCATAACTTGCCTTGATTCAAGAATCAGCTATGGAACAGAATGTCAAAATCAATAAAGTAGAGGTCAGAAATCTTCAGATCGAGGATTATGCGCAGCTGGCGCAATCATTCCGCAGAGTCTATGCGGACAAGGATGAATTCTGGACACATGAACAGATCGAGACCTTGCTCAGGATTTTTCCTGAGGGGCAGATCGTGACCGTCGCGGACGGGAAGATCGTCGCCTGCGCCTTGGCCATCATCGTCGACTACGATCTGGTGAAAGGAGACCATACTTATGCGAAAGTGACGGGCAATGAAACCTTCAGCACGCATGATCCGCAGGGAGATATCCTTTACGGCATCGAGGTCTTCGTCCATCCGGAATACCGTGGCCTCCGTCTGGCTCGCCGTATGTACGAATACCGGAAGGAACTGTGCGAGACACTGAACCTCAGAGCCATCATGTTCGGCGGTCGTATTCCGAACTATTACAAGTACGCGGATCAGATGAACGTGAAGGAATACATCGCGAAAGTCCGCAGCCGGGACATTTACGATCCGGTGCTGACCTTCCAGCTGTCCAATGACTTCCATGTCCGTCGTGTGATGAAGAACTATCTTCCGAATGATGAGGAATCTCTCCATTACGCGACTCTTCTCCAGTGGGACAACATCTATTACCAGGCCCCGAACGATGAGGTCCTGGACAAGAAGACGACCGTCCGCCTCGGCCTGGTCCAGTGGCAGATGCGTCCTTACCGTTCGCTGGACGACGTGTTCGAGCAGGTGGAGTTCTTCGTGGATGCCGTGTCCGGTTACCAGAGCGATTTCGTGCTTTTCCCGGAATATTTCAACGCGCCGCTCATGGCCAAGTACAACAACCTCGGTGAGGCGCAGAGTATCCGTGGACTGGCGGAATACACCGAAGAGGTCAGAGACCGTTTCATCAATCTGGCCATCAGCTACAACATCAACATCATCACGGGTTCCATGCCTTACATGAAGGAGGACGGTCGGCTGTACAATGTCGGCTTCCTGGTCCGCCGTGACGGTTCCTATGAAATGTACGAGAAGATCCACGTCACTCCGGACGAGATCAAGAGCTGGGGACTGACCGGAGGAAACATGGTCCAGACTTTCGAGACGGACTGCTGCAGGATCGGTATCCTCATCTGCTACGATGTCGAGTTCCCGGAACTCAGCCGGATCATGGCCGATCAGGGCATGCAGATCCTCTTCGTTCCGTTCCTCACCGATACCCAGAACGGCTATACCCGTGTCCGTGCCTGTGCGCAGGCACGTGCGATCGAGAACGAGTGTTTCGTCTGCATCGCCGGCAGCGTCGGCAATCTTCCGAGGGTGCACAACATGGATATCCAGTATGCGCAGTCAGCGGTCTTCACTCCTTGTGACTTCGCCTTCCCGAATGACGGCTGCCGTGCGGAAGCGACCCCGAACACGGAAATGATCCTGGTGTCGGATGTCGATCTGGACCTGCTCAACGAGCTGCATACCTACGGTAGCGTCCGTACTTTGCGCGACCGCCGCAGGGATCTTTACGAGGTTGTCCTAAAGAAATAGCCTAATAATTGTCGAGATTGTATTTCGTCAGGATGTCGAGATGCAGATGATGATCCCGTTCCATGACTTCCTTCTTCAGCGCCAGATGCTCTGAAAGGAGGCAGTAGGCGGAATAGGAGAGCTGCGTCACCTTGCTGGCGATCAGGATGTCCACGGTGCCGTCTTTCAATGCTTCGATGTTCTTCGCCAGATTGTCGAAGCCGATGATCCTCATGTCCGGCTTACGGTATTTCGCCAAGGTCCTGCTGACGATGTTGATGCGGGAGCTGAGCATGGCGATGAGCTTGATGTCCGGTTGCTGCTCGAGCGTTTCCGCAAGGGCACGGTTCGAACCTTCCGGATCCTGAGGGTCTATCTCCAGGGTGATCCGCTCGCAATCCGGAAAATGCTGCTCCAGATATTCATAGAATCCTCTTCTGCGGTTCACCGTCGGATCGGAACGGTTGTCCTTGTCTCGTCTGAGTCGGAGATGGAGGACTTTCTTCACTTCATCGGCCGTCAGTCTTTCGGTCAGCAGATAGCCGCAGAGTTCTCCGCTCCGGTACATCTGCGTACCGAAGAAAGCCAGATAACTGTCGCTATGTATCTTTGTGTCAATGAGGACGTAAGGGATGTTCCTGGCAGCCAGGGTCTCCGCGAAGTCATGAGCCTCCTGCGGAAAGAAAGGGGGGAGGATGACTCCGTCAGGATGGGCGGCCAGCACTTCCGCGCAGGTCTTCTTGAAAGACTCGGCATCATACTGGTTGAAGAACCAGACCTTGCCTTGGGTTCCGAATTTCGCACAGTCCCTTCTTCCCATGCGGTAGCCGGTACAGATATTGTCCCAATAATCTTCCTTGTCGTGTTCCGGCTGGATGCTGGCGATCATCAGGTCATCTTTCTTCGCGAGCAGGGAAGCGTTCAGGTTCATCTCATAGCCCAGTTCCTTGATGACGGCCTTGACTTTCGCTTTCGTCTTCTCTGATACTTCACCTCGGTCATGCAGTACGCGGTCAACGGTCCCGATGGATACGCCGGCCTTTCTGGCGACATCTGTAACGGTCGTTTTCGTCTTTTCCATACTCCTCCTTTTACAATGCTTTCTGCAAAGATATAAAAAAATGAAAAAAATCCGTGTGCGTACACGGAAAATTGAAAAATAGTCCTATCTTTGCGAAGTCAAAATAGAATTACATTTAAACATTACATCGATATGGCAAAAGTTATCACACTTGGAGAGATCATGCTGAGACTCTCGACCCCGGGCAACACTCGTTTCGTTCAGTCTGATTCATTCGACGTCGTCTATGGTGGCGGTGAGGCCAATGTAGCGGTCAGCTGCGCGAATTACGGTCACGACGCTTACTTCGTCACGAAACTTCCTGAGCACGAGATCGGACAGTCTGCGGTGAACGCTCTCCGTAAATATGGCGTGAAGACCGACCATATCGCCAGAGGCGGCAACCGTGTCGGCATATATTACCTTGAGTCCGGCGCTTCCATGCGTCCGAGCAAGGTCATCTACGATCGTGCCGGTTCTTCCATCGCTGAAGCTGATCCTTCCGACTTCGATTTCGACGCGATCATGGAGGGTGCAGACTGGTTCCATTGGTCCGGAATCACTCCGGCGATTTCCGACAAGGCCGCTGAACTCACCAGACTGGCTTGCGAGGCTGCGAAACGTCACGGCGTGACCGTTTCCGTTGACCTGAACTTCAGAAAGAAACTCTGGACGAAGGAGAAGGCTCAGTCCATCATGAGACCGCTCATGCAGTATGTTGACGTATGTATCGGAAACGAGGAGGATGCAGAGCTCTGTCTCGGTTTCAAACCGGAGGCTGACGTTGAAGGCGGAAAGACCGATGCGGAAGGTTACAAAGGTATCTTCAAGGCAATGGCTGAAGAATTCGGATTCAAATATGTGATCTCTACACTCCGTGAGTCCTTCTCCGCTACTCACAACGGCTGGAAGGCGATGATCTACAACGGCAAGGAGTTCTACGAGTCCAGGAGATACGACATCTTCCCGATCATCGACCGTGTCGGTGGCGGTGACTCTTTCTCAGGCGGTATCATCCATGGTCTTCTTACGAAAGACAATCAGGGCGATGCTCTCGAGTTCGCAGTTGCGGCATCCGCACTCAAGCATACGATCAACGGAGACTTCAACCTCGTGTCCGCCCAGGAAGTCGAGGCTCTTGCAGGTGGTGATGCCAGCGGTCGTGTGCAGCGTTAATTTCCAGAAGTAAACAATAAGATCGATATATCAGAAGTTATGGCAAGATTTGACAAGATTGCAGTTATGGAAAAGATCGGTTCCACAGGAATGGTACCGGTATTCTATAACAAAGATGTAGAAGTAGCGAAGAAAGTGGTGAAAGCCTGCTATGATGGCGGTGTCCGCGCTTTCGAGTTCACGAACAGAGGCGACTTCGCACATGAAGTGTTCGCAGAGGTGATCAAGTTCGCTGCAGAAGAGTGCCCGGAGATGGCGATGGGTGTAGGTTCCGTAGTGGATCCCGCAACTGCAGCCCTCTATATCCAGATGGGTGCATGTTTCGTAGTAGGTCCGCTTTTCAATCCGGAAATCGCAAGAATCTGCAACCGCCGTCTGGTTCCTTATACTCCAGGATGCGGTAGCATCTCTGAAGTGGGAGCTGCACAGGAAGTCGGTTGCGACCTCTGCAAGGTATTCCCGGGTGACGTTCTCGGTCCTGCTTTCGTGAAAGGTCTAAGAGCTCCGATGCCATGGAGCAGACTCATGGTGACAGGTGGTGTGAAACCTACCCAGGAGAATCTTGAAGGATGGTTCAAGGCTGGAGTCTATTGTGTCGGTATGGGCAGCAATCTCTTCCCGAAGGAGGTGATCGCCGCTGAAGATTGGGGCAAGATCTCCGAACTTTGCGCCGGTGCTCTCCAGATCATCAGGGAAATCCGCAGATAGACCGGTAGTCCGGGATAGTCGTCAATTCATTCGTACTACCATAATAATTATAAAAGTTATACTATAACCTGCAGGGAGCGGCCGTGAGGTCGCTCCCTGCAATTTTTAATCTATCCTCATCCGGAGATGGCTGGTGTCCCTGACCCAGATGCCGCAGTGTTCTTCAGTCAAGGTACCTGGACCTCATCGGGTTCTTCGCCTGGTTTGTTGTAACGGACACAACGGACAGGGGAGGCAGAGGTCCTGTTACCCCAGCCTTGATCGACCGGGCCGGAATATTCGA
>JAHHQP010000016.1 GCA_020026355.1 Bacteroidales bacterium
AGGTTGTTTTCTCGATTGGGATTGCAAAGGTAGACATTATTTTCTATCCTGCAAACTTTTCCCCATCTTTTTTCAAAAAAATTCAAATTATTCCTGCCGGAACCATAGCCGGAAAGCGCAATTCATTGTACTTCGCACAGTTACGGAAATCGGCACGAAAAACGGCTTCCTGCAGTATTTCGGCAAGATGCTGAATTGTATCTATAATCTATTTTACGTATATTTGTGGATTGTAACATAAAGGAGCAGACAAAGGTTCCATGTCAGCCCAAAGCATATTGAACAAAACAATTATAAAATGAAGAAAATTTTTATTTCCATTGCGGCTATGATGGTGGCTTGCGCAGCTATCGGACAGCCGACGACACCATCCTGGCTGAGGCAGCACAGCATCTCACCGGATGGAAGCAGAATTGCCTTCTCTTACCAAGGCGATATCTTTACCGTAGATATCAAAGGCGGTAAAGCGACACAGATCACTTCCAACGAAGCACATGACACAGCTCCGATCTGGACTCCGGACGGAAAAGAAATCGTCTTCTCTTCCGACAGGGAGAAAGGGACCAATATATATAAGGTCGCGGCAGAAGGCGGTACACCGGTACAGCTGACTTATCGTCCAGCCAAACAGATTCCATTGGCCATCACTCCTGACGGACACATCATTTTCAAAGCTATGCTGATGCCGGATACGGAATACAGCGGTTTCCCACAGGATTTCCAGCTGTATGAAGTCAGCCTGAACGGTGGAAGACCACAACTTTTCTCTTCCCTGCCGATTTCCAGACTGGACTGCACTGCAGACGGACGCATCATCTATGAAGATTACAAAGGATATGAAGATGAATTCAGAAAACATCATACTTCTTCCGTCACCAGAGATATCTGGCTCTACACTCCGGCTGAGGGCGACGAAAGCAGAATCGCCGTCAACGGGAAAGGAAAGTTCAAGAAACTGACCGACTATGCAGGCGAAGACAGAAATCCTGTTTTCCTGAAAGACGGCAAGACCTTCTACTACCTGAGCGAACGCGACGGCAAGAACTCCAACATCTACAAGAGCAGCATCGACGCTCCGGAGAAGGTCCAGCAGATCACTCATTTCGAGAAACATCCGGTCAGATACCTGAATCTTGCGGAGAACGGCACATTGACCTTCTCCTGGAACGGTGACCTGTACCGTCTGAAAGAAGGCGAGGAAGCTCAGAAGATCGAGATAACGGTAGCCAAGGACTTCAGGGAAGCTGCCTGCCAGACCAAGAGATTCAATTCAAGAGCTGAGGATATCGCGATTTCTCCTGACGGACAGGAAATAGCTTTCGTGAACAGAGGTGATGTCTTCGTGACCGCTCCGGATCTGGAAGTGACCCAACGCATCACGGATACTCCGGAACAGGAAAGAGGCGTTGCCTTCTCCAAAGACGGAAAGACCGTCTATTTCGCCTCCGAGCGGAACGGACATTGGGGCATCTGGTCCAGCACTCCTGCGGACAAGAAAGAGCACCTGTCCTTCGCTCTGGACCGCAAGGAAGAACTGGTGACCGAAGCCGGAGTGACCTGCTTCCAGCCAGCTGTCTCCCCTGACGGGAAATGGCTCAGTTACCTCAGGAACAGGACCGACCTGATCATCAGGAACATCAAGAGCGGCAAGGAAAAAGTGCTGATGGAAGGAGTCAACTATTCATATATGGATGGGGATCAGGCCTATGCCTGGAGTCCGGACAGCAAGCACATGCTCTGTACTTGGCACGGTGACCGCGGATGGAACAATGAGGACATCGCACTGATCGACATTGAAAGCGGCAAGATCACCAACCTGACCGAAAGCGGTTACGGCGACAACAGCTTCAGATGGGCTCTCGGCGGAAAAGCCATGACCTGGGAATCCGACAAGAACGGTTTCCGCAGCCACGGCAGCTGGGGTTCCGAGAACGATATCTACATCATGTTCTTCGACCAGAAGGCGCTGACAGATTTCGCAAAAAGCGAAAACGACGAGAAGGTCGACAAGTTCCTGATCGCCGACGACAAGAAAGCCCAGAAGGAAGAAAAGAAAGACTCCATCGCCAAGGAAGAAAAGAAAGCGATCAAACTGGATCTTGATCGCCGCCACGAGCGCACCTTCAGGCTGACACGCTATTCCGGCAGAATGGGTGACTACTATCTGACAGAAGACGGCAGTAAGCTCTATTACATCATGAGACTGGAAAAGAGCGCAGACCTCTGCATGCTCGACCTCAAGGAAGGTGATATCAAAGTTATCCAGAAAGGAGTCTTCGGAAGTTTCTATCCTACCTCTGACGGAAAATCCGTCTATTTTCTGAGCAGCAACGGAATCTCCAAGATGGACCCGGCCAACGGCAGCATGAAGAAACTGTCCTTCTCCGGTGAATACGACTACCGCCCGGCTGCAGAACGCCGTTACATTTATGACCATGTATGCAAACAGGTGGCTGAGAAATTCTATGACCCGTCCATGCGCGGTATGGACTGGGATGCTTACTGCGACAACTACAGGCAGTTCCTCCCGTACATCGACAACAACGCCGATTTCACGGAACTGCTTTCCGAACTGCTCGGAGAACTGAACGGTTCACATACCGGAGCCCGCTTCTTCAACCGCTCCAAAGGTAATCTCGGAGCCCTCGGTTTCTTCAACGATTATGAATGGACGGGCGACGGCCTCAAGATCAAGGAAATCATCACCGGCGGCGCGCTGGATATCCAGCATCCGGAAATGAAGGCCGGAGATGTAATCACAGCCATCAACGGACACAAGATCCTGGCCGACGAAGATTGGACCCGTTGGCTGCTGAATAAAGGCAATGAAAGGATCCAGCTTACCATTGACCCAGTCAAAGGAAAAGAAAAGCATCTGTACATCCGTCCGGATTTCACGAACCATACGGAACTCTACAAGAGATGGGTGAAAAGAAACGAAGACTATGTCTGGGAAAAGACTGGTGGAAAAGTAGGTTATGTCCATGTAGAAGGCATGGATTCCCCAAGCTTCCGCGAAGTCTATTCCAAACTGCTCGGAAAATACCGCAGCGCTGAGGCAGTCATCGTGGATACCCGTCACAACGGCGGTGGATGGTTGCACGACGACCTTGCCACCCTGCTTTCCGGTAAGGCTTACATCGAATTTGCACCGAGAGGACACAAGGTCAGCACGGAACCATACAACAAATGGAACAAACCGTCCTGCGTACTCATCGGTGAAGACAACTATTCCGACGCTTCAGGTTTTCCTTACGTCTATAAGACACTGGGCATCGGCAAACTGATCGGAGCTCCTGTACCTGGTACCATGACCGCCGTATGGTGGGAGACCCAGGTGGATCCGACCATCGTCTTCGGAATTCCTCAGGTCGGTTCCATCGGAATCAAGGAAGGTCGCTATCTGGAGAATCTCCAGGTAGAACCGGATATCCTCGTCTACAACGAGCCGGCTTCCGTACTGAACGGAAAGGACATGCAGCTTGATGCCGCCATCGAAGAAATGATGAAGACCATCGAAAAAAGGAACGATTGAAAGAAAGTATGGACAGAAAAGCGATCATTATCCCGACCTATAAAGAAAAGGAAAACATAGAAAACATCCTGCGGGCCGTCATGAGTCTTGAAGGTGGGTACCACGTCCTCGTGATCGAGGATAACTCACCGGATGGCACCGCTGACATCGTCCGCAAGATGATGAAGGAATTTGAAGGACGAATCTTCATGATTGAAAGGAAAGGTAAGCTGGGCCTCGGCACAGCTTACCTGACCGGTTTCAAATGGTGCCTGGAACATGATTACGATTATATCTTCGAGATGGACGCGGATTTCTCACACAATCCGAACGATGTTCCGAAACTTTACAAGGCCTGTGCAGAGGAAGGAGCGGATCTGGCGATCGGCTCCCGTTACTGCAACGGCATCAGCGTGATCAACTGGCCGATCGGCCGCGTGATCATGTCATATTATGCTTCCGTCTATGTCAGGAAAGTTCTGCGCATGAAAGTGTTCGACTGCACAGCCGGTTTCAAATGCTATACCCGAAAAGTTCTGGAGACCATTGACCTGGATAAAGTCAAGATGAAAGGCTATGGCTTCCAGATCGAGATGAAATACACGACCTGTCGTCTCGGCTTCAAGATCAAGGAAGTCCCGATCATCTTCGAGGACCGCAAGGCAGGAACCTCCAAGATGAGCAGCGGCATTTTCGGAGAAGCATTCTGGGGAGTTCTGGGACTACGTTTCCGTAAGATCAAGCCTCGTAAAAGATAGAGATAGATGGGAAAAACTATTTTGGACAACTGCAGGCTGGTTACCGGCCTCTACGATGAAAAAGGAGCATTGATCCTTGAGGGAGAGAGGATTTCCGCAGTCTGCCTTGCGGCAGAAGAAGACTCCCCTTCTCGCCTGAAACAGGCATTGGACGAGGGAGCGGTCCGACTGGATCTGGGAGGAAAGATCGTCATGGCAGGAGGAATTGACCTTCATGTCCACTTTCGTGAGCCTGGGCTTACCTACAAGGCTGACCTTGCCACGGAATCGGCGGCGGCTCTTCTCGGAGGCGTGACTTCATTCGTCGACATGCCGAATACCAGACCGGCTACGACAACAACGGAAGCGTTGAGCGACAAACTGGCCGCAGCTGAAGGACGTTCATATGCGAATTACGGTTTCCACTACGGAGCGACCAACAGCAACGCTGCAGAAATCAGTCAGCTCATGAATCAGAATGTTCCGGAAGCGGATAAGTTCTCCGGCCTCTGCCGCCATGACTTCTGCGGCATCAAGGTTTTCATGGGATCTTCGACTGGAAACATGCTCGTTGACCGGGAAGAAACCCTGAAACAGCTGTTCAGTCTCAAAGGAAAACCGATCCTCATCCATTCTGAAGACGAAGGGATGATCAGGGCCAACCTGGAAATGATGAAGGCAGAATACGACGAAGATATCCCGATGAAAGCCCATCCGGAAATCCGCAGCAGGCTTGCCTGCATCAGGTCCACGATCAAGGCACTGGAAATGGCTATTGCCTTGAAGACCCGACTCCATGTCCTGCATATCTCCACACGGGAAGAAGCCGACATGATCCGGGCTGCAAAACTGCAGAATGCGGACATCAGCGGAGAGACTTCCGCCAATTACCTGTGGTTCTGCGATGAGGACTACGAACGCTTAGGCAGCTGGTGCAAATGCAATCCGGCCATCAAGACCGCAGCTGACCGGGAATTCCTGACCGCCGCCCTGGAAGATGGGGATATCGACACCATCGGCTCGGACCATGCCCCTCACCTGAAAGAAGAGAAAGACCAAAAATATCTCGATGCACCTTCGGGGCTTCCGTCCATCCAGTTCCAGATTCCGGTTCTGACGAGTCTGGCCGCTGAAGGAAAGCTCAGTTACACGACCATCGCCCGGGCAATTTCAGAACGTCCGGCAGAGATCGGCGGCATCCAGGACCGAGGCTTCCTCAAAGCCGGACACTATGCCGACCTCATTGTCATCGATCCGGAAAAGAAATGGGCCGTCACGGCAGCGGATGTCGCCTCAAAGGGCGGCTGGTCTCCTTACGAAGGAGAAAACATGACCGGTGCGCTCACCCAGATCTGGCTGAACGGACAGCTCGTCTGCGAGGACAGCAAGCTGATCGGAACCGCACAAGGAAAGCGGCTCTGGTTCGACTGAAAGACAAAACCTTGAAAAAACTGATCATTAATCACCAAAAAAGATCATATGCCAGCACACAGCAACAGAAAAAAAATGGGACTGGTCTATCTGGTTTCCATTCTATCCATCACATTATGGGGAATGTCCTACCTGTGGACCGACCAGCTTCTCGGAAAAGGAGTGACGGTCTCCTACTTCATCTTCATCAGGATACTACTTGCAGGAGTGATTCTTCTGCTGTTCAACATTGCAAGCGGGAAATCTCTGAAGATCAAGAAGAAAGATCTTCCAAAATTTCTGGCACTTGCGCTATGTGAACCTTTCATCTATTTCATTTTCGAATCTTTAGGCATCCGCGAGACCGGATCTCCGACCATCAGCGCAATGATCATCGCGACGATCCCGATCTTCTCGATCGGTGCCGGAAGACTGTTCTTCAAGGAAAAGATAACGGCATTGAACCATGTCGGCATCGCCATTTCTTTAGGAGGAATCGCATTGGTCACCCTCGAACAGATGAACGGAGCTACGGAAGGACAGGCGCCGAACATGCTGCTCGGCATTGTCTTCCTGGTAATCGCCGTCATCGCTGAGGTCGGCCACGCCAGCATCACGAAAAGTCTGAGCGGCAATTACGACAGCCCGACCATAGTCATGTACCAGTTCCTCATCGGTTCCATCTATCTTTTCCCGGGGTTCCTCTACAAGGGGCTGGAAAAATTCGATGCGACAATCTATCTTTCTCTGGATGTCTGGATACCGATCCTGTGTCTGGCATTATTGTGCTCCAGCCTGGCTTTCTCCCTGTGGGTCAGTACAATCAAAAGTCTTGGAGTCGCGAAATCCAGCGTATTCTCTGCCTTGATTCCAGTCGTCGCTGCAGTGATTTCCGCCAGCATAGGCAGGGATAACATGAACTTATGGCAATGGGCTGGTGTCTTCATCTCCACCATCGGTGTCATCCTCTCCCAGCATCAGCCAGGTAAAAAAAGAAACGCTCATCAATCATGAGCGTTTCTTTGTTCTGCTGCTTCCGCCGCCATAGATGAAACCCATCCTCGACCATAGACAATCTGGAATCAATCGCCAGAAGAAACAGGCGACTCGGAATTTCCAGTCGAAGATGTAGATCCGTTTCCGTTTCTCGATTGCATGGACCATCAGACGTCCAGCCTTCTCTACAGGCATGATGAAAGGATAATTGTGCCCCAGAATCGGCGTAGCGACGAATCCCGGACGAATATCGGTCAGATCGATCGGAAGATTTTCCATCCGCGCCATCTGGGTCAAGGCCTCAAGATAGGTGGACTGCAGTTTCTTCGTCGAAGAATAGGACGGAGCAATGGCGATTCCTCGTGTTCCGGCGACAGAAGAGACCGCGACGACATGCGCCCGATGCCGGCTATCGAACTCTCCGCGGACAGCCGCTTCCTTGAACCAGTTGAACGCGAAATCCATCATCCGGTAGAAACCGACCCCATTGGTCTGCAGCACAGCCATCTCGACCTGAGGATCCAGACTTCTGTTCTGATACCCTACCCCGCTGAAATGCATGAAACGATCCATGCCTCCCAGACGACGGACCAGATCAGCGACGGCCTCGACTGCATTGTCCTGAGTGATGTCGATCACTGCTGTGACGACAAGTTCCTCTCCGAATTCATCCTGCAGCTGCTGCAATTTCGCCACGTTACGACCAGCGACTCCTAGTTTCCATCCTTGTGAAAGGAAACGGTGAGCCACTTCCCGACCGAGGCCGGAAGTGGCACCGATCAATACTGCCTTCTTCATATCCGTCGAAGCGATTGAACACATCAGTTTTCCTCAGCAAGACAGAAATCCAAGGCTTCTGCCAGGTCCTTCTTGTTGAGATTACGGCCGATGAACACGAGTTTGATCATACGGTCACCGTACTCGTCATCCCAATCCTTGTCCAGCGCCGGTTCCTGCTCGCGGATACGCTCCTGATCCGGCAACGGGAGAGAAGCATACCATCTGCCAAGCTGTGAAAGCTGCTTCTGTGAACCAGCCTGCTCGAAAATATAGGCCATATCGTACTCATCCTTGAAATAGCAGATACCTTTCGCACGGATGATGTTCTTCGGCCAGACCTTCGTGATGAAGAAATCGAACTTGTTGATGTCGAACGGAGCCCTGCGGTAATAGACGTAGGTACCGATACCGTATTCCTCGGTCTCCCCTTCCTCATTGTGATGATGGTGATGGCCGCAGTGGCACTCATGGTCATGATGATGGCCGTCCTCATCTTCATGCTCATGGCAATGGCAATGTTCATGATCGTGGTCATGCTCCTCTTCCTCGTGATGACGGTCATCCTCGACCGGTTTGTCCAGCTCGCGGATCCAGCCGGCAGAAGTCGCCACCTGCATGTAATCGAAAGCATGGGAACCGACGAGCCAGTTCAGATTCACGTCAGCATAGTCACATTCGATCACACGCGCTCTCGGCTGCAGGGCACGGATGACTTCCTTGATGCGTTCCAGCTCCTCCGGCTCCACCTCGGAAGCCTTGTTCAGCAGTACCATGTTGCAGAACTCGACCTGCTGGATCAGGAGATTCTCGATATCGTCCTCTCCGGTCTCCATCGGATTCAGTTTCTCCGCACATTTGAACTCATCCTTCATACGCAGGGCATCCACCACCGTCACGATGCTGTCCAGGTAGAGATGGCCGTACTTGTTGTAGTTCGGTCCCAGCTGAGGGAAGGTGGAGATGGTATTCGCGATCGGCGCCGGGTCACAGACACCGCTGGCCTCGATCACGATATAGTCGAAACGCTGCATCTTCATCAGGTTGAACAGCTGATCGATGAGGTCCTGCTGAAGCGTGCAGCAGATACAGCCGTTCTGGAGAGCGACCAGACTGTCATCATTGGAATTCACGATGCCACCTCTCTGGATCAGGTCAGCATCGATGTTGACCTCTCCGATATCGTTCACCACTACAGCGAACTTCATTCCCTTCTCGTTGTTCAGAATGCGGTTGAGAAGTGTAGTTTTACCGCTACCCAAATAACCTGTGATCAGAAGCACAGGAACCTCTTTTACGCTCATATCTTATCGTAAGTTAAAAATTCTCTCATTTGACCAGCCCCAGGGAAATGCGCTGACGGTCAAGATCGACATCCAGCACCGTCACCTTGATCTGCTGGTGAAGCTTCAGGATCCGGGCAGGATCCACGTGCTCTTTCGTGCCCATCTTGCTCACATGGATCAGGCCGTTCTGCTTGATACCTATATCGACGAAGGCACCGAAAGCCGTGATGTTCGTCACGATACCCGGAAGTTCCATTCCCGACACCAGATCCTCGATGACATGGATTTCATCGGAGAATTCGAACTCCTGCGCGGCCTCTCGAGGATCACGTCCAGGTTTCTTCAGCTCCTGGATGATATCATTGATGGTCGGGAGACCGAAATCCCCGTCCACATAGGCTTCCGCATGGATCTGACGGCACAGTTCCTCGTTACCGACCAGTTCCGCCGATGTGACGCCCAGATCCGCAGCCATGCGGTCAACGACCGGATAGGCTTCCGGATGAACTGCGGAATTGTCCAGCGGATTCTTTCCATGAGGGATTCTCAAGAAACCGGCACACTGTTCGAAAGCCTTGTCTCCGAGACGTTTCACTTTCAACAGTTCCTGACGGGAAGCGTAAGCTCCGTGCTCCGTCCTGTAATCGACGATATTCGTCGCCAATGCAGGACCGATGCCCGCCACATAGCTGAGCAGGTAAGGACTGGCCGTATTCAGGTTCACCCCGACACTGTTCACGCAGCTCTCCACCGTATTGTCCAGCGTCTCCTTGAGGAGATTCTGGTCCACATCATGCTGGTATTGGCCGACGCCAAGCGATTTCGGGTCGATCTTCACCAGTTCCGCCAACGGATCCATCAGGCGGCGGCCGATGGACACGGCTCCACGGACCGTCACGTCCTGATCCGGAAATTCACAACGCGCCACTTCCGATGCAGAATAGATGGAAGCGCCGTCCTCACTGACCGTATAGACTTTCATGCCTTCCGGCTTCGGGACACGTTTCACGAACTCCTCCGTTTCACGACTGGCAGTACCGTTGCCTATGGCAATGACCTGAATGCCGTATTTCGCGATCATAGCAGACACAGCCTGGATGGCTTTCACCTTTTCATTGGCAGGGGGATGAGGGAAAATGGCCTCGAAATGCAGGAGATTGCCGAGTTCATCGAGACAGACAACCTTGCAGCCGGTTCTGAAGCCCGGGTCAATGGCCATGGTCCTCTTCTGTCCTACCGGTGCGGCCAGCAGCAGCTGCCGGAGATTCTCGCCGAAGATCTTGATCGACTCGACATCCGCCTTCTCCTTGGCCTCCTTGAGCAGTTCGTTGGAAATGGAAGGCTCGATCAGACGCTTGTAGGCATCATCGACCGCCGCCCGGATCTCCACTGCCAGCGCTTTGGCCGGATATTTATGTTCCTGACAGAAATCATAATAGAGTTTGTTGCCGCATTTCTCCGGATCAGCATCGATCTTCAAGGTCAGATAGCCTTCCTCCTCCGCGCGCAGCATCGCCAGCAGACGATGAGGAGCGATCCGGTCCAATGGTTCCGAATTGTGGAAATAAGCCTTGTATTTCTGAGCCTCCGGTGCAGAAGCCTTCTTCGTCACCTTGGAGACCAGATGGCGGGTACGCAGCATCCGGCGAGTCGTTTCACGGACAGCAGCCGTCTCACTCAAGCGCTCCGCGATGATATCCCTGGCTCCGGAAAGAGCCGCATCCACGTCCGCGACAGCTTCATTGACATATTTTCGAGCCTCACGGACCGGGTCAATGACAGCGACATTGAACATGAGATCAGCCAATGGTTCGAGCCCGGCTTCCTTCGCGGCAGTCGCACGTGTCCTGCGTTTCGGCTTGAACGGCAGGTAAAGGTCTTCCAGCTCACGGCTGTCCAGACTTTCCTCGACAGTCTTGCGCAATTCGGGAGTCAGAGCCCCTGCCGCCTCGATGGCCGTCAATATGGTATCCTTGCGTTTATCCATTTCAGCATAGACATCTGCTTCGTGACGGATTTCCGCAACGGCGACATCATCCAGTCCGCCGGTCCGCTCCTTGCGGTAACGGCTGATGAACGGAATGGTCGCCCCTTCTTCGAACAATTTCATGCAATTCTCCACTTGCCAGTCTCTGACGCCAAGTTTCGTTGCAATCTGCTTGATGTAAATGTCTTTCATATGCGTATCAATCATGTGAGACCTGCTGGAGCTGGTTCCTGTAGGCCGAAAATATCTTCGATTTCGAGACGAAACCGATATAGATCCTATCTTTATCCACGACCGGCAGATTCCAGGCACCGGTCTTCTCGAACTTCTTCATTACCGAATCCATCTTTTCATCCAGATAGACATAGGCCGGAGCTGACTTCATGTAGTTATAGACATGCATGCCGTCATAGAGCTCCTTCTTGAACATATCCTTGCGGATATCCTCCAGAGAGACATAGCCCTGAAAATGATCGCGGGAATCCACGACCGGAAAGAGATTTCTCTTCGACCGGGAAACGATGTCCACGAGTTCTCCTAAGGTCATGTCAATGGAAACGGACTTAAAGTCTGACTCGATCAGTTCATTGGTCCGGAGCAAAGTCAGGACAGCCTGATCACTGTCATGTGTCAGCAGTTCGCCACGCTTGGCGATACGTTTGGTATAGATGGAATAGGGCTCCACGGAACGGGTGACCCCATAGGAAATGGTCGCGGTAAGAATCAGCGGGATCAGGAGTTCGTAACCTCCTGAGATCTCCGCGATGAGGAAGATGGCGGTCATCGGGGCCTGCATGACACCGGCCATCAATCCCGCCATGCCGACCAGCACGAAATTCGACTCCGGCACCGTCAGCAGATCTCCTGTCATGAGATTGACGACACGAGCCACGACGAAACCGGCCATGGCACCGACGAAAAGCGTCGGACCGAAAGTTCCTCCCACTCCACCTCCTGCATTCGTGAAGGACATGGAAAAGACTTTCAGGAGCAGGATCATCAGGAAGAAGACAGCTTGAAGCCACGGATTGTCCATGAAGAAACTCAGTAAAGTCCGGCCTTCAAGGTTGATCGGATTATCGTTCAGCAGTTCGGTGATATAACTGTACCCCTCCCCGTAAAGTGGCGGGAACAAAAAGATCAGCAGACCAAGACACAAGGCGGAAATGCTCCAGCGCTTGACTGGTTGACTGATGGATTTGATCCGGTCTTCCAGCCAGAGAGTCGTACGGGTGAAATACACGGAACATAACGCGGAGAACAGGCCGAGCACGATGTAGAACGGGATATTCGCCATGCGAAAGTCAACAAGCGTACATTTGAACACGGCCTCGGAACCGAAGAAAATATAGGAAACCACCGTTGCAGATACCGTAGAAAGCAGCAGCGGCAGTATGGAAGTCATGGAAATGTTGAACAGCAGAATTTCCAATGTGAACAGGACGCCGGCCAAAGGCGCCTTGAAGATGCCGGCGACGGCACCTGCGGCACCACATCCCAGCAGAATCGTCATATTCCTGTAAGACAGGCCTGTCAGCCTGGCGATGTTCGATCCGATGGCGGCACCGGCATAGACGATCGGCGCCTCGGCGCCGACGGATCCGCCAAAGCCTATGGTCACGGAACTGGCGAGGATGGAAGTCCACATGTTGTGCGGCTTGATCTTCGATTCATTCTTCGAGACGGCCTGAAGAACCTTCGTCACTCCATGGCTGATATTGTCCTTCACGATATACTTCACGAACAGCATGGCCAGAAGCATACCGATACCCGGATAGATGATGTAGAAGAAGTTGTAGGTGGAAGAATCGAACCATGAGGTGATCGAGCGATGGATGAAGTCCACGGAAGACTTCAGCAGCACCGCCGCCAAGCCGCAGCAGATCCCGACGACGAGCGACAGGATCATGAGCAGATCCTTCTCGGAGATCTTATGGACAAGACGCCTGATAGGGGCCAGGATATCAACTATGATGGTTCTCTGTTTCATATTCGTAAGACCGCAAATATAATGAAAAAAGTGGCTAACCGGAAATAATGGTCAGCCACAGTATCATGATTGTCGTATTCTGCTACTCTACATCGTTGGCATCATCTCCGCCATACTGTGAGATGTTGTCATCCGGAAGTGCCTCATCTGTCTCTCCGGCATCTCCTTCACTGTCGTCATCCCCATCCAGCCATCTTTCCAGCTCATCCGCATCATCAGTCTTGACCTTGATCTTCACCAGATAGATCGCATCAGGAATCTCCAGCATCACAGCATAGAAGCAGCTACCGTCAGGCTTGTCATATTTGATCAGGTCAGGCAGGTAATCGCTGAATCCTTTCGGATATTTCTCAGCAAACGCCGCGGCCAATTCCTCGGACATATTCTCATAGCTGACTACAGCTCTTTTCTTCGTCATCATATCTATTTCAGGTTTTATTTTAGTTGATTGTTCATTGATGTTGCAATTATAGGACATTTTTTTCGATTAGCGCAAATAAGATTTATTTTTTTTTGAAGAAAAATGATTTTTGCTGTTTTTTGCGCTGAGGATCCCTTTCCACGAATACAGGTTGCAGGTTCTTCGGGTCAAGTCCCGTATAGAACATCACGGAGGAAGTAGTCATCGGTGTCGGTGTGAAATCCTGTACCTGATCCATATATATGCCTTTCAAAGCTGGATTTTCTGATAATTTCTGCATTTCCTTCATGGTACAGCCCGGATGCGACGAAATGAAGTACGGCACCAGCTCGCAGTGCTTGCCGCTGGAGCGTACGATCCGGTCGAATTCACGGCGCAGAACGCCGAAAAGCCTGAAGGAAGGTTTGGCCATGTACTTCAGCACCTTGTCCTCCGTATGTTCCGGGGCGACCTTGAGCCGTCCGGAAGTATGCTCGAGGATGAGTTCCTTCAGATATGGATAGCCGGTCTCGTCGATAAATCCCTTCTCATTGAGGAAAAGGTCATAACGTACACCGCTGCCGATATAGGCATGGCGGATGCCCTTCACCTGACCGATGCTGTGGTAAAGATGGAGCAGATGCTCGTGGGAAAGGTTCATGTTCTTGCAGGGCGCCGGGAAAAGACAGGATTTCCTGCGGCATTTCGAACACAGAGCCTGGTCCTTTCCGTGCATCCGGTACATGTTCGCGGACGGCGCTCCGACATCGGAGATGTTGCCGGCGAAGCCTGGAAGTTTCTTCAGTCCTTCCACCTCCTTAAGGATGGAGGTCTCACTTCTGGACTGGATGAACTTGCCCTGCTGGGCTGCGATCGTACAGAAATTGCAGCCGCCGAAACAGCCCCTATGGATATTGATGGAATATTTCACCATCTCGTAAGCCGGGATGTGCTTGCCCTTGTACCTCGGATGAGGCAGCTTGGTATAAGGCAGATCCCAATATTCGTCCATCTCCTCCATCGTGCATGGAGGCCAGGTCGGGTTCAGCTGAACGTAACCATCCTTATACGGCTCGACCAGGGTCTGCGGATGCATCATGTTCGCATGTGTCTCGAAAATATGGAAATTTTCAGCGAAAGCCCGCTTGTCTTTCAGACACTCCTCATAAGAATGAAGGAAGAGCGCATCCTTGACCTTGCAGGTTCCCTTCTGATAGAAAGCGATCTGCGGAATCTTCTTCAAGGCATGCGGATTACGGGTCCGTTCAATGGTCCTCGTGAACTCCAGCATGGTCCGCTCCCCCATGCCATAGCACAGGTAATCCGCCCCGCTCATGTTCAGAATGGACGGGAACAAACGATCCTGCCAGTAATCATAATGGGTCAGACGGCGAAGAGAAGCCTCGATGCCGCCGATGAGGACCGGGACATCCGGATATAGTTCCTTCAGGATACGGGTATAGACGGTCACGGCATAATCCGGACGCTGTCCGGCTTTACCGCCCGGCGTATAGGCGTCATCGCTGCGGAGACGTCTGGATGCCGTATAATGGTTCACCATCGAGTCCATGGCCCCGGAATTGACGGCGAAATACAACCTCGGAGCTCCCAGTTTCTTGAAATCCCTGAGATCATCCCGCCAGTTCGGCTGCGGAACGATCGCGATCCGGTACCCGAATTTCTGCAGCCATCTCGCGACAGCGGCAGTACCGAAAGAAGGATGGTCTATAAAGGCATCACCCGTAAAGAAAATGATGTCGATATAGTCCCATCCCAATGCGTTCACCTCCTTGACAGAGGTCGGAAACATATAATTGTTTTCCATTGTTTCCTACATCCTTTCAGGAAGAGCGATACCTAAGATTCCCATCGCCTTGGACAAGGTTCTGGCAATGGTGTCGATCAGTTCGAGGCGGTAGGACAGCAAGTCCTTGTTCTCTTCTTTAAGGATCGGTGTGCTCTGGTAATACTGGTTGAATTCCTTCGCCAGATCAAAGGCATAGTTCGCGATGACGGCAGGAGAATGCGCTTCTCCGGCTTCCGCGATCTTCGCCGGGAAAGTGTTCAGGATCTTGATGATACGGATCTCCTTGGCGCTGAGCTCCATATCGTCCTTCACAGCCTCGGTTCCATAGGCGATGCCCTGTGCCTCTGACTTTCTCAGGATAGATTTGATACGGGCATGAGTGTACTGGATGAACGGACCGGTATTTCCGTTGAAGTCAATGGACTCCTTCGGATCGAAGAGCATCGTCTTGCGTGGATCCACTTTCAGGATGAAGTACTTCAAGGCACCGAGACTGATCATCTTGAACAGCTGGTCCTGCTCTTCCTCACTGAAATCATTGACCTTACCAAGTTCAAGGGAAGTCTCCTTGGCGGTATTGTACATGTCCTCGACAAGATCGTCGGCATCGACGACTGTTCCCTCTCTGGATTTCATCTTACCCTCAGGAAGCTCGACCATGCCATAGGAAAGATGGTAGATGCTGTCTGCCCAATCGAAACCCAGTTTCTTGAGAATGAGCTTCAATACCTGGAAATGATAGTTCTGCTCATTGCCCACCACATAGATATGCTCGTCCAGACTGTATTCCTGGAAACGCTGCTCGGCAGTACCGAGATCCTGGGTCATGTAAACGGAAGTACCGTCTCCACGGAGCAGAAGCTTGCGGTCGAGACCGTCAGCAGTCAGATCGCACCATACGGAGCCATCGGCCTCAGTCTCGAAGATGCCCATATCCAGACCTTTCTGGACCAAAGCCTTACCGAAAAGATAAGTCTGGGACTCATAGTAGGTACGGTCGAAAGAGATGCCGAGACTTTCGTAAGTCTTGTCGAATCCCTCATAGACCCATCCGTTCATCTTTGCCCACAATGCACGTACCTCCGGATCGTTGTTTTCCCATTTGAAAAGCATTTCCTGAGCTTCTTTCAAGGATGGAGCGTTCTTTTCTGCTTCTTCCTTGTCCATGCCGCCGGCTACGAGCTCCTCAACTTCTGCCTTGTACATGTTGTTGAACTCGACGTAATAGTCACCGACGAGGTGGTCCCCCTTCTTGCCGGAAGATTCCGGAGTCTCACCGTTTCCTTTCTTGAGCCAAGCCAGCATGGACTTGCAGATATGGATACCGCGGTCATTGACCAGGTTTACCTTCATCACATGGTGTCCGTTCACCTCCAGCAGCTTCGCTACGGACCAGCCGAGCAGGTTGTTGCGGATATGACCGAGGTGGAGCGGCTTGTTCGTGTTCGGAGAAGAGAACTCGACCATGATGGTCTTGCCGGTCGGCGGAAGCTGACCGAAATCCTCTGTCGCGGAAATGGTACGGAAGAGTCCGTTCCAATATGCGGATGAGAAGGAAATGTTCAGGAAACCTTTCACGGTATTGTAACCGGCTACTTCCTGCGTGTTCTCCTGGAGCCAGGCTCCGATGGCATTTCCTGTATTTTCAGGTGACTGCCGGGATATCTTGAGAAGCGGGAAGACGACCAGAGTATAGTCGCCTTCGAAATCTTTTCTGGTTACCTGCACTTGCAGGGCATTTGCGTCAACGTCTGCTCCGTAAAGAGCCTTGATGGCCTCGACGGCCTTCGATACGATAAAATTTTCAGGTGTCATTCCAGTTATGGATGTTCTATAGGTTTGTATTCATGACTTACGGCATCACTGCCGTTTCTCGGACATCAGCCCAGGTAACTCTTGAGAAGCTTGCTTCTGGAATTGCTCTTGAGTTTGCGGATGGCCTTCTCCTTGATCTGGCGCACACGCTCACGGGTAAGTCCGAAACGCTCGCCGATCTCCTCCAAAGTCATGTCCTGGCAACCGATGCCGAAGAAAGACTTGATGATTTCGCGTTCACGAGGCTGAAGCGTAGAAAGCGCACGCTCGATCTCCTTGTTCAAGGATTCATTGACCAGACCGCGGTCTGCGCTCGGAGAATCGTTATTCACCAGCACGTCAAGCAGGCTGTTGTCCTCTCCCTCCACGAACGGAGCATCCACAGAGACATGACGGCCGGATACTCTCAAGGTATCGGCGATCTTGTCCTTCGGCACATCGATCATCTCTGAGAGCTCTTCGCTGGAAGGCATACGTTCATTTTCCTGTTCGAACTTGGACAGCGCCTTGTTGATCTTGTTCAAGGAACCGACCTGATTCAGCGGAAGACGGACGATACGTGACTGTTCAGCAAGAGCCTGGAGGATCGACTGACGGATCCACCAGACTGCATACGAAATGAATTTGAAACCTCTTGTCTCATCAAATTTCTCAGCCGCTTTGATCAGTCCCAGATTTCCCTCGTTGATGAGGTCCGGCAGGCTCAGGCCCTGGTTCTGGTATTGTTTGGCAACTGAAACCACAAATCTGAGGTTCGCTCTTGTAAGTTTTTCAAGCGCTTTCTGATCACCCTTACGGATGCGCTGCGCCAATTCCACTTCTTCTTCTACTGTAATTAATTCTTCCCTACCGATCTCCTGCAAATACTTATCAAGCGATGCACTTTCACGATTGGTGATTGATTTGGTGATTTTTAATTGTCTCATATAATTCTGTTATTTCCCGAAGCCGAAAAAGGCATTACGTCCCGTTGAAGTCACTCCCTCGAGATAAACCCCTCTCTTCGATTTCTTCACTACTTTTATCACATCTTCAGGAGTCTCCACCGGTATGTCGTTCACATGGGTGATGACGAATCCTTTCATGACACCTGCCTCCTGGAGCTTGCCCGGTCCGACTTCAGTGACTTCCACACCGTTGCGGAGACGGAAAGCTTCAAGCTTTTCAGGTAAGGCCTTACGAAGTGAAGAGCCGTAGAAGACGACTGCGCCATCCTTTCCGACAGTGCCGTTCTCCCGCATAGTTCCCTGGAATGTGACCTTCAGGACCTTTTCCTTTCCGTCACGGATGACCGTGACATCAGTCTTGTCACCAGGATGGAAGCGATTGACGGCTTCCTGCAATGCTGAAGGACTCATGGTAGGGGTCGTACCGACCTTCATGATCACATCTCCTTCCTTCAGACCGGCTTCATCAGCTGCTCCGTTTTCATTTACCTCAACTATATATACGCCTTGAAGTGAAGAAAGTTTCATTTCCTTTGCAATTTTCTCCGTAACCGGCTGCATGACGACACCCAGCATCGCTCTCTTCACGCTGCCGAACTGGATGAAATCGGAAACGATCTTACGGACGATATTGGAAGGGATCGCGAGAGAATAACCGGTGAAGGAACCGGTCTGCGAAATGATGGCCGTATTCACACCGACCAGCTCACCTGCCTTGTTGACCAGCGCACCGCCACTGTTGCCGGGGTTGACCGCCGCGTCCGTCTGGATGAAGGACTCGATCTTGAACTCGCCGGTATAGTTCGGGAGCTGACGACCTTTGGCGCTGACGATACCCGCTGTGATCGTGGATCTCAGATCATACGGGCTGCCGATGGCGATTACCCATTCCCCCAGACGCAGGTCATCGGAATCACCGAACTTCACGACAGGAAGTCCTTTCTCCTCGATTTTCAGAAGAGCGACATCCGTTGCAGGATCCGTACCTACGACAGTCGCATCATAGACGTTATTGTTGTTGAGCGTCACCTGAATCTCGGAAGCATTCTCCACGACGTGGTTGTTCGTGACGATATATCCGTCTTCACGGATGATGACACCGGAACCGCTGGCGGCTACCGGACGATTGTTCTGAGGAGTTTCATAACCGAAAAAGAATTCAAACAGATCAGACGGAGCCTGACGGGCAGGACGCTGTGATTTCACTTGCACATAGACGACTGCATCCACCGCCGATTCGGCAGCGTAAGTAAAGTCCGGATAATTGTCGGCTGACAGATTGACAGTCCGGAACCGCGCCGGCGTCGTCTGACTGAAGGCGCTGACCAGTTCAGAACCTGAGCTTCCGTCTGCATTCACCGTTTTTCCATCCGTACCGAAGGCATGTGCTGCCCCATAAGCCACAAGGCCTCCCGCTATCGCTGAAAGGCCGGCCACAAGTGTTATTTTCGTAATGTTTTTCATGTGAATATCATTAGTTTCTATCCCTAAATTTTCAAACTTTATGCCAAATATCCCGAGGATTTTTATTATATTTGCTTAATTATTGGGCTCGAGAAGGGCCGCATGTACATTTGACGTCAAATTTTATTAATAAGAAGTATATGAAACTAATAGTATCCAGTTCTGAATTGCTCAAAGGCATAATGGCCGTTTCCAAGGCCATTCCAGCAAAATCTCCACTTCCCATTCTGGAGAATTTTCTCTTTGACCTGAAAGACAGCAGACTTTCCATCACTGCTTCAGATTCCGAACTCACGCTGAAGACTGAAGTAGAGGTAGAAAGCACCGAGGAAGAAGGAAAGATCGCAGTCCCTGCGAAACACATGATCGATTTGTTGAAAGCTCTTCCGGACCTGCCGCTGACCATCAGGACGGCAAGTGACAGTTCCTTTCAGTGCATCTGGCAGACCGGTGAATCCACCTTGCCTTATTTCCCGGCAGAAGATTATCCGGAGCCGACGACGACCGACGATACTGCAGTGAATGTACAGTTCCCGGCAGACGAGCTGGTAGACGGTATCTCCAGCACTGTATATGCGACCGCAGACGATGAGATCCGCCCGGCCATGAACGGTATCCTCTTCGATATCGATCTTGCCAGCACGACCCTCGTCGCTTCCGACTCCCACAAACTGATCTGCTACACGACCAAGAAGGTGAAGACCTCCGAGAAAGCATCCTTCATCCTTCACAAGAAACCGGCCGCCATCCTCAAATCCATCATCAGCAAGGAAAGCGAGAATCCGGTAGACATCACCTTCGACACTAAGAATGCGATCTTCCGTTTCGACCAGACCGTCGTCATCTGCAGACTGGTCATCGGAAAATACCCGAAATACAGGGAAGTCATCCCTCAGAACAACTCGAACATCCTGAAGATCGAGCGTGAGCAGCTGCTGAATACCGTAAGACGCATCTCCGTATGCGCGAACAAGGCCTCCAACCATATCAAGATGGATCTGAAGAGCGGTTCATTGGATATTTCCGCCCAGGACCTCGGCTTCTCCATCGCCGCTCATGAGCAGATCGCATGCCAGTATGACGGCGAAGACCTGACCATCGGCTTCAAGTCACCGTTCATCATCGATATCCTGTCCAACATGAACTGCAACCAGATCGTGATGAAATTCATGGACAGCAAGAGAGCCGCTCTCGTCATCCCCGCAGAAGAAGAGGAAGACAGCGACAAGATCTGCGGTATCATCATGCCTATTATGATTTCATAAGCCAATGAAACTGAACCTGCAAAGACCGCTGGTGTTCTTCGATATCGAGAGCACCGGATTGAACATAGCCTCCGACTCCATCATCGAGCTGAGCTTCGTGAAGATCATGCCCGGCAATGAAGAACGGATCAAGACCTGGAGAGTGAAACCATGGGATTATGTCCTGCAGCGTCAGCGACCGATCAACCCGGCAGCGATGGCGGTCCACGGCATCACTGATGAAGAGCTGACCGACTGCCCTACCTTCAAGGAAATCCTCCCGGAAGTGATCGAATGGCTGGACAACAGTGACCTGTCCGGATTCAACTCCGCGAAGTTCGACCTGCCGATGCTGGCCGAAGAGATCGAGAGAGTCAGGAAATATTCCGACTACAATCCGGAAATCGACCTGCACTCCAGACAGATGGTGGATGTTCAGAACATCTACCACATGCTGGAACCCCGCAACCTGAAAGCGGCCTACCGTTTCTACTGCAATGACGACCTGGAGAAGGCTCATTCTGCTGAAGCGGACACCATGGCGACCTATAAAGTACTGGAAGCGCAGCTGGACAGATACCCGGAGGACCTGAAGAACGACGTGGATTTCCTGGCTAACTACTCTACCCGACACAAGAACGTCGACTATGCCGGACGCCTGGCCTACAATGACCAGAAGGAAGTCATCGTCACCTTCGGCAAACACAAAGGCAAGACAGCGCGCGAAGTGTATTTTTCAGAACCTTCCTATTTCGCCTGGATCCAGAACGGAGAATTCACCTTGGATACCAAACGTCAGTTCATGCGGCTGAAAGAGCAGTTCGACGCAGAGCGGAAGGAACAGAAACAGCACAGGACCGAGATGGAAAACAGGCCCCCTACAGCGGAATCGCTGAATGACCTGAAAGGCAAATGGGGCGGCCAAGGCAGTTTATTCTAAGATGAACATCATTGTCAGACCTTACAACGGACAGCATTGCTGCTGCAGACCGGATACGACTTGGGAGAGAGAAAACAGAGATTTCTACTCTCCCGAGTCCGTTGAAAGGCTGAGCTGTACCCCGGTGCTCTTCGCCCGGATCAGCAAAGCCGGTAAATGTGTGGGAAGGAAATTCGCCTCCCGCTACTACGATGCCGTAAACTATGGCGTACTGCTCTATGCAGAGAACTTCCTGGACGGCACTCCGGAAGCCTGGGCCTGCGCCTCATCAATCGACCATACCTCCATCCTCCCCTCCCCATTGTACAACCCCATTGTCCTGGGACAGACCGGGAATCACTTCCTCCTGAAAGTGGACGGAAAGATCATCACGGATTATAACGGAGGAACGGCAGAAATGATCGAAGAAGCTCTGGTGGAAGCCTCCAGCCTCATTTCCCTACGTATCGGCGACGTACTCTGCCTGGAACTCAGCGGACGGCTGCCGATTGTGGAGAACGCAGAAGGACAGACTCTGGTCGAAGGAACGTTCTGCGACAATCCGACCTTTGATTTCAGAATTATCCGATAGGCACGGCAACGGACGAGCGGCACGGTTTTTGGGAAAGCGTTGCCGAATATCAAACGAAACATAATCAAAACTACAAAAGAAATGAAAATGAAAACATCGGCACTTGCCCTTGCTGCAGTCCTTGCACTGTCCAGCCTGATGGCTTGCAACGCGCAAGCTCAAGACAACAAAGACAATGAGACCACCGTAGCGACAAAGTCTGCCGGTACAGTGACTTCACTGACCGAAGCCACTTTCTACGAGAAAGTATACGATCTCAGGAATACAGAACGTCTGGAATTCAAAGGTGACAGACCGGTCGTCGTCGACTTCTACGCGACCTGGTGCGGTCCTTGCAAGCAGATGGCCCCGATTCTGGAAGAAATGGCTCAGGAATTCGCCGGCCAGGTAGATGTCTATAAGGTAGATATCGACCAGAACCGGAACCTGGCTGGAATGATCGGCATCCAATCCATTCCGACCTTCCTCTTCATCAATGCGGAAGGTGAACCGAAGCTGACCGTCGGCGGTATGGAGAAAGCCCAGTTCAAGAAACTCTTCAAAGAAATCGTGACGAAAGAAACGAAATAAGGACCATAACCATAAATGGAAAAACATTCAGCAGACATAATTATCATAGGTGGAGGCGCGGCCGGTCTTATGGCCGCTGCCGGCATCCACCGTTTCGATCAGGAGCAAGGACAGGAACACAAAGTTCTGGTCCTCGAAAAAATGGAACGGCCGGGGAGAAAAATCATGATCACCGGCAAAGGACGCTGCAACATCACGAACGTCAAGCCTTGGAACGAATTTTCAAGCCATATCCATCCTAAAGCAGCTTTCTTGAAACCTGCTTTCTTCAACCTGAATCCGGAAGCGATGCTGACCTTCCTTCAGGAAGCCGGTCTGGAAACCGTCGTAGAACGAGGAGATCGCGCTTATCCAGCCAGCTATGTGTCTGCAGATGTCGTAGATGCACTCGTGAAAGCAGCCACGGCCGCCCCAGGTACGGAACTGCTTTGCGGAAAAACCGTTTCCGGAACCACCAGCGTAAAAACCAGGGAAGGCTGCTCGGCGTTCCGGGTAAACTGTGCTGACGGCACGGAATACACCTGCCGGAAACTCATCATCACAACCGGAGGACTCTCCTACCCACGTACCGGTTCGACCGGCGACGGATACAGATGGGCAGAAGCTTTCGGACACAAGGTCAAGAACCTTATGCCTTCCCTCACGGCAGTCGTACCGAAAGGGTACAAACAGACCGCAGAAGTCGGGAAAGACGAACTGAAAGGACATATCGCCCGCGAGACGCCGCTTTCTGAACTGGGCAGCGCGCTCTGTGGCAATCAGCTCAAGAACGTGGAACTGTCGCTCATCATCGACGGAAATGTCGTGATGGAAGAATTCGGAGACGTAGATTTCACGGACGGCGGCCTGGAAGGACCGATCGGATTCAAGCTCTCCCGCCGTTGCGTGACTGCATTGACCAACGGCTCCAAGGTATCCATAGCCATGGACCTGAAACCGGCAGTCGCCGAGGATGCCCTGAACGCAAGGATCAGCAATCTCTGGAACGAGATCTGCCGTGACCGGAGAAGTTCCGGCCGTTCCTATAAAGACAAGTTCCGGGTACTGGCAGGGAAACTCATGCCTTCCTCACTGATGACTCCTTTCCTGAAAATGAACCCGAACGCCGACCACAAGACACTGGGCCGCTGCCTGAAAGAATGGAAATTCGACATCGAAGGCTTTGTCGGCTATGAACGTTGCGTGATCACCGCCGGCGGAATCGCTGCGGATGAGCTCACCGCAAAGACCTTGGAATCCAAACTGGTTCCGGGACTCTATTTCGCAGGAGAGCTGCTGGATCTCGACGGCGACACGGGAGGATACAATCTCCAGATCGCCTTTTCTTCCGGTTTCCTGGCCGGCATTTCAGCTGCAAGAAGCCTCTGATGCAATATCGGCTTACCGCTGTTTCCGGGATCAGATGACCCCGGAACCGAGCATTTCATCACGGTCGTACCAGACCGCGAACTGACCAGGGGTAATACCACGCTGCGGCGTATCGAACAGGATGAACAGACCGTTCGCCCTACGGATGACCGTCGCGTCCTGGAGCGGCTGACGGTAACGGATGCGGACCTTGTAACGTCTGACCTCACCGATCTCCATGGCCATATCTTCACGGATCCAATGGATCTCTTCCGGAAGCACCCTCAGGCAGCTTCTGGACAGACCTTTGTGCGTATGTCCTTCTCCGACATAGATGATGTTCCTGTCGATGTCGGTCTCGATGACGAAGATCGAATCCTTATGTCCTCCGATGTTCAGCCCCTTGCGCTGCCCGATCGTATAGAACTGGGCGCCGTCGTGCTTGCCGACAATCTTCCCGTACGGATTTTCTCTGTAACGCGTCTTCTTCACATGCTTCTTGCCGCTGCGGTAGGTCTCGGTCTCGAAACGGATATCGTAACGGACCGGCTCCGCGAGACGGGCCAGCTGCTCATCCCCGAGCGCGGCGATCTTCTCCATCGAGAACGGACAGCCTTCATGATGAACCGGCGTCGCCTTGTCCTCGGAAATGTAGTCCGTGATCATCTGCACGTCCGCACTCTCGTCTTTCTGGAGATGCTGGAGCGTCTCTTTCACGAAAAGGTACTGCGGATCCATATCATAATAGGCATCATAGACTTCGACGACCTCTCCTTCACAAGGTTTCAGTTTCTGCTGAAGGAAGGTGGGCAGATCCACCTTACCGACGAAGCAGATGCCCTGGGAATCCTTCTTGTCCGCAGAAGGCAGGTCTGCTTCATGTGCCAGACGACGGACCTCCGGCTTCACGATGTCCCCGATCGGGAACATCGACTTGGCCAGCTGCTCCTGAGTAAGCTGGCACAGGAAATAGCTCTGGTCCTTGTTCGGGTCGGAACCGGCGAAGATCCGGTAGACCTTCCGCCGGACCGGTCTTCCGGAGCCGGGCTCATTGACCTCGACCATTACCTCATCCTTGCGGCAGTAATGGCCGGTGGCCACCATATCCGCTCCAAGTTTCTCCGCACATTCCATGAAGGCGGCGAACTTGATCTCACGGTTGCACAGCACATCCGGATTCGGGGTCCTGCCCTTCGCATATTCATCGAACATATAGTCGACCACTCTTTCGCGGTACTCCTTGCTCAGATCCACGAAATAGAAAGGGATGCCGATCTTGCGGGCTACCATCTCGGCGACGAAACGATCTTCCTCCCACTCGCAATCTCCATGAAGCGTCGTGGAAGCATCATGCCAGTTCTGCATGAAGAGCGCGAAGACATCATAGCCCTGCTGTTTGAGCAGCAGCGCGGCCACCGAAGAATCCACTCCTCCTGACAGGCCGATACAGACCTTGATCTTGCCATTATCCCTCACATTGTCCGACTGTTGCAGTGAATTTGTCATATAATTGAAAAGTTTTATTATCTTTGTTTACTTTGTAGCGTTGCAAAGATAATTATTATAAGACGTTATGACAACGAAAGAGATAAAAATCACCTATCAGGAATTCAATAGTCTTGATGAACTGCAACCTGAAGACCAGAAAGTCGCGGAGGCGGCCATTGATGCCATCAGCCATTCCTATGCTCCTTATTCACGGTTCAATGTAGGGGCAGCGGTCCTGCTTGAAAACGGAACCATCGTGAAAGGTTCGAACCAGGAAAACGCGGCCTATCCGTCCGGACTCTGCGCAGAACGGACCGCCATGTTCTATGCAAGCCACCAGTATCCTGACCAGTCCATGACCTGCATCGCGATCGCAGCCGGACAGCACGGAGTTCTGTGCGAACACGCCGCTTCTCCATGCGGAGCCTGCCGACAGGTGATGGCCCAGTACCAGACCAGATCCGGCCACCCGATGGCCGTCCTTCTGATCGGTTCGAAGAAGATCCAGAAATTCGAGAAAATCGACGATCTGCTGCCACTGATTTTCGACAATATCTGATAAAACGAAAAAAATATTGCAGGTAACCAAAAAATGATTACCTTTGTAGCTCAGGGTAAGTCATACACGACCAGCTCCCTCTGAACTCCCCCAGGGCCGGAAGGCAGCAAGGGTAGGAGGTCGTAGCGGTGCGATGTATTCAGCTTACCCTTTTTCCTTTTCAGGACCTCCCGTCCTGTTTTTTCTTTTCCGGCAAGACCATTCCAGGAAACATGAAAAAACCCGGCAACCTCCAGAGAGGATGCCGGGTCTCATACACCCGCAGCATCATTTGATTTCGATACATCTGCAGCTTTTTTCTTTCTCTTCTTTCGTCATCTTCGGAAGTTCAATGGTCAGCACACCATCGGTGCAGCTGGCTGAAATGCGGTCTTTCTCGACGTCATCCGGCAGATAGAGCCGCTCTTCGAACTTCGAGTAGGAAAACTCGCGACGAAGATACTTCTTCGCCTTCTGCTCATCTTCTTCGGATTCCTTGTGCTCCATGGAAATGACCAGCATGTCGTCATCACTGATCTGTACATTGAAATCCTCCTTCTTCAAGCCAGGAACAGCCGCTTCGACCTTATAGCGATCCTCTTCTTCCATCACGTTGATGGCAGGAGACGTACCATTCAACCTCATCGTGAGATCATTGTCGAAGAAATCGTTGAAGAAGTTCGGCAACCAATTCTGTTCATAATTTTTTCTTGCAGGTAACATAATCAAATCCTCCTATAATTTTAAAGTTCAACTTATTCCGGACTGTGGATTTTGTTCCGCAATCTGACCTGTAGAAGGTCAAGTTCCATGCCATCGGTCCGAAGGTGGAAATGCGGTATAAAAGGCTCCAAAGGCGTCACCTTCAGTCTAATTCATCCTCCAGAAAGGCAGACAAAATGTCCATTCACGTGCCATTCTGTCACCAAGAAAGACTGTCTTATATTAGAGAATCCCGGAAAAAAACCTTAATTTTGCCACATAAAACACCACTTATGAAAGAAAGCTTCCTCCACATCACCGGACTACTGCTCGCTGCCGGCCTTACCTTCACCGCATGTACTGCCGATCCCCTCGAACCTCAGGGTCAGGACAATGAACCGGAGACAGAAGTCCCCACAGTTCCCGATCAGCAACCGGATCCTTCCCCGGACCCGAAGCCCGAACCGCAGCCGGAATCCCCGGACCAGGGCAGCAGCTATGTCTGGGAAGAAGGAAGCCTCCCGGAGATTCTGGTAGAAGTTTCCTTAGGTCAATGGAACCAGCTTCTTCAGCATTTCGACAAGGATGAGAAGACCGGTGAGTACATCCACTGCAAGGTCACCTTCGACAAGAATGGAGAAAAGACCGTCCTCGAAGATACCGGACTCCGTCTCCGCGGCAACACTTCCCGCCGCCGTCCGGAAAAAGGCAACAGCCTGCACCAGGGCGACCAGAGCCAATGGCAGCATTGCCATTATTACCTGAATTTCAAGAAATTCAACAAAGACAAGGAGACGAACTCCATCCAAGGCGTGAAGAAGCTCTACCTGAAATGGTTCAAGGACGATCCGAGCTACGTACGGGAAGTTTTCTGCTACGACCTTTTCCACAGGGCCGGAATCTGGACTGCCTCGCAGAGCGGCTGGTGCAGACTGAGCATCCATGTGGAGGGCGACTCGAAGCCAGCCTACCTCGGCATCTACGAAATGCTCGAACCCATTGACAACAGATATCTTGAAAGGAGAAGCGGCGGAACTGACCCATCGAAGGCCTTCACCGCGGCGACCGGAAATCTCTGGAAATGCACCTGGGGCGCAGACCTCCGCACCAGCGGCGGAAACACGGTCGACGAAAACAAGATCGGACCGGACGACAGCACCCGTGACTACCCTTATGAACTGAAGGAAGACGCCCGGAATTACGAAGCAGCGAAGATTCAGCTCATGGACTTCATGCAGAAACTGAACGGCAAGGGCGATGAGAACTTCAAGACCTGGATCCAGCAGGTCTGCGATGTCCGCCTCCTGCTGCGCACCTATGCCATCAATGTCGCGGTCGGCATGTGGGACGATCACTGGAACAACCAGAACAACTATTACCTGTATTTCGACTCATTGGACCGATACGATTACCACGTCTATTTCATCCCCTATGACTATGACAACACCCTCGGCTCAAGTCAGGGTATGGACTCCGGGCGACAGGACCCCTATCATTGGGGCAGTCGCGGCAAACTCATGGAAAGAATGATGGGAATCCCGGAATTCCGGAAAATCTACCAGGAAGAACTCGAACGCCTCATTGCTCAGGGCAATGGATACATGTATTGGGAAGAGGCCGCGGCGCGTATCCGCCAGTCTCAGGACCGGCTCCGTGACCATGTCGCCAATGATACCGGGGAAGACATGGCCATCGAAGACCGTACCGCTTCCTGGAGCAACCATCAGGAATACCGGCTGCTCTCGTCAGCGAACAATTTCTTCCGGATCAAAGCGGAATCGATTCTCAGATCTTCGCGGCACAATTGATGCCGTCCAGCGCGGAAGATACGATGCCGCCGGCATAACCTGCCCCTTCACCGCAAGGATAGAGGCCAGCGATCTGCACATGCTCCAGCGTTTCCGGATCACGCGGAATACGGACCGGAGATGAAGTCCTCGACTCTACACCCAGCAGTAGGGCATCATTGGTATAATATCCCTTGACCTTATTGTTGCCGACCTCAGGAAAGGCATATTTCAGGCGCTGTGCCACATGCTGCGGCAACAGTTCATGCAAAGGAGCAGGAACCACGCCCGGATGATAGGAAGATCTCGGAAGGTCTCTGGACGCGATCTGACGGCAGAAATCCTGCATACGCTGTCCAGGAGCCTTCAGCGAACCGGTATATTCGAACATCTTCTTCTCGATATCCCGCTGGAAATGCAGCAGCGCGAGCGGACCATGGGCCGCATACTCCGGCATGTCTTCCGGCTCGACGGACACCACAACACCGGCATTCGCCCACTTGGAGTTACGGGCGGAGTTCGACATGCCGTTGAGCACCAGTTCACCGGGAGCCGTAGCCGCCGGTACAAGGATACCGCCCGGGCACATGCAGAAAGAGAAGACTCCCCTGCCGAGCACCTGAGTCACGAAAGCATATTCCGCCGTCGGCATGGTCGGCTGATATTTACCATGGTACTGAATCTTGTTGATGAGCGACTGAGGATGCTCCACGCGGACACCCAGCGCGAAACCTTTCGCCTGGATCTCCCAACCTTTACGGTCGAAAAGCTCATAGATGTCGCGGGCGGAATGGCCGGTGGCCAGAATCACCTTCCGGGCCTCATAAACCTCCGCACCGTCATTGACCGTCACCTTGAAGGTACCGTCCCCCTTCTTCTCGATATCCGTCACCCGGGATTCGAAATGATATTCTCCGCCATGCTCGATGATGCACTCACGGATATTCTCCACGATGTCCGGAAGCTTGTCGCTGCCGATGTGCGGATGCGCGTCGATCAGGATCTCCGGCTTCGCCCCGAAACGGACGAACTGGTAGAGCACCTCACGGATATCTCCCCTCTTGGAAGAACGGGTATAGAGCTTTCCATCAGAAAAGGTGCCGGCGCCTCCCTCTCCGAAACAGTTGTTCGAATCTGGATTCACCACCCCTTCCTTGGACAGGAGCGCCATGTCGAACTTGCGCTTGTGGACGTCCTTTCCCCGCTCCAGAATGACCGGTTTCAGTCCTCTCATGAGCAGTCTCAAAGCCGCAAACATGCCGGCAGGTCCTGCACCCACGATAATCACTGGCTCAGCAGATGAAACATCTTTGTAATCAGGTATTACATAAATGTTCTCCTCTTCACCGGGCTTGAAAGCCTGGATCCGGTAACGGTAGATGACATCATTCCGGGCATCGATCGATCTGCGTACGATGCGGCAATGGAGGTCTGCCTTCGGAGAAAGCCCGAGCGCTTTCGCGGCAGCCGCCTTCATGTCGGCCTCAGAAGGTTCGAGACCCAATTTGCAAGTCAGTTCAAATTCTTTCATGCGCTATGATAGTTCTGTATCTTTTTCGTTTGTTTTCTAGAATTCCGCCAGACGGGAAACCGGAGCGACATCCAGGCTGCTGCGTTCTCCGTTCAGATAATGGAACCAGCCTGCGATCGCGATCATGGCCGCATTGTCTGTCGTGAACTTGAATTCAGGAAGATAGACGTTCCAGCCCCTCTTCTTTCCTTCTTCCACCATACGGTTGCGAAGACCGCTGTTCGCGGAAACACCGCCGCCGATGGTCACTTCCTTGATACCGGTTGCCTTGGCCGCCTTGACAAGCTTGTCCATCAGGATATCGATCAGCGCCTTCTGGAAGCTGGCACAGATATCTTCCTTATTCTTTTCCATGAACTGAGGATCCTCCGCCATCCGGTCACGGACGAAATACAGCAACGAGGTCTTGATTCCGCTGAAACTGTAATCAAAGCCCGGAATGTGCGGTTTGGAGAAATGGAAACGCTCCGGATCTCCTTCCTTGGCAAGCCTGTCCACGATCGGACCGCCCGGATAACCGAGTCCCATCATCTTCGCGCATTTGTCGAAGGCTTCTCCGACCGCATCGTCGATGGTCTGGCCCAGTATCTCGTATTCCAGCGGATCGTTCACCTTCACGATCTGGGAGTTACCGCCGGAAACCAGCAGACAGAGATAAGGGAATTCCGGCTGACGGTTTTCCTTACCGTACTGCTTGATGAAATTCGCCATGATATGCCCCTGAAGATGGTTCACCTCAACGATCGGCTTTCCGGTAGCCAGCGCGAAACCTTTCGTGAAGGAGGTTCCGACCAGCAGGGAGCCGAGCAGGCCCGGTCCGCGGGTAAAAGCGATCGCCGTGAGATCGTCAGCGGTGATTCCGGCCTGATCGAGCGCCTGGCTCACGACCGGTACAATATTCAACTGATGTGCCCTGGAGGCCAGTTCCGGTATGACTCCGCCATAAGCACGGTGGACTTCCTGACTGGCAAGGACATTAGAAAGCAGGTAACCGTCTTTGATTACCGCTGCTGAAGTGTCATCGCAGGATGACTCTATTCCAAGTATGATATCTGCCATAATCCTGATTTATGACTGCAAAATTACGGATTTTATCCGAGATTTTTATTATTTTTGCAGATTGGGTGTCATATTTTTTAGACGGACAGACAATTTGAAGAATCATATCATAAAAATACTGAAAATACTGGGAATCATCCTGACTGCTCTCCTCATGGTCTTCCTTGCGGGGTGTCTGCTCATACAGCTTCCCTCCTTCCAGACAAAGATCACCGGCTATGCGCTGGAGCGCCTGTCCATGCACATCGACGGCGACCTCCAGCTCAGCAAGCTCTACCTCCGTCCGTTCAACACGCTGGTCATCAAGGATCTGACGATCACGGACAAGGCCCCGTTCACCAATGCGAGATATCCGGAGAAACCGCCGATCGACACATTGGCCTCCTTCCGCTATGTCACGGCCCAATTCTCCCTCAAAGGCCTGATCGCCCAGGAAGGAATCGAGATCGACAAGGTGAAAGTCTCTGACGGAAGCTTCAACTATGTGCTCGAGAACAACGCGATGAACAACCTGTCCAGAATCTTCCACCTTCATCCGAGCGACAAGAAGCCAGCGGAAAAAGATCTTTTCTCCATCTCCGACGTCGAACTGGAAAACGTGCGGTTCAGGATGCTGAACTACAAGGACAAGAAGACTCAGTCTGCCACGGGATCCATCGACTGGAACGACCTGGACGTCCGTAACATCCATGCGGTAGCCCGGGACCTGAGTTTCTCTCACGGAATCATGTACGGAACGATGGACCGGCTTTCCGCCCAGGAAAAGAGCGGTTTTGAAATCCTGAACCTCTCTGCAGGCGTAAAGATCGGAAAAGGAAAAGCCATCATCTCAGACATCGATTTCCAGGACGGCCAATCTGACCTCCAGCTCAAAGAATACCGGATGGAATATGAAAACGGACATGCCTTCAAGAACTACATCCAGGACGTAACCATGTTCATCGATATCCGCGATGGAATACTGGACTTCAAGACCCTCAGAGCCTTCGCTCCCGGCTTCAAGACCTGTACCAACCGTTGGAAAGTCAAAGGCCGTGCCCATGGAACCGTAGACAGCCTGCGCATCGACGGCATCGACATCGACACTGAAGGAGGTCTCTTCCGTGGCCACGTCAAAGGCAGCATGACCGGACTTCCGGACATTTCCAAGACTCGTCTGGACGCCCGCATCAGCAACATGACCCTGAATACAGCCGGATTGGCGAACTTCATCAACGGCTGGTCGGCCGACAGCGACCTGCAGCTGGCCACCTATGCTCCGGGCGTGAACTGGAGAGCCTACGGCAGCGCCAGAGGAATGCTCAATGATTTCAAGGCCCAGCTGCAGCTGGGATCCCGGATCGGCAACGCCACCGCTGACATACGGATCAGAGACCTGGTCTCCAGCCACCGGGGCATCAGTCTGGACGGGCTCCTCAACACCTACGATCTGGATCTGGGCAAGATCATCGGCAACAATCTCCTGGGCCATTGCACTGTTGCAGCTGACCTGAGCACCCGTTTCGGCAAAGGACAGGAAGGACTCTCCGTCCAGATGAATTCCGTGAAGGTGGACCGTCTCCATGTCAATGGGTACGACTACTCGGACCTGGTGGCCCTCGGCACCTTGAACAAGCAGAGCTTCAACGGAAAGATCATCTGCCACGACCCCGCGCTGAACTTCCTCTTCCAGGGAACCTTCGCCTTCTCTCCGAAGACACAGAACGCGCTGTACAGTTTCTACCTCAATGCCGGTATGGTGGACCTCCAGAAAATGAACATCGACACCAGAGGCAAATCCAAGCTCCAGTTCCAGACTTTAGCCAACTTCAAGAAGACGAACGAGGGCAACCTGACCGGAAACATCAAGCTTTCGAATCTGGTGGTCGAGAACAAAAGCGGGAAGCATGACATCGGCAACATTGAACTGAATTCAGAAAAGAAAGGACAGGGCTACCGCATCGACCTGAACTCCCCTTTCGCGGATGCGGAATACTCCGGCAACGCCCCTATCTTCCATTTCGTGAACGATCTGCTCGCGGCGACCCTCGGAGAAGAGCTTCCTTCCCTGTTCTCCGCTGAAAAGCAGTACAGGGACGGCAACCGCTACCGGCTCTCCGTCAATTTCAACGACTCCATGGACCTGCTGTCCTATGTGATGCCGGGACTCTATATCGCCGACAGCACCCGGATGACTGCCTCCATTGACCCGGAAGGCATCTTCCAGATGAGACTGACCTCTCCACGATTAGCATGGAAAGGGAATTACCTCCGCAACACGGAACTGAACATCGGCAATGCCAGCGGAAACTTGTCCGGCATCCTGACCTCCACGGAAGTCAAGGCCGCCTCCTTCCTGCTGAAAGAGAACCGGCTGAACTTCAAGGCCGGAGAAGACCATATCGGTATCGGCTATACCTACAACAATGAAGGAAGCCTGACGAACCGAGGAGAACTCTATGCGCTGGGCAACCTGTCCAGAACAGCCTTGGGCAACCTCAGTATCGACCTGGACATCATCCCGTCGAAGATTTATCTCAACTCGCGCGAGTGGAGCATCCTGCCGGCCAAGGTCCATTACGCGGACCATATCCTCAAGGCATACGACGTCGAATTCGAGAGCGGTGAACAGCGGATCAGGATCGACGGCGGTCTCTCCAAGGAAGCGACGGACACGCTGGGCGTCTATCTGGAAAGGATGGACATCTCCATCATCAACCCGCTTTCCGGCATGGATCTGGGCATCAGCGGAAACGCGACCGGCAGTGCCCGGCTCATTTCTCCGATGAACCATCCAAGTGTCCTGGCCGACCTCATCTGCGACAAGACCACCATGTCCGGACAGCCTCTGGGTACCTTGAAAGCCCAATGCAAATGGAATGACCAATTCAAACGCTTCGACTTCCTCTGCAACAACCTGCTGTCCGGGAAGAAGAATCTGGACATTTCCGGCAGCTACACTCCTTCCGCAGACTATCTTTCCGCGAAGCTCGGTCTGGACGGACTGCAGATCGCCTATGCTTCCACCTTCCTGAAAGGTATCTTCAGCGAGCTGGGCGGAAGCATCTCCGGAAACCTGACGGCCGAGGGCGTTCCTTCCCGCCTGAACATCAAGAGTGAAGGAACCCGACTGGACAACGGTCATCTGAAAATCAGCTTCACTAATGTCGGCTATGACCTGGCCGGCCGCTTCGACATGGATGAGTACGGAGTCTATTTCCGGGACATGAAACTCCGTGACCGCTTCGGCGCGACCGGTTCTCTGGGCGGAAAGATCTGGTACGACCATTTCTGGAACATGGGCTTCGACCTCCAGCTGAAAGCACATCAGCTGGAATCCGTCAATCTGACTGAGAAGCAGAACGAGCATTTCTACGGCAACGTCTTCGCCTCCGGCAACATCAACTTCACGGGGCCATTGACAGACATGCTGCTGGAAGTGGATGCCGTCACCTCGAAAGCCGGCAATCTCCACATTCCGCTGAACTCCAGCTCAACGGCGGTCGGCACGAACCTGCTGACCTTCCGACAGCCGGAAAGGATCATCTACATTGACCCTTATGAAGCCATGATGGAGAAAGCTAAACATCAGCAGAAAAGAGAGACGAACTTCAACGTGAAGATCCGCGCGACGGCCACTCCGGACCTGAATGCCATCATCGAGATCGACAAAGAGACCGGAAACGTGCTCTCCGGTCGTGGAAACGGAATGATCACCCTGGACATCCGGCCGAACAACGATATCTTCGACATCAACGGCGACTACACGATCGTCAACGGAAAGTATCATTTCGTAGCGATGGGACTAGCCAGCCGTGATTTCCGGATCAAGCAAGGAAGTACGGTCCACTTCAACGGCGACATCATGAACACGACCTTGGATATCGATGCCGTCTACCGGACAAAAGCCTCGCTGACGACACTGATCGATGATCAGAATTCTGTCGGCAGCAGAAGGAACATCGACTGCGGCATCAAGATCACCGACAAGATGCTGAGCCCGAGACTCAGTTTCTCCATCGACGTTCCGGACCTCGATCCGATGATCAAGTCCAAGGTCGACAACGCCCTGAGCACGGAAGACAAGGTTCAGAAGCAGTTCCTCTCCCTGATCATCTCGAACAACTTCCTGCCGGACGAGCAATCCGGTATCGTGAACAACTCGTCCATCATCTACTCGAACGTATCGGAGATCATGTCGAACCAGCTCAACAACATCTTCGAGAAGCTTAACATTCCGCTGGACCTTGGCCTGAACTACCAGCCGAACGACAAGGGTACGGATATCTTCGACGTCGCCCTGTCTACTCAGCTGTTCAACAACAGGGTCATCGTGAACGGTTCTGTCGGCAACAAGCAGAACAAGCTGGGAAGCACTTCGAACGATGTGGTGGGTGACCTGGATATCGAGATCAAACTGGACAAATCCGGCGGCTGGAGAGCCAACCTGTTCTCCCATTCCGCAGATGCGTACACGAACTTCCTGGACAACTCTCAAAGGAACGGTATCGGTCTGACCTGGCAGCAGGAATTCAACAGCTTCGGCAACTACCTCAAGACCCTGTTCATGAACAAGGAGAACCGGAGAAAGGCACAGCTGGAGGAAGAGAACCTGATGATCGACGGCAGTCGCATGAACGTCAAGATCACGAAAGACAATTACAGACAAGACAAGAAAGACAAGCTGGCCCGCAGAAAAGAGCGCAAGGCAAGGCGGGAAGCGAAAAAGAAAGAAAGAAATGACAGGAAACAAAGGAAAACTATATCTGATTCCCTCCCCGCTGGGAGAGAATGACCCGGCTGAGGTTATTCCGACTCCCGTACTGGAGTCGCTCCACCACTTCAAGACCTATGTCGTGGAAGAGCTCCGGACTATCCGGCGCTATCTGTCCAAGGCAGGACTGAAAGGCCATATCGGTGAACTGGAAATGTACGAGCTCAATGAGCACACGGACCAGGCGACCATCGAAAGCTATCTCCGCCTCTTCGAAGACGGAAACGATGTCGCGCTGATATCAGAAGCCGGCCTGCCTGCCGTAGCGGATCCGGGTGCCCAGCTGGTCGCTCTCTGTCACAAGCATGACATCGAGGTCATTCCTTATGTCGGACCGTCCTCACTGATGCTCTCGCTCATGGCTTCCGGCCTGAACGGGCAATCCTTCGCTTTCTGCGGCTATCTTCCAGCAAAGACGGATGAACGCCGCAGCCGCCTGAAAAGCATCGAGAAGCACTCGGCAGCCAGCCGGCAGACTCAACTCTTCATCGAAACTCCATATCGCAACGATTCGCTCTTCAAGGACATGCTGGAGATCCTGCTGCCAGGCACCCGACTCTGCGTAGCCTGCAACATCACCATGCCTGACGCCTACATCAAGACGAAGACTGTCGCGGAATGGAAGAAAGAAAACCTGATGATCGGTAAACGCCCCTGCGTCTTCCTGATCCTCGCATAATGCAGGAAACATGAGAACGAAGACAGGAATCCTGGAACTGGAAGGAATGGAATTCAGAGCCTTCCACGGTTGTCTGGAACACGAGAAACTCGCCGGCAACCTCTTCATCGTAGATTTCAAAGGTCGGTTGCCCATGGATAAGGCCTGCGAAAGCGATGCCCTGGAAGACGCCCTGGACTACGGACGCATCTACGACTGCATCGCCGCGCAGATGAAGATCCATTCGGACCTGCTGGAGCATCTGACCGCCAAAATCATCGATGCCCTGGCTGCCTCTTTTCCGGAATTCGAGGAATTTGAAGTAAGGGTATCCAAACAACGACCGCCGGTTGACGGCATCTGCCGTTGGTCACGCATCACGCTGAACTGGCACGCATAAGACAACAGAACATGATCATGAAGAAAAAGATAGCATTCATTACCTTGGGCTGCAAGCTCAACTATGCTGAAACCTCCACCTACGAACGCAAGCTCGCAGAAGAAGGCTTCGAAGCGGTGCCATGGAACAAAGGCGCTGATATCTACCTTGTAAACACCTGTACGGTCACCGAGCATTCCGACAAGAAAAGCCGGAACATCATCCGGAAACTCCACCGGATGACCCCGGATGCACCGATCATCGTGACCGGCTGCTATGCCCAGCTGAAGAAAGAAGAGATCGGACAGATCGAGGGCGTGAGCAGAGTTTTCGGAGCGACGGAGAAAGGGCAGATCGTCCCGGCCATCGTCGCCGCAGTGAACGGAGAAAAGGATTACAGCCATGATGCCCAGACCTTCTTCCCGGCCTGGTCTACCGGAGAAAGGACCCGTTCCTTCCTTAAGGTCCAGGACGGCTGCGACTTCAAATGCGCCTACTGCACCGTCCCTTATGCTCGCGGCGAAAGTCGTAATCCGGCAATCTCGACGATCATCCCGGAAGCGGAAGCCATCGCAGCGGAAGGCATCAAGGAAATCGTGATCACCGGCGTGAATACCGGAGATTTCGGAAAGACCACCGGAGAAACCTTCTTCGAACTGATCCGCCAGCTCAATGAGGTCAATGGAATCGAACGCTACCGCATCTCCTCGATCGAGCCGAACCTGCTGACCGAAGAAATCGTGGACTGGATTGCCTCAGGAACGAAATTCCTGCCGCACTTCCACATTCCGCTCCAGAGCGGTTCGGATACCATCCTCAAAGCCATGGGGCGCCGCTATGACACCGCAGCCTTCGCCCGCAAGATTGCCTATATCCGGGAAAAGATGGAACATCCCGGCTGTCCGAAAGTCTTCTTCGGAATCGACGTCATCGTCGGCTTCCCTGGAGAGACCGACGAACTGTTCATGGAAACTTACAATTTCCTGAAAGACGTGGTCAGACCTGCCTTCATCCACATTTTCCCGTATTCCAGAAGAGCCGGCACTCCTGCGGCCGCCCGCAAGGACCAGGTGCAGGACTCCAAGAAGACGGAAAGGGTGAAGATTCTGGAAGAGCTCTGTGCCCAGCTGCATGAGGAATTCATCGCCGGCAACAGAGGCATTCCAGAGAAAGTACTGTACGAAAGCACGGACAAGCACGGAAAGATGTCGGGCTATACCGGCAACTACATCCGCATCGAGCATGATTTTGATGAAAAGCTCATCGGCAAGATCGTCGATGTGATCATATAAAGGAGAAAGAAGAAATGGAAGAATTGGAACCAGGCAAGGCAAGATTGCAGTTTCTGGGCACCGGTACCTCACAAGGCGTCCCGATCATCGCATGTGACTGTGAGGTCTGCAGATCGCAGGATCCGCGCGACAAAAGGCTCCGTGCCTCCGTGCTGGTCGACTGGTGCGGCATGAAGATTCTGGTCGATGCCGGTCCGGACTTCCGTTACCAGATGCTTCGGGCAGAAGTCAAGCACCTCGATGCCATCCTGCTGACCCACAACCATAAGGACCACACAGGAGGACTGGACGATGTCCGGGCTTTCAACTACCTGGAGAAGCAGGCCACGGAAATCTACTGTGAAGAATATGTAGAGGAATCCCTCAAGAAAGAATATTCCTATGCCTTCGCCGAAAAGAAATATCCGGGGGCACCGGAATGGCACATCCACCATATCGACGAACATCCGTTCAAAGTCCAGACCTTCAGCAAGACCGAGAAACTGGTCTGGGTGAACAACAAAGGCTACGAGCATAAATCGACCGGAGAAGAAGCCCATCCGCTGAAAGAAGCGGAGATCATCCCGATCCGCGGCAAACATTTCACGCTGCCGGTCCTGGGTTACCGTTTCGGCAACATCGCCTACTGCACTGACATGAACCACATCGCCGATGAAGAATTCAAGAAGCTCCACGATCTGGACCATTTCATCATCAACTGTGTGCGCATGGGAAGACACATTTCTCATTTTTCTCTGGAAGAAGCGGTACAGGTGGCACAGCGAGTCGGCGCCAAGCACAGCTGGCTCACCCATCTTTCCCATCAGCTGCCTTGCCATGCTGAACTTTCAGCCATGCTTCCTGAAGGAATACTTCCCGCCTACGACGGACTCATCATCGAATAGCCCTCATTCCTTGCCCGGCGGAACTTCCCGGGCATCGACCAGCTCACGGACCACCTGCAGCAGTTCTTCCGCTGAAGGACCGTTTGCCGTACCGTAACGGGACACGACATCGGAAAGGGACCACCCTTCCCCCATACCTATTATATATGACTTCACCTGAGCCGCCAGTTCCTGCTGTCCAGCCCGGTTTCTCCGTCGTGCCCTGCAGATGTCGCAGGTACCGCAATCCGCAGCGTCCCGCTGTCCGAAATACTCGAGCAGGAAATTGCTCCGGCAGACCGTCTCTTCCTCGACATAGGCGACCATCTTCTCCATCCGATCCACATAGGACTGCTTGAGAAAACGATAGGTGTCCGGTTTCAGGTCAATGTTCTTCGGACGCAGACGATCATGATGCAGGAAGATCACCGTCGCCCTGTCGGCCGGCACATAACGGATCACCCGGTTCAGGGATAAATGATAGAGCATCTGACGCAGGATCGGAATGCCTACCCCGATGGATTCGGCCAGCCAAGTCTCGTCGATCGGCACCGTAAAATCGAAGATACCGGTATATTTCCTCATCAGAAGATCCAGCAAAGTGATGCTTTTCTCATCATGAAAATCAATGTCATACAGATCGTCGCGGTCCACCGTGATCTTCACCCGGGTCTGGATCTCCAGGTCCTCCATGAAGCTCCAGTGACCGACGCGCTCCAGATAACGTATCGCATAATAGGTGGAAGCCCGGCTCAATGAATATTTCCGGCAGAAATCATCAAGCTGGAATTTCAGACGACTGCCCTGTCCATGATCGTAAGGAATCTCATAGAAGATGTGTACTTTATGATAGATCTCCTCCATATAGTCCAATGGAGGGAAGGAGACGCTGGCGATCTGCCGGAGCCGCCGGACATCTCCGCTGTTCCATAAAGTCACGGCATAGGAACGTTTCCCGTCACGGCCACCTCGACCGGCTTCCTGAAAATAAGCCTCCGGAGAATCCGGAACATCGAAATGCACCACGAAACGGACATCCGGTTTATCGATACCCATGCCGAAAGCATTGGTACAGACCATGACACGGATCCGACCGCTCTTCCAGAGTTCCTGTCGTTCGTTCCTCGTCTCATGCCCGAGACCGGCATGATAGAAGGAAGCCGCCACCCCTTGTTTCTTGAGAAAATCCGCCAGCTCCTCCGTCCTGCGTCGACTGCGGACATAGACTATCCCGGTACCGGGAGTCTTCAGACAGATATTGGCCAGCTGCCCGAACTTGTCCTCACACTTACGGACGATATAGGAGAGATTCGGCCGTTCAAAACCGGTCTTCAGAAGATTCTTCTGCCGGAAAGCCAGCTTGTCCATGATATCTTCGGCCACTGACGGCGTCGCCGTCGCCGTCAAGGCGACGAGCGGAGCATCACAATGTTTCCGAAGTTCGCCGATCTGAAGATAGTCCGGACGGAAATCATAGCCCCACTGACTGATGCAATGCGCTTCATCCACCACGATGAAACTCACCTGAAGTTCACGGATGAAATTCCGGAAAGCCAGAGAAGCGATCCGCTCAGGAGAGACATAAAGAAACTTGAAGTCCCCATAGAGCGCATTGTTCAAGGCGATGTCGATTTCCCGACGATTCATGGTAGCGTTCACGCAAAGCGCCTTGATTCCCCTTTCCTGCAGATGCTGCACCTGATCCTTCATCAAGGCGATCAACGGAGTGATGACCAGTGCCGTTCCCCTACGCATAAGCGCCGGAACCTGAAAGCAGATGGATTTTCCACCTCCAGTCGGCAGGATGGCCAGCACATCTTCTCCGATCATGGCCTTCCGGATGATATCCAGCTGTCCAGGTCTGAAATCCTCATAACCCCACCACTTCCGAAGAACCTGACGAGCCCCGGAAACGATGTCCTCCGCCTGACAATCAGGCACACCTTTTGATAGAGAAAGTTCGGATTTCATGACTGTATTTTTGCCCACCTGCAAATAGCTGGTATTTTTCACAAAAATACGAAAAAAATGGCCGATTATATTGGTGCAATCATAAAAAAGCTATATTTTTGTACGTTGATAAAGAGAAAAAAAGTATTGAAATACAGTTTGATTTTTAGTATAAACTTTAAAAATTATTATTGCTATGAGTACAATTGATTTGACTAAGTATGGCATTACCGATGTGAAGGAAATTCTTCACAACCCGTCTTACGAGGTTCTCTTCGCCGAGGAGACCAAACCTGAACTTACAGGTTTCGAGAAAGGACAGCTCACCGAGCTGGATGCCATCAATGTCATGACAGGTATCTACACCGGCCGTTCACCTAAAGACAAGTTCTTCGTATACAACGAGGCTTCAAAAGACACAGTATGGTGGACTTCCGATGAATACAAGAACGATAACAAACCTTGCTCAGAGGAAGCTTGGGCTGACCTCAAGGCTAAGGCTGTGAAACAGCTTTCAGGCAAGAGACTTTTCGTCATGGACTGCTTCTGCGGTGCCAACGCTGCTACTCGTCTCAAAGTACGTTTCATCTGTGAGGTCGCTTGGCAGGCTCACTTCGTGAAGAACATGTTCATCCGTCCTACAGAGGAAGAGCTGGAGAACTACGGCGAGCCGGAGTTCGTATGCTTCAACGCCGCTCTTGCAAAGGTTGACAACTATAAAGAGCTCGGCCTCAACTCCGAGACCGCAACAGTCTTCAACCTCAAGACTAAAGAGCAGGTTATCCTGAACACCTGGTACGGTGGTGAGATGAAGAAAGGTATCTTCTCCATCATGAACTACTATAACCCGCTGAGAGGCTTCGCTTCCATGCACTGCTCTGCAAACACCAACATGGAAGGAACTGATTCAGCTATCTTCTTCGGTCTTTCAGGTACAGGTAAGACTACCCTTTCAACTGACCCTAAGAGACTCCTCATCGGTGATGACGAGCACGGTTGGGATGACAACGGTATCTTCAACTACGAAGGTGGCTGCTACGCTAAGGTCATCAACCTCGACAAAGAGAGCGAGCCGGATATCTACAACGCCATCAAGAGAAACGCTCTCCTCGAGAACGTTACCGTTGATGAGAAAGGTGTCATCGATTTCGCTGACAAGAGCGTAACTGAGAACACTCGTGTATCTTACCCTATCCACCACATCAAGAACATCCAGAAACCTATCTCTAAAGGTCCTCACGCACACCAGGTGATCTTCCTTTCAGCAGATGCTTTCGGTGTTCTCCCTCCAGTATCTATCCTTACCAAGGAGCAGACTCAGTACTACTTCCTTTCAGGATTTACAGCTAAGCTGGCTGGTACAGAGCGTGGTATCACCACTCCTACTCCAACCTTCTCTGCATGTTTCGGTGAGGCCTTCCTTTCACTCCACCCGACAAAATACGGTGAAGAGCTCGTCAAGAAGATGGAAATGGTAGGTGCTAAGGCATACTTGGTGAACACTGGCTGGAACGGTACAGGCAAGCGTATCTCTATCCGCGACACCCGTGGAATCATTGACGCTATCCTCGACGGTTCTATCGAGAAAGCTCCTACTAAACACATCCCATTCTTCGACTTCGAAGTACCTACAGAGCTTCCGGGCGTAGATCCTAAGATCCTCGATCCACGTGATACTTACGCTGACGCTTCTGAGTGGGAAGTCAAGGCTAAAGACCTTGCTGCACGTTTCATCAAGAACTTCAACAAGTTCACAGGAAACGATCTCGGCAAGTCTCTCGTAGCAGCTGGTCCACAGCTCTAGCCGGATGCTGGCCTGGCGCCAGTTCCCTATTGAAAACGTCTGCACCTTGAGTGCAACGGCATAAAGAAAGCCGGATTCCAAATG
>JAHHQP010000017.1 GCA_020026355.1 Bacteroidales bacterium
ACTTCAATGGTCTGATCAGGCAATCCGTTATAAGAAACTTTCAATGTTGCAGTACGTTCTGCGCCAGTATTGGCTGCGAAAGTGCATTCGATTTCAGCAGCTGGATTTGAAATTGTCGCAGAAGTCACTGTCAACCAATCTGCTCCGGAAGTCACTGATACAGCAACATCACCTGTTGCGTATTCATTACGTTTAAATGGAATATTCAATGAGGTAGCAGTTGCTGAAACTGAGAAATTCTGAACATCAAATGTAAGAATAGGAGCCTTTTTCAATGGAAGAATCAGACATTCTGTCATAGCTGGATCTGTAGCAGCCTCAAAAGAAAAATCAGAATTAGAACTAAGATTCAAAATATGTCCATTTTTACGAATTCCATATTTCCCATTATTCGCGAATATCTCGAAATATTGTGCGTTTACCTCAAATGCACTGTTGATATGTCCTTTATACGGATTCTTCTGAATCAAATACTTCTGATTCGATTTGTTCTGGAAAGCATAATCACCGGTTGCATCCTTACTTATTGTAAAAATGATGCCGGAATCAGCTGTTGTAAATTCCGTATCTGTACCATTATACTGTACAGAAGCAGGTGCTACATTGTATGTTGATGTATTGGAAGAAAGGGCCTGATAAGCATTCTTTGAGTCCTTATATAAAATCACATAATCACCGGGTTTTATATCAACTGCTTGAACAGCCGTTACCGTCGCTTTAGACATATTCAAAGTCAAAGCGTTGAGCTGAGTATTGACAAAAGTTTTGTCTGCAGGCAATGTGAAAGAACCTGTAATCCTATGCTTATCTGTGTTGATCGTTACAGTAACGACTTCACCTGCTTTCAAAGTCTGAGCAGCGGACACCATCCATGCTGCAAAATTTGCATCAAGAAGAGTATTTTCAGGCAAAGTCATCACGACAGATTTTGATGGAGACTCCGTAAAGATGCTACCTGTCTTCTCCGCACCTGTTGTATTGTCAACAAATTTCCGAGTTTTAAAATCGTAAGTAAAGTTACCGGCAAGATCTGCATCTTGAGTTGAAAATTCAACTGACACGACCTGATCTGTCACATAGTTTTCCAAACCTTTGAAAGACAGTTTCGTGATAGCATGAAGACGATGATAAACGATGCCGGTTACCGGCTGATTCAGATCTGAACCTGACACATCCTTCGTTTCCATGACCAACGCATCTGCCAAAGGATCAAAAGTATTTACTGTAATTGATTGCATTTCAGGAAGGCTAATTCCAAATGCAGAAACATGACCAGACGCATCTTTGACCTCAGTGTTTCTATTGTATGAAGCCCCGAAAAATCCATCAATTTCTTTAATAGCTGCAGGGACTGTAAGTTTTGCCTCAAGTTTATCATTCACTACTGAAGCAGTAACCTCACTTGAATGAAGATACTTGGAATCTGCATAAAAATTAACCTTCTCCTGGTTAGACCAGATCACATCTGTTCCAGCCTGATTCATCTGTGTCTTAGTCTGATTCATTGGCTGATTATCTACAACCAACTTGAGTGTCTTTGTTTCCTCGTTGTTCTGAGGTGCAAGAGATTGCTCTTTCTCGCAACCTACGAAAGCCATAGCTGCTGCAGTTACGGCTAAGATACTTTTCAAAAGATTTTTCATGACCATAACCGTTTTAGAGAATTTCCCATTCACCGAGATCGTTGTTTCCTGACTGATCGAAACCAGCCTCACCGATAGAACCGGCAATCATCTGCTCTGAAACCATTGATTCAATTTCAATGGAGGGAGTGACGTACTTTTTTGTTTCCATGTTGATTTTCATAGTTTTATGTTTGATTAAAAAATTACTCCGATTTTTCTGGTTAATTAGCCCAAAGAGCAAAATTGAGAAATAAAAACTAAGATTCAAACTTTTATGGCGCCCAAAAGTGATACACAAGTCGTTACAAGACGAATAAACGACCTTTTGAATAAAGAATGAGAGAAAAGGTATATTGAGAATAAAAGTTGAAAATACGGAAAAAGATGCAGGGGCTCCGGATAGTTTTTCTTTTTCTTTGCAGCAGGAGGAAGGGTTCTGGATATTTTTGCGGTAAAATGCACAATCACAAGTGATGAAATGATGAAAATCAAAGATTTGAAGCCAGAAGAGCGGCCGCGTGAACGGCTGTTGAAAAACGGGGCGAAAGCCTTGACGACTGCAGAACTGCTCGCGATCCTGCTGCGGACGGGAACGGGAAAGCGAAATGTGGTCGAAGTGGCACAGGAGATGCTGTCCGCGATGGAAGGCGGGCTGCAGGAGATTTCCGGCATGAGCACAGAAAGCCTGTGCCGGTTCAATGGAATCGGACCGGACAAGGCGGCGACCTTGGCCGCAGCTTTCGAACTGGGCTTCCGCTGCACGGCGGAACTCATGAACCGGGACCATACGGAAATCCGGGGTCCAGAGAAGGTCTTCGAACTGATGTTCCCGAAAATCGCGGGAGCGGATCATGAGGAATGCTGGGTTCTGTACCTCAACCGGTCGAACCGGCTGATCAGCCTGGAACGGCTCAGTTCCGGCGGTCTGTCCGAAACCACCATTGACCTGGCGGCCATCATCCGCAAGGCGCTGGAGAAGAAAGCATCTGCCGTCATCCTCACGCACAACCACCCTTCGGGAAATCCCGCCCCCAGCCGAAGTGACGTGCAGATGACCGAAAGACTCAAGAAAGCCTTGGCGATGATGGACATCTCGCTGATCGATCATGTCATCGTTTCGGACGGGTGCTGGTACAGCTTTGCGGACGAGGAAATCCGATATTACGGCGAAAATTTGCAGCAGTAGAAAAAATATGAATATCTTTGTACCGATATAACCCTATAAATATAAAGTACAAAGAAAATGAAAGTCATCAACGTCAGTGAAACGAACAGCATCCTGAATACCTTTGTCGCACAGATGCGTGACAAGACGATTCAGAAAGACAGCATGAGGTTCCGCCGGAATCTGGAAAGGCTCGGTGAGATCTTTGCCTATGAGATCAGCAAGACACTGCATTACTCGACGAAAGAAGTCGTGACTCCGCTGGGCATCGCCAATATCTCGACGTATGACGACCAGATGGTCATCTCGACAATCTTGAGAGCCGGACTTCCACTGCATCAGGGTATTCTGAATTTTTTCGATGATGCCCAGAACGCCTTTGTGGCCGCTTACCGGAAATACGATAAAGCCGAGGACTTCCATATCAATGTAGAATATGCGAGCACACCGAGTCTGGAGGGCAAGGTGCTGATCCTGGCTGATACGATGCTGGCGACCGGTGCTTCCCTGGAGATCACTATCAAGAAGCTGCTCGAGTACGGCAAGCCGACACAGATCCACCTTGTCTGCCCGATTTCCAGCGCCTATGCTGTGGAATATCTGAAGAAGAGCATCGGTGCCGAGAACGTGACTCTCTGGGTAGCTGCCATTGATGAGGAGCTGACCAGTCATTCCTACATCGTTCCTGGTCTGGGCGATGCCGGAGACCTTTCCTACGGTACGAAACTTTAGCTTTTCCCGGATTTCCGGATCAGATTTCTTTACGGAGACGGGCTTTCGGGATACCGAGCTGGTCACGGTATTTTGCGATGGTACGGCGAGCGACCTTATATCCTTTCTCCACCATCTTGCAGACCAGTTCATCGTCCGTCAACGGCTTATGCTTGTCTTCACTGTCGACACAGTCCTGGAGGGCACGTTTGAGCTCTCTGGTGGAGACGGTCTCCCCATCCTGGTTCTCGAGTCCTTCAGAGAAGAAGAATTTGAGGGAGTAGATGCCGAAATGCGTCTCGATGTATTTGCTGTTCACGACACGGGAGATGGTCGAAATGTCGAAACCGGTCTTCTCGGCGATATCCCGAAGGACCATTGGCTTGAGATTCGTTTCATCCCCGTCCATGAAATATTCGTGCTGATAATCGACAATGGCCTGCATGGTGCTGAATAGCGTGTTGTGGCGCTGCTTGATCGCTTCCACGAACCATTTGGCGGAGTCCAGCTTCTTCTTCACGAAGGCCTGCGCTTCCTTCTGTTCCCGATCGGAACCGGTAGCGGAGCTCATCAGCATGTCCGCATATTTCCGATTGACCTTCAGTTCCGGAATCGAGAAGCGCGGCATGGAGAGCACCAGTTCTCCGTCGACAAGCTCAAGCAGAAAGTCCGGAACGATCTGCTGGGCCTGATCGCTGTAGCTATCGTCGATCTGACCGCCCGGAGCCGGATTGAGCTTCAGGATCTTGGCCTGGGCCGCTTTCATTTCCTCCTGAGTCAGGTTCATGCGGCTCATGATCTTCTGGAAATGACGGCTCGTGAAATCATTGAAATAATTCGTGAGTATCTTGGTGGCATGCGTGGTAGCCGGAGAAGGCTTGAGCTGACGGATCTGCAGCAGGAGACATTCCTGAAGGGTCCGGGCACCGACTCCGACCGGTTCGAATTCCTGGATCACTGCCAGCATGTCCAGCACTTCCTGTTCGTCGGCTTCGATGCCGGCACGGAAGGCGAGGTCGTCGATGATGCTGTCCACACTTCTGCGCAGGTAGCCGTCGTCGTCCAGGCTTCCGATGAGGAAGGAGGCGATGGAATGCTGTTTTTCAGTCAGATCGCGGAAGCCCAGCTGTTCCTGAAGACTCTGGGTGAAGCTTTCCTTGACGGAAAAGGTACTGTACTGCGGCCGTTCATCGTATTTGTTGTAGAGCTGTGCATGACGGAGATAAGTCGGCGTAGGATCATCATCCTTATAGTCGGAGAGAGAGACAGAACGCGCAGGCACACTCTCGTCCTCCTTCTCGGCAGAGGTATCTTCATCCAGCACGGGGTTCTCTTCGATTTCCTTGCGGATACGCTGTTCAAGCTCCTGTACCGGAAGTTCTATCAGTTTGATGGTCTGTATCTGAAGCGGCGACAGTTTCTGAGTCTGCACCAAATCCAATCCTTGTCTGAGCATAAGCTGGTGTTTTTATTCTTGTTCAACAGGCTGAATCAGCCTCAATACACGGACAGTATCTTCAATCACAGGTCTATTTCTATCCAGAACCGGATAGTTGATCGGCTCTTTCACGATGAAGGCGGACGGGAAATTCTTCCGGATCTTCGTCAGGAAGGCTTTCGCTTCAGAACGAGTGCGGAAATCACCGACCGTCACCTTGAAATAAGGATTTGCATAACTTCTATAGGCCTGAACATCGTGGTGCATGTTACGGAATTCCGACAGGATGCGTTCGCTTTCCGCACGGGCCGTCCTCTTGTTGTCAAAGAAGATCCGGACCCTGTAACCGGTCAAAGCACGGTCTTTGTTCGATCTTACATAATTCGCAAAGGCATCAGCGATCTCGTAGGACTGGGTGACCTGGGTCCTGCCGTCCTGGTCTTTCCGGGAAAGCAGCTCGAAGATGTCCTTGCCGAGCAAGGTGGTGTCCAGGACGGTACCGATCCTGAAGACGACGGAATCCACCAGTTCATAACCTTCGGGAACGAACAGCGTATCCGTCATCCGGATGCGCTCGGTACCTGCCGGAGCGACCGTCTTCACAGACTGGTCAGTCGTCTTCATCTTGAAAAGCTGTGCATGTGACGGTACACTGCAAGCCAGAACGGCCAGAACGGTGACCACACCTGTCATAATGGTATTTTTCATAGTCGGATCTTTTGAAGGAACTGTTTCAAAGGCATCCCTTTCCTTTCAATCTTCTTGGAAAGACCACCTTTCAATCTTACTTTAACATAAATGTCTATCGTCGACTTGTCAATGAACGACTGGTCACGGACAAGGTTCAGCAGATTCAGGTAATTATACCCCGGATTGATGCTGAACACGGCATCGACCGGATAGATCCTGCTGCTTTTCTTTTCTACAGTGAAAGGGTTGACATTCACGGTCGCCAGACGATCGCCACCCTCGAAGAGGACAGCTTCCGCTTCAACGATGGAAAACTGGATGGAAGGATTCTCGATTCCCAGAGCAATCTTCATGCCGATGGTCCGGAGGCCCTGCGGAGTGATGCTCTCTATGTTGCACGACGTCGGTCTCACCTCATGCAGCGATGCGCAGCCGCTCAGCATTGAAATGCCAGCCAATATACTGGCAACCAACAGAATAAGTCTTTTTCTCATATTTCTTTACCTTTCGCTGCTGCTCCTGAGAAGACAGCATCAACGCAAATATAATATTTTTTCATTTAAAAGTTATATCTTTGCCCTCCAGAACGAATCCGCACGGAAATATGTGCTCCACAGAAAACGAGTTGAAATGAAATTAGGAATCAGACCGATATTGGATGCAGGCAGACCGAAAGTCTACATCGAGACCTATGGCTGCCAGATGAATGTCAATGACAGCGAAGTGATCCTGTCCATCCTTCAGGACGAGGGCTATGCCTTGACGGAAAACATTGAAGAAGCGAGCATCATCCTTGCCAACACCTGTTCCATCCGGGACAATGCCGAGCAGAGGATCTGGGGCCGCATCGAGCAGTTCCGTCTGCAGAAGCGCAAGAGGGACGGTGTCATCATCGGCATCATGGGCTGCATGGCCGAGCGTCTGAAAGACAAGCTTCTGGAAGGCAAGGTCGTGGATCTGGTCGCCGGACCGGACTCCTACCGCAATCTCCCGGAAATGATCCGCGAGATCAAGGCCAAGCAGGAACCGCAGATGCACGTGCAGCTGTCCAAGGATGAGACCTATGCGGAGATTTCTCCGGTCCGACTGGACAAGAACGGCATCTCTGCCTTCATTTCCATCATGAGAGGCTGCAACAACTGCTGCTCTTACTGTGTCGTGCCTTATACCCGTGGTCCGGAACGCAGCCGTGACCCGTTCAGCATCGTCCGTGAAGCGGAAGAGGTTTATGCCAATGGATACAAGGAGGTCAATCTCCTGGGCCAGAACGTCGACAAGTACTTCTGGAAAGATCCGGAGGATGCCGACCATACCGTAAACTTCGCCCAGCTACTCGAGATGGTAGCCAAGGTTGACCCGGGCATGCGTGTCCGTTTCTCGACTTCCTACCCATCAGACATTTCTGACGAAGTGATCGAGACCATGGCCCGCTATGACAATATCTGCAAGCACATCCACCTTCCGGTCCAGTCCGGAAGTGACTATATGCTGGAGAAGATGCGTCGTAAATACAACCGTGAATGGTACCTCAACCGCGTGGACAAGATCCGGGAAGTGATTCCGGACTGCGGCATCACCACTGACGTGATCGCCGGCTTCTGCGGCGAGACCGAGCAGGACCACAAGGATACCCTGAGCCTGATGGAGCAAGTCGGCTACGATTCCGCCTTCATGTTCGCCTATTCGAACCGTCCGGGTACCCTGGCTTCCAGGAAATACGAGGACGATATCCCTTACGAGGTGAAGACCGCCCGTCTGAATGAAATCATTGCCCTCCAGAACCGCATGAGCCTGAAGAGCAATGAGCGCGAACTCGGCAAGATTGTCGAGGTATTGGTCGAAGGTCCTTCCAAGAGGAATCCGGAGCAGCTTTGCGGCCGGGCATCGAACAACAAGATGTGCGTGTTCCCGAACGGTGGACACAAGGTCGGCGACTATGTCATGGTGAAGGTCGAGTCCTGCACCAGCGCCACCCTCATCTGTTCATTGGTCTGAGCCTCTTTCCCCATTGAACTTAAATTTCATCGGCCGGGTCATCATTTTCATTGACCTGGCCTTTATTTTCATCTTCATTGACCTGGGCAGAATGCTGCCCCTTGATCTCCGCGATGCGGGCCTTGCAGACGGCAATGGTGCTGTCGAGAGCTGGAAGCAGGGCGGCAGGGAGCGGTTCAGCCGGTGGTGACTGCATATTCAGCGGATTGACCGGTGCATTGTTCTTCCAGACGCGGAAATCCAGATGCGGGCCGGTCACTCGCCCGGTGGCTCCGACGTAGCCGATCACCTGACCCTGACGGACACGGTCTCCGACTTTCAGGCCAGCCGCATAACGGGACAGATGCAGATAGGCGGTCCTGTAGACGGAATTATGCTTGATACGGACGACGTTGCCTCCCGCCCCTTCATGGCGCATACCGGTCACGACACCGTCTCCGATGGTCACGACGGGCGTTCCTGTCGGTGCGGCATAGTCCACGCCTGTATGCGGCTGCACGCGATGAGTCACCGGATGCCTGCGGTGCATGGAGAAGCCGGAACTGATCCTCGTGAATTTCAGCGGGGCCTTCAGGAAGGTCTTCCGCAAGCTCTCCCCTTTCTCGTTCCAGTAGATGTTTCCGCCGTCACCGGCATTGTACATGACTGCCGGAAATTCCTGAGCATCGTGGTTGAATACGGCATAGCGGACCGTATCGATCGCGACCACTTCCCCGTCACAGATCTGCTCGTCGTAGAGGACCTTGAAACCATCTCCCTTCTGGAGTCCGAAGAAGTCAACGGTCCAGGCATAGATGTCGGAGAGATTCACGACCAGCAAGGGAGAGACGCCGGCCGCCGTCATGTCGTTCCACAAGGAGGAATCGATGGTCACCTCGGCATAGCGCTGACGAGTAGTGACCGGTTTGCTGACCGGATAGACCGCATAGGGCTCCCGGCAGTCGAAAACCATCTGCCGTACCCGATCCCGGGAATAGACGATGTACCTCGGACGAGTCTGGAGACTATCGTTCAGTTCATAATAGACTTCATAAGGGTTGCCTACCCGTAACTTCCTGACATCGAATATGGTATCGCAGGCCATACTCAAGTTGCAGGCTTCCTGGGCGGACAGACCGTTGTGCATCAGGAGGTTCGAGAAGAACTCTCCTTTTCCTACCTTTCCCACCTTTCTGGAAAGGGTGTCCGTATCGAAACCGTACAGATAGAATTTCTCTTCCTGAAGCGGGGTTTCCGCCACCGCTTCAGAAGGCTCTTCCGTCCTCGTTCCGCAAGCCGTGGCGAGCGCCAGAAACCCTGCGAAGAGGATCATTTTTCCTTTCTTCATGCCATTCATTTTTTGTCTTTACAAAAATAATCAATTCATTTCAAAGGCGGTGGAAATATTTGGAAGAAAGTGGAAGTATATGGAAAAGTTTTACTATTTTTGCACAACGTGGCGTGAAAGAAAACAAAGTTGATTTATGATCAGATTCATTGGCGAATATAATGTGAAAGTAGACGACAAGGGCCGTATGGTTTTCCCTGCCGCCTTCAAGAGCATGATGCCTGCTGAGCAACCGTTGAAGTTCGTTGTCCGGAAGGACAATTTCACGGATTGCCTCGAGATGTACACCATCTCGGAGTGGGAGCGCCAGTCGGAGGAGGTGAGATCCAAGCTCAACCCTACGTTCAATGAAGATCACGCCAGGTTCTGGAGAGCCTATATGCACAACTGTGCCATCGTGGAGCCCGATGCGAAATTGGGCAGGATCTCCATTCCCAAGAAACTGCTTGAACTCATCGGTGTAGAAAAGGAGGTAATCTTCTCCGGCAATGATTACAAGATCGAAATCTGGGCCAAGGAAAAATACGAGTCCAGCATCATCTCCAACGAAGAGTTCGTCACTATAGCCGGAAAACTGTCTGATCTAAGATAGAGGAGGTCCGGAAAATGTCAGAATATCATACTTCAGTCCTTTTGGATGAGAGCGTAACCGCTCTTGTGGACTCCGTGGATGGAGTCTACGCTGATGCAACATTCGGCGGAGGCGGGCACACTGCCGAAATTCTTTCACGCTTATCAAAAAATGGCAGAGTGCTCGCGTTCGACCGTGATGAAGACGCGATAAAGAACAAGCCTGATGATGACAGGCTTACCCTGATCCGCAACAACTTCAGGTTCATCCACAACTATGTCCTGTACGAAGGCTATCCCGACGGCATCGACGGTGTCCTTGCCGACCTCGGCGTGTCTTCGCACCAGTTCGACACGGCGGAGCGAGGTTTCTCCTTCCGATACGACGCGCCGCTGGACATGAGGATGAACACGAAGGCCGGCATGACTGCCGCGGATCTGGTGAACAATTATGAAGAAGCCGAGATCGCCCGGATCCTGAAGATCTACGGTGAGGTGGATAACAGCCGGAAGATCGCCCAGCTCATCTGCAAGGCGAGGGAAAAGGCGCCGGTCGCTACGACCGGAGATCTGACGAAAGCCATCGAGAGCGCCTTGCCGAAGTTCGCGGAGCACAAGTTTCTGGCGAAGGTCTATCAGGCGCTGAGGATCGAGGTGAACCAGGAAATGAAATCCTTGGAGAAATTCCTCGAAGGGGCGGCCGCCAGTCTCAAGCCGGGCGGAAAACTGGTGGTGATCACCTACCACTCCCTGGAGGACCGGATGGTGAAGAACTTCATCAAGACCGGCAATGTGGATGGTGAGATGCAGAAAGATTTCTACGGCAACTCGACCGCTCCGCTGAAAGCCGTGAACAAGAAACCGATCCTGCCGCAGGAAAGCGAGATTGCCGCGAACACGAGAGCCAGGAGCGCGAAGCTCAGGGTGGCAGTCAAACTGTAAGACCGCCACAGAGAACGAAGATACAGGAGGAAGATAGATGAAGATCAGATGGAAATCCATAATACAGACCATCCGCAATATCGTGGTGGCCATCGGCAGAGGAGACCTGATCCTGAGGATGAGGGCAGACAAGCTGTTCCCTTACATCCTGTACACCTTCCTGCTGGCCTGGTTGAGCATCTGGTTGAGCTACAAGGCGGAAGGGACCATGCTGAAGGTTGAACAGAACATGAAGACCATCAACACCTTGAAGATCATCAAGGCCCAGAAGACTTCGGAACTGTACCGGTTCGACTGGATCGGCAACCTGGAGGAAAAACTGAAAAAGAACGGTTCGACGGTCACTTTCCCGGAAAAGCCGGCCGACAAACTGGAATAAACCCGGAAAGCGGGACAGAAAGACATGCAGACAAAGGGCAACAGACATAACGCACAGAAGAAGGACCGCACGAGCAAGCTCCTGCTGGTCATCTATGTCATTTTCCTGCTGCTTTCCGTCCGCCTCATCGCCCAGATCATCTACGTCAAGTTCATCTGGAACCCGAAACCGGAACTGGTGAACGTCGTCCGCCCGAAAGAACTGGGCGAGAAGGTGACGGCGATCCGGGGAACGATCTACGACTGCAACGACAAGCCGCTGTCCATCTCGATCCCGACTTACGAGATCCGTATGGACTGCACCGTGAGAAAGGCGGAATTCAAGAAAGACAAGAAGAAAGGCGCCGCACGGGAAAAGGCCTGGAGAGCGAAGGCCGCCATGCTGACGGATTCATTGGCCAAGGTCTTCGGCAAGGATGTCGCTTACCTGAGGAACAGGAGCCGTATCCTGACCGGCCGCGAGAAAGGCTGGATGAACATGCTGATCGCGAAGGAAGTGGACTTCACGACCTTGAAGAGGATGAAGGAATGGCCGCTGTTCAACGAGAGTTCGTTCAAAGGCGGACTGATCGTCAACACGAACTACGAGAACCGCCAGTATCCTTACGGCGGACTGGCCATGCAGACCATCGGTGAACCGGGCAACAAGAAAGGCATCGAGCATTCTTTCGACGCGGCCCTCCGCGGCAAAGACGGCTTCGTCTGGAAAAGGGTCATCGACAACCGGGACAAGATCGTCGACAACGACAGCACGATCATTCCCGTACAGCACGGCATGGACCTGAAGACCACCCTGGACATCAACATCCAGGACATTGCCGACAAGGCCCTGCGCAAGCAGATCGGTCCGGAAGAAAGCATCGCCGGAGGCTGCCTCATCCTGATGGAAGTGAAGACAGGTGCCATCAAGGCGATGGTGAACCTCAACCGTGACAAAGACGGCAGACTGAAAGAGCTCTACAACTACGCGCTGCGGGAGACCGGAGAGCCGGGTTCCGTCATCAAGACAGTAGCGTTGACCGCCCTTCTGGACGACGGCAAAGCCCAGCTGAGCAGCAGGATCCCGACCAACGGAGGAGTGATGCAAGGCATCCGCTTTCCGAAAGACGAGCATATCAGGGATTACGAAAGGCAGACGCAGACAAACAGCATCGATCTGCTGACCGGCTTCAAGAAGTCCTCGAACTACGTACTGGGCACATTCGTGAAAGACGGATATGCGGACGAACCGCAGGCCTACATCGACCATATGCGGAACTATCTCCACGACGGCTGGGAGTTCGAACTGGGCGGCGTACTGCCGACTTTCCCGACCTTGCCCGGAAGACTCAAGGGAGATCAGACCGTACTGGCCTCCGCGGCGGTAGGCTACTCCAGCATGTTCACGCCATTGAACCTGCTGGTCTTCTACAATGCCATCGCCAACGGAGGCATGCTGATGAGACCTTACATCGTCGACTCCATGCAGGAGGGCGAACGGGTCACGGAAAAGTTCAAGCCCGTGAAGGTCCACCGGATCTGTTCCCGGGAGACGGCCGACAGCGTGAGCCTCGCTTTGCAGCAGGTCGTCACGAGCGGAACCGGTTCGACCTTGAAGAAAGCCAGCCAGACGATCGCCGGAAAGACCGGTACCGCCTGGATTGCCTTCGACAAGAACGACTGGATGGGACCGAAGTCCCGCTACATGAACAAAGACGGGAAAAGAAAGTACAGAGCCACTTTCGTCGGTTTCTTCCCGACGGAAGCGCCACGCTACTCGGTGATCTGCACCATCTTCTCCCGACCGATGAGAGGACCGGTCTACGGAGGTCAGCTGCCGGCGAAAGCCATCGATGAGGTCATCCGCAAGCTCTATACCCTGGACACGAGCTGGGGCATGGACATCAGCGAGACCGGCACGATCCCGACCTGGAGTTCGGAAATTCTTCCGGAAGCCGGGCTGGATGAAGGAAAAGCACCGGACCTGAGCGGACTCGGACTCAGCGACGCGGTGTACATCATAGAAAACAACGGATATAAATGCAGATATTCCGGCCTTGGTCTGGTCATGAAACAGACCCCTGCACCGGGACAACCGATGAAGAAAGGACAGACTATCTGGATAGAATTGAAATAAGATGAAACTTGAAAGAATCATAGCGGACAGTGGAGCTGTCCTGGTTTCCGGACCTGCTGATCTGGAAATCAGCTCCATCTGCAGCGACTCCCGCAAAGTCACTGCCGGTTCCCTGTTCATTGCCGTCAAGGGCTATGCCAACGACGGTCACCGATATATCGCGAAAGCCATCAATCTCGGCGCGGCCGCCATCCTGTATGAAGACGAAAATGCCCTCCAGGAGCAGCTGGCCCAGGTCAATGGGGCAGTTCCGGCCTTGATCCGTACGGAAAACAGCCGCCACACCCTGGCGCTGACCGCCGCGAACTTCTACGACCATCCGTCCCGGAAGCTGACCCTCGTCGGCATCACCGGCACGAACGGAAAGACCACGACCGTCACCCTGCTCTACCGGCTCTTCAACCGGCTGGGCTACCATTGCGGTCTGCTCTCCACCATCGCGAACTACGTCGGTTCACACAGCTTCGAGGCGAAGAACACGACTTCCGACCCGATCACCATCAACGCTCTCCTCAATGACATGGTCAATGAGGGCTGCGGCTACTGTTTCATGGAAGTGAGTTCCATCGGCATGGAGCAGGAAAGAGTTTCCGGCCTGGATTTCAAGGTCGGCATCTTCTCCAACCTGACCCACGACCATCTTGACTACCACAAGACCTTCGCGGAGTACCTGCGCTGCAAGAAACTCTTCTTCGACCAGCTGGGACCGGAGGCCTTCGCCATCACCAACATCGATGACAGGAACGGCATGGTGATGATGCAGAACACGAAAGCTCAGATCGTCACCTGTTCCTGCAGGAGCATGGCGGACCACACCTGCCGCATCGTGGAGGAAAGTTTCGACGGAATGCTTCTGCGTTTCGACGGCGTGGAAAGCTGGAGCCGGCTCATCGGCCAGCACAACGCCTATAACCTTCTGGCCATCTACACGGCCGCCCTGGTCCTCGGAGAGAGACAGGAAGAAGTTCTGGTCGCCCTCAGTGCCCTGGAGTCCGCTCCCGGACGACTGGAGAATATCGCCGGACCGGATGACCGGAACGTGGTCATCGACTACGCCCACACCCCGGATGCCTTGGACAATGTGCTCAAGACCCTGAAGGAGATCGCTCCGGAACGTCAGCTGATCTGCGTCTTCGGCTGCGGCGGTGACCGTGACAAGACCAAGCGACCGGAAATGGCTCAGATCGCCGAGAAATGGTGCGACCGCATCGTCGTGACCTCCGACAACAGCCGTACCGAGAAGACTGCAGACATCATGGCGGACATCAAGGCCGGCTTCGACCTGAGCGGACGGGCCAAGTCCCTCTTCATCGAAGACCGTGAAGAAGCCATCCGCACCGCGATCATGATCTCCCAGCAAGGATCGACCATCCTGCTGGCCGGCAAAGGCCACGAGACCTACCAGATCATCGGTACGGAAACCAGACACTTCGACGAGAAAGAAATCGTGCGAGGCATTTTCGAGAACATGAAATAAAGAATTGAAGCATGCTATATCATTTATTTGAACATTTCCAGGAATGGGACCTGCCGGGACAGGGATTGTGGCACTACCTCTCTTTCAGAGCCATCATGGCCAGCGTGACCGCGCTGCTCATCGCCATCTTCGCCGGCAAGCGGATCATCCGCTGGCTTCAGAAGAAACAGATCGGCGAGACCATCAGGGATCTCGGACTGGAAGGACAGATGGAGAAGAAAGGTACTCCGACAATGGGAGGTATCATCATCTTCATCTCCATCATGATCTCCGCCCTGCTCTTCGCTGACCTGACGAACATCTATATTCTCCTGCTCTTCCTGACAACGATCTGGTTCTTCCTGATCGGTTTCACGGACGACTACATCAAAGTCTTCAAACATGACAAGAAGGGCTTGAGCGAGAAAGCCAAACTGGCCGGGCAGCTGGTCTTCGGTCTCGGAATCGGACTGGCCGTCTGCTTCTCCGACCAGATCGTCGTGCGTGAAGATACCGGAGTTCCCGCTCCACAGCAGAAAACCCTTGCAGGACTGGCACCGGAAGGCAGCGCAGAAGTCCAGCTTCAGCTGGAAGAGGCTCTAACCGCAACGACCAAGACAAAGACCGATGTCGTCAAAAGTACGAAGACGACCATTCCTTTCGTGAAAGATCATGAATTCGACTACGCATGGCTCTCTCCTTTCGACGGGACTTTCGGCTGGTATACGAAATGGGCGATCTATGTGCTCATGATCGTGATCGTCGTCGCCGCCTGCTCGAACGGCACGAACCTTACGGACGGAATGGACGGACTGGCAGGAGGCACCTCCGCCATCGCCGGCGTTGTCCTTGCCCTCTTCGCCTGGCTGGGCGGCAACATCATCAATTCCGAATACCTCAACATCATGTATATCCCGGGGTCCGGTGAAATCGTGGTGTTCATGGCCGCTTTCGTGGGCGCCCTGATCGGCTTCCTCTGGTACAACTCCTATCCGGCTCAGGTCTTCATGGGAGATACCGGCAGCCTCATGCTGGGCGGCATCATCGGAGTCTGCGCCATCCTCATCAGAAAGGAGCTGCTCATTCCGATCCTCTGCGGTGTCTTCTTCGTGGAAAGCCTGTCCGTGATCGTTCAGCGGACCTACTTCCGGATCACCAAGCACAGGACCGGTACCGGCAAGCGCGTGTTCAAGATGGCACCGCTCCACCACCACTACCAGAAAGAAGGAGTTCCGGCACTGATCAAGTCTCCGGCCCATGCCATTCCGGAAGCTAAGATCGTCGCCCGATTCTGGATCGTGTCCGTCATCCTGGCGGTAGCGACCATCGCAATGTTGAAAATAAGATAAAACCATCATAAGATGTCAAGAATTGTCGTACTTGGAGGAGGCGAAAGCGGAACAGGTTCCGCCATCCTCGCAAAAACTGAAGGTTTCGACGTTTTCCTTTCCGATATGGGAAAAATCGCCCAGAAATACATTGACCTGCTCAAGAAATGGGACATTCCTTTCGAAGAAGGCCATCATACGGAAGAACTCATCCTCAACGCTGATGAGGTGATCAAGAGTCCTGGCATCCCGTTGACCGCTCCGATGATCAGGAAGATCCAGGAGAAAGGAATCAGGATCATTTCCGAGATCGAGTTCGCCGGCCGTTATGACCAGGCGAAGAAGATCTGCATCACCGGCAGCAACGGAAAGACCACGACGACCTCGCTGATCTACTACCTGCTGAAGAACGCAGGTCTCAACGTCGGTCTGGGCGGCAACATCGGCCAGAGCTACGCTTATCAGGTCGCTACCGAACATCACGACATCTACGTCCTGGAACTGAGCAGCTTCCAGCTGGACAACGTGTATGATTTCAAGGCAGACATCGCCATCATCACGAACCTCAGCCCGGACCACCTCGACCGGTACGACTACAATATGGAAAATTACGTGAAAGCGAAATTCCGCATCACCCGCAACATGAACGATGACGACTGCTTCATCTTCTGTTCCGACGACGACATCACGATCAGCCACCTGGACAAGATCCTCATCAAGGCGAAGAAGCTGCCGTTCACCCAGAAGACGGAAGTCGAGCAAGGTGCTTACCTCAAGGATGACAAGATCATCGTCAAATGCGACAAGGGAGAATGTGACATCTTCGTGGACCAGCTGGCCCTGGGCGGCAAGCATAACCTCTACAACTCCATGGCCGCAGCCCTCGCCGCCAAGGCTATGGATGTGGACAATGAGGTCATCAAGGAGAGTCTTTCTTCCTTCAAGGCTGTCGAGCATCGGCTCGAGAATGTCCTGAGCGTGGGAGGTGTCCTCTATATCAATGACTCCAAAGCCACGAACGTGGATGCGGCCTGGTACGCGCTCGAATGTCAGAAGCGTCCGGTCGTCTGGATCGTGGGAGGTAAGGATAAAGGCAATGATTACAGCGCCCTCAACGAACTGGTGAAAGAAAAGGTCAAAGCCATCGTCTGCCTGGGTGTGGACAATGATAAGATCCACAATGCTTTCAAGGCCTTCGTTCCTGAAATCCAGGATGCCGGCTCTGCAGAAGAGGCCGTCAGGAAAGCCAGCGCCCTCGCCGTGGAAGGTGATGTCGTGCTGCTCTCTCCATGCTGCGCCAGCTTCGATCTCTTCAAGAGCTACGAGGACCGTGGCACCCAGTTCAAGGAAGCGGTCAGAAAACTTTAACGAATTACGGAAAACAGACAGGAAATGGTACAGAAGAAGAAATCAGGAATATGGAATCTCATCGACAAGATCGAGGGGGACAAGGTCATCTGGATGATCGTGTTCCTCCTGATCATGATTTCCGTGCTGGCCATTTCCTCCTCCACTTCCCTGCTGGCCGCGAACACGCGGACGACCCGTGTCGAGATCATCAAGACCCAGACGCTGGTGGTGATGGCCGGTCTGGCCGTCATCTTCATCTGCTACTACATCAAGAGCCTGAAATTCTTCCTGCACTGCTCGAAACTGGGCTTCGCGGTCTCCGCTCTCCTGTTAGGCTTGCTGACCATGCACGTCGACCTGCCATTCATCAAGGCCCAGAACATCAACCATGCCTGGAGAACCCTGAGCGTGTTCGGCTTCCAGGTCCACGTCTTCGAAATCGTGAAGATCGCGATGGTGATGTACCTTTCCTGGGCAGTCTGGGCGTACAACAGAGACCAGAATCCGCGAAAAGGAAAGGATGAAAGATATTTCGGACTGGCCCGGTGGATGGAGACCCGTCTGCACATGAGTTTCATGGCCAAGCCGATCGCGAAGCGGATCTTCTACTTCTACCTGCCGATCGCGATCACCTGTGTCGGAGTCCAGCAAGGCAGCAACTCCAGCCTGATGATCATCGGACCGATCATGGTCGCTACCCTGCTGCTGGGAGGAATGTCGCTGAAAAAGATGTTCGCGGCGGTCCTGGTCCTGCTCGTGATGGTTGCCGGGACCTTCGGTCTATACAAGATCAGTGACGGAAAGCTGTTCGGAAGAATCGAGACCGGTATCAGCCGAGTCACGAACAAGCTGGACGAGAACAGTCTCGCGCAAGCCAAGGACAAGACGGAATATTACGAGATCCTGGATGAGATCCGCCAGCCTTTCGGCGCGAAAGTCGCCATCAAGGAAGGGGGATTCTGGGGAAAGGGACCTGGAGGAAGCACTCAGAAATACACGGTTTCCGTCATGTTCGGAGACTATATGTACAGCTTCCTGCTGGAAGAATACGGGCTGTGGGGAGGCATTCTGGTCATCATCCTGTATGTCAGCCTGCTGGCCAGAGGTTCGATGATCGCCCGGATGTGCGGAGACAATGACTTCGCGAAATCGGCGGTCGGAGGTCTCACCCTGCTGATCACGGCCCAGGCCTTCCTGCACATGTTCATCAATGTCGGAATCGGCCCGCTGACCGGACAGACCCTGCCGCTGATCAGCCACGGAACCAGTTCATTCCTGATGTTCAGCCTGGCATTCGGCATCATCCTGTCCATCAGCCGCATCGCGAAGAAGGAGATGGAGAAGGAAGAAGCGGCAGCCGTTCCGATCTACCAGCATCCGGAAGACGAGGTACATTCTTCCTTGACGGAACTGGATCAGATGGAAGATTCAATCGATAATTATTCGGAGGATAAATGATATGGCAAACTATAGGAAAATAAGAGCGATCGTCAGCGGCGGAGGTACGGGAGGACATATCTTCCCGGCCCTGTCCATCGCGAACAAGCTGAAGGAGCTGAATCCGGAAACCGAAATCCTGTTCGTCGGTGCAGACGGCAGGATGGAAATGGAGAAAGTTCCGGCAGCCGGCTACGAGATCAAAGGACTTCCCATCCAGGGACTCCAGCGCAAGCTGACCTGGTCCAACCTGGCCATCCCGTTCAAAGTCATCAAGAGCGTGAGGATGGCACGGAAACTCATCCGTGAATTCCAGCCGGATATCGCCGTCGGCGTCGGCGGATATGCGAGCGCTCCCCTGCTCTGGGCGGCGGAAAGACTGCATGTCCCGACCCTCATCCAGGAGCAGAACGGCTTTGCCGGCCTGACCAACAAGATTCTGGGCAAGCACGTGGATTCCATCTGCGTCGCCTATGACGGTATGGAAAAGTTCTTCCCGGCAGACAAGATCGTCTTCACCGGCAATCCGATCCGCAAGGAAATCGTTCCGGCTGACGAAGCGATGCGGGCTGAAGCAATGGAATTCTACCACCTGGATCCGTCGAAGAAGCATCTGCTCATCGTCGGTGGAAGCTTAGGCAGCGGCACCCTCAACAAAGCCATGAAGAAATGGATCGGAGACCATTGTCCGGGTGGCGAGAATCTCGAAATCCTGTGGCAATGCGGTAAATATTACAAGAAAGGAGTGGACGAGTTCATGGCCGGCCAGCAGCCGACCGCGAAGATCCGGCATACGGATTTCATCGCCCGGATGGACCTGGCTTATGCGGCAGCGGACCTCGTGATCTCCCGTTCCGGCGCCAGCACCGTCTCTGAGCTCTGCGCCGCTCACAAGGCAGCGATCTTCGTACCGTCCCCGAATGTGGCGGAAGACCATCAGACCCACAATGCCATGGCTCTGGTCCGCAAGGATGCGGCCGTCCTGGTCAAGGATGCCGTAGCGGAAGAGGAACTGATGAAGACGGCCTGCGACCTCCTCGACAAGCCTGCAAGACTTGCGGAGATGGAGCGCAACATCGCGGCCCTGGCAAGAAGAGATGCCGCACAGACCATCGCGGACGAAATCTACAAGATTCTGGACAGCAAAAAGAAATAGACATGAAAAACTATAAGAACATTTACTTCATCGGCATCGGCGGTATCGGTATGAGCGCCATTGCCAGATATTATAAATTCAAGGGACTCTCCGTCAGCGGCTATGACAAGACCCCGTCCCCATTGACCCGGGCTCTGGAAAGCGAAGGGATCGCGGTACATTATGAGGACAATACGGACTTCATCCCGAAAGAGGTGGAAGATACGCTCGTGATCTGGACACCGGCCATCCCGCACGACATGGGTGAGCTGGTCTATGTGCAGGAACACGGCTATACCTTGCTCAAGCGTTCGAAGATTCTCGGGGAGATCACGCATGGACAGCGTTGCCTCGCCGTCGCCGGAACGCACGGCAAGACGACGACCAGCACCTTGACCGCCCATCTTTTCCAGGACTGCGGTGAAGGTTGCTCAGCCTTCCTCGGCGGCATTTCCAAGAACTACGGCAGCAACCTGCTGGTCAGCAGGAACGATGTCATCGTGGCGGAGGCGGATGAGTTCGACCGTTCCTTCCTCCAGCTTTACCCGGAGATCGCGGTGATCACGGCCATGGATGCCGATCATCTGGACATCTACGGTGACCTGGCCCATGTCCAGGAAGCTTTCCGGGCCTTCGCTTCCCAGGTGAGCGGAACCCTCATCAAGAAATATGGTCTTCCGGTCGGTCCGGAAGATACGAAGGCCAGGATCCTGACCTATTCCTACGATGACGGCAGGGCAGATTTCTACGCTTCCGAGCAGCGGGTGGATGAATGCGGCTATCTGCATTTCACCCTCAACTGGCCGGAAGGACGGATGGAAGACTGCGTCGTGGGCGTACCGGGCTGGGTGAACGTCGAGAACGGCGTCGCTGCGGCAGCAATTGCCCTGACCTACGGACTCGAGCCGGAGCAGGTGCGTAAAGGTCTGGCCAGCTTCCAGGGCGTCAAGAGAAGATTCGACGTGCATGTGAACCGTCCGGGCTGCACCTACATCGATGATTATGCGCATCACCCGAACGAGATCGCGACCGCGATCAGTTCCATCCGGAACATTTTCCCGGGCCGGAAACTGACCGTCGTGTTCCAGCCTCACCTCTATACAAGGACCAGAGACTTTGCGACAGAGTTCGCGGCAGCGCTCAGCCAGGTGGACAAGCTCATCCTGCTGGACATCTATCCGGCCAGGGAGGAGCCGATCCCGGGAGTGACTTCCGAGATCATCTTCAAGGACGTGACCGCTCCGGAGAAGGTGCTGATCCGCAAGGAGGAGCTGATGGAGCAGCTGAAGAAAGAAGATATCGATGTGCTGGTCACCTTCGGTGCCGGCAACATCGACCGATTCATTGACCCGATAGCCGAACTGCTCGCATGAAAGAAAAGAATGCAAAGACCGGAGTCTTCAGGAAGATCCTGAAGATGCTGACCGCCTTCCTGATGATGGTGGCCATGGTCGTTGCATTCATCTCCGGCCAGCATTACCGGAAGACACGGACCTGCACCGGCATCCGGACCTTGGTGACCGGCTGCTCGGAGGCTCAGTTCATCCGGCCGGAAGACATCGAGGGCATCCTCACAAGGAATTGCGGGGAACTCCGGGACAGAGCGTGCCGGAGCATCGATCTGGCACAGATCGAAACACTTCTGGACAGCCAGGATGTCATCCGCAACTGCGAGGTCTTCTTCACCCGGGACGGAATGCTGAACGTGGCTCTCTGCGAACGGGAGCCGATCCTACGGATCCAGACTTCCAGAGGCGGCTTCTATGTCGACCGGGAAGGGGTGATGTTCCCGCTGCAGCGGGTGCACACCGTCAATGTTCCGATCGTCGACGGCAAGGTGCCGGTAGGCTGGAAGGAGTTCGAGACGAAGGATTGCGGTTCAGAATATAAGCGACACTGGCTGCAGGGGACCATTGACCTGGCCCTGGCCTTGAAAGCGGATCCGGACTGGCGCAGCAAGTTCACGCAGTTCCATTGTACTGACAAGTACGGGCTGGTGCTGATCCCGAAAGAGGGACAGGAAAGGTTCGTCATCGGAGAACCGGTGGAAATCGGGAAGAAAATCAGGAAGATGGGCAAGTACTACACACATATCCGACCGAAAGATTCAGAAAAGCGATATAGAAAGGTTGATCTGCGATACGATGGCCAGATCATCTGCAAATGATTAACACAGCATATGGAAGACAGACACATAGTTTCAATTGACCTCGGAACATCCAAGATCGCCGTCTGCGTAGCCAGAGTCAACGGCAACGATGTTCAGATTATCTATTACAAGGAGACCCCCTCGGACGGTATCCGCTACAGCAGCATCTACAACGTGATGCATGCCAGCGATGTCGTGCGGAAGGCTATCCGTGAAGCAGAGGACGAATTAGGACTGCACATCACGCAAGCCGTTGTCGGTATGCCGCGCTATGCCATCCGTCAGGAGACCAGCCAAGGCCGTGTGGAAAGGGATTCGAACACCTGCATCTCGAACGAAGAGGTGGAGGAACTGAAGAATTTCGCGAAGGACCAGTATCCGCTGGATTTTCCGGAGAAGGAAGACATCTACGGAGCCGTCGCCCAGTCCTTCTCGGACGGAGAGAATTTCCAGATCATCGAGAATGACATCATCGGTATGGCCAGTGATGTGCTGGAAGGCAACTTCAAAATCTTCATCGGCAAGAAAAGCGACCTCAACCGCATCGACATGGTGATGAACAAGGTGCAGGTGGCCGTGAACCGCCGGTACTTCACCGCGGATTCTACGGCAAGGGCCGTGCTGACGGAAGCGGAGATGGACAACGGTGTCGCTCTGATCGATTTCGGAGCGGGCTGCACTTCCCTTTCCATCTACTGCAACAACATCATGCGCCACTATGCTTCCATCCCGTTCGGCGGAAAGGACATCACCAACGACATCAAGACGGAATGCACGATTCCGGAAAGGCTGGCGGAGAACATCAAGCTGGCTTTCGGTGCCTGCATGCCGGACAAGCTCCAGAACCTGAGCGAGAAGACCATCCTCATCAAGAGCAACTCGACCGACCCGAACAAGCAGCTGCCGGTCAAATACCTGTCCGAGATCATCACCGCACGTGCTGAGGAGATCATTCAGGCCATGCTGTTCGAGATCCAGAAGAGCGGTTTCAAGGACAAGCTCCGGAGCGGCATCGTCATCACCGGAGGTTCCGCTCAGCTGCCTAACCTCGGCAGTCTGATCCTGGAAATGTCCGGCTACAATGTCAGGACCGGCTATCCGCGCCACCTCTTCTCCTACAGCGGCTGCAACGGCATCAACGACACGTCCGCGACCACTTCCATCGGCATGATCCTCGAGGCGAAGGAAGACCCGAGGTTGAACTGCGTATGGAACGATGAAGACGGAGACCCGAAGGAGCATGCAGAAGAAGCTGCAGTTCCGGAGGACGACAAGGCGGCAGAAATTCCGGAAACCGAAGCCGCTGCCGCTGCTCAAACTGAGATTGAGGCGGAAGCAATGACAGATACCGTCTTCGAACCGGAAGAGGAAGAAGAGGCGGAAGAGAAGCACAGGAACAAGTCCAAGAAGGCGGAGAAAAGAAAAGTCCATCCGACCTGGACGAAGATTGCTGATTTCATGGGCAATCTATTCGATGAGATCAACGAGAATAATTAAGGAGGGATAAAGATATGGAAGACAACAATATGACAGACAACAGGCCAATGGGAGAAACTCTGCCTTGCGACTGGGTACCGGCTTCTTCGGTCATCAAGGTGATCGGTGTCGGTGGAGCCGGCTGCAATGCCGTGGACTATATGTTCCGCCAGAATATCGAAGGGGGCACCTTCCTGGTCTGCAACACCGATGCACAGGCCCTCCAGAGCTGCTCCGTACCGTTGAAGATCCAGCTCGGTGAAGGACTCGGAGCCGGCTGCAACCCGACGGAAGGTCGCAATGCCGCCCTGAATTCCCAGGACGAGATCGCCAGCAAGCTGTTCGGAGACCGCACCGACATGCTCTTCATCACCGCCGGCATGGGTGGTGGTACCGGTACCGGCGCCGCCCCGGTCATCGCTTCGATGGCGAAGGAAAGGGATATCCTGACCGTGGGTGTCGTGACCATTCCTTTCAAGAACGAGGGCAATGAGTCCATGTCGAAAGCGATCGACGGCATCAACGAACTGGAGAAGAACGTGGACAGCCTGCTGATCATCAACAACGAGAAGCTGTACGACTATTTCGGGGACCTGCTGATCCAGGATGCCTTCCCGAAAGCCGACGAGGTGCTGGCTACCGCCGTCAAGGGTATCACGGAAATCATCACGAAGAGAGGTTACATCAATGTGGACTTCAGGGACGTGAACGCCATGATGCGCAACAGCGGCATGGCCCTGATGGGCTGCGGTACGGGTACCGGCGAGAAGAGGCTGGAAGAGGCCGTCGCCAATGCCTTCGAATCCCCGCTGCTGAACGATTTCGACCTGACGACCGCCAAGAACGTCCTCATCAACATCACGGCCGGCCGCAACGAGAACGGTCTGCAGATGAAGCAGCTCAGCGAGATCGACAACCTCATCAAGAAATACACCGGCAAGGCGAACAATTTCAAGCGAGGCATCGTCTACAACGACGATCCGGCCTTCGGTGACCGCATCAACATCACGGCCATCGCGACCGGCTTCAAGATGAACAAGCTCATTGACCTGACAGAAGGAGACATGGGCAATACGATCTGCATCGACTATGATTTCGTCTATGACAAGAGCAAGGTGCTGGAAGAAGGGATCGAACTGCCGGAAATCCGGAACGAGAAGATCGGCTACAACAACAATGCAGTCCGGAAATCCTTCTCTTTCGACCCGAAGAACCCTCCGGTTCTCCTCGTCAATGAGGGTACGAACCGCAGCGAGCTGGAAAATGTCGCCGCGATCCGAAGAAAGGCCTTGCGAAATGCGAATCGCGAAGAATAATTTTGTAATTTTGCAACCGTTTGAAAATCAGAACAGGAAAATGGAAAGAAAGACTAGAGTAAGATTCGCTCCCTCACCGACAGGTCCGCTCCACATGGGCGGCGTGAGGACTGCGCTTTACAACTACCTCTATGCAAAGCAGAATGGAGGTGATTTCATCATCAGAATCGAAGATACGGACTCCCACAGATTCGTTCCGGGAGCCGAAAAATATATCATTGAAGCCCTGAACTGGTGCGGCATCATCCCTGACGAAGGTATCGACGAGAACGGAAACGTAGTGGAGACCGCTTCCGCCAAGCATCCGCACGCACCGTACAGACAGAGCCAGCGCAGAAGCATCTACCGCAAATATGCGGAAGAGCTCGTGGAGAAAGGTTACGCCTACTATGCGTTCGACACCTCCGAGGAACTGAACGCTATGAGGACAGAGATGGAGGCCAACAAGGAAACCTTCATCTACAACCACATCACCCGCATGAAGCTGCGCAACTCCCTTTCCATGCCGGAGAGCGAGTGGAGACCGCTGCTGGAGAGCCATACGGACTGGACCATCCGCTTCAAGATGCCGGAGAACAGAATCGTCAAGATGAATGACCTGATCCGCGGTCATGTCGAAGTGAACACCGATACGCTGGATGACAAGGTGCTCTGGAAGAGAGCCGACGAACTGCCGACCTACCACCTGGCCAATATCGTGGACGACCACCTCATGGAGATCACCGAAGTGATCCGCGGTGAGGAGTGGCTGCCTTCCCTTCCGCTGCACTACCTCCTTTACGAGGCTTTCGGCTGGCAGGATACCATGCCGCGTTTCGCCCATCTTTCCCTCCTGTTGAAACCGGACGGAAAAGGTAAGCTGAGCAAGAGAGACGGTGACCGTCTCGGCTTCCCGGTCTTCCCGTTGAAATGGACCAACGCTGAAGGTGAAGTTTCTCGCGGTTACCGTGAGGACGGCTACTTCCCGGAGGCTTTCGTGAACATGCTGGCCATGCTGGGCTGGAACCCGGGCAACGACCAGGAGCTGTTCACCATGGATGAACTGATCCAGGCCTTCTCCCTCGAGAGAGTCATCAAATCCGGCGCTCGTTTCAACCCGGACAAGGCAAAATGGTACAACAAGGAATATCTCCGCGAGCACAGCGACGCTGACCTGACCGAAAGATTCGTACCGGTTCTCGAGGAGCACGGCATGCAGATCGTCGGTTGCGCGAAATGCGCGCTCACAGCTGGTGCCAATGTAACGGTCCAGGGTGCAGACTTCACCAACAAGATCTTCACCATGGATTACGTACAGCGCATCGTCTCCCTCATCAAGGAAAGAGCGACCTTCGTCGCTGATTTCTGGGACATCGCTTCCTACCTCTTCGTCGCTCCGACCGAGTTCGTCGAGAAAGACGTGAAGAAGTTCTGGAAAGAAGAGAACTACTCCCTGGCTTTCCAGGCTGCAGACTTCATCCTCAACTTCGAAGGTGAGTTCACGAAAGAGAATCTGGAAGGACCGCTCGAGGAATACATCCGCGGCAACGAATGGCCGATGGGTAAGGTGATGAACTGCCTCCGTCTGGCCCTGGTAGGTGCCTCCAGCGGACTCGGCATCGCCGACATCGTGACCATCCTCGGCAAAGAAGAATTCAAGAAACGTATCGAAATCATCAAAGCCACGCTGAACTAAGCGACAGCAACATAAGATTGAAAGGACGATCCTGAGGGATCGTCCTTTTTTTTATGAAATTTATCTTCTAACTTTAAAGACCGAACATGAACATGACACAAAACTGACAACACGATATGGAAAGAATCATTGAATGTGTCCCGAACTTCAGTGAAGGCAGGGACCGCGCGATAATCGATGCTATCGTCAAGACGATCGAGGAAGGTGGCCGGAAGGCCATCTGCGAGACTCCGGGGGTGAAAGTACTGGATGTAGATCCGGGAGAAGCGACGAACCGTACGGTCGTGACTTTTGTCGGCAGTCCCGAAGCCGTGCTTGAAGCCGCCTTCGAAGGCGTGCGCAAAGCCGGCGAGCTCATTGACATGAGAACTCATCACGGTGCTCATCCAAGATCCGGTGCGACCGATGTGCTCCCGCTCATCCCGGTCAGCGGCATCACGCTGGAAGAATGTGCGGAACTGGCCAGGAACCTCGCCAGACGCATCTACGATGAACTGGAAATTCCATGTTACTGTTATGAAGCGGCGGCACAGCGTCCTGAGCGGAAGAATCTGGCGGTCTGCCGTGCCGGAGAATACGAGGCGCTGCCGGAAAAGATGCAGGATCCGGAAAGAAGACCGGATTTCGGACCGGACCATTTCACGGAACGGGCAGCCCTCAGCGGAGCGACCAATGTCGGTGCGCGTGATTTCCTGATCGCCGTGAACTTCAACCTCAACACGACCTCTACCCGACGGGCCAATGCCATTGCCTTCGACGTGCGCGAGAAAGGACGCCCTAAACGGGAGGGAAACCCGATCACCGGCAAGCCGATGAAGGATGAGAACGGCAAGACCATCATGATTCCGGGTACCTTGAAAGGCGTGAAAGCCATCGGCTGGTACATCGACGAATACGGCATCGCTCAGGTGTCCATGAACATTACGGACATGAACGCCACACCGCTGCACAAGGCTTTCGAGGAAGTCTGCAAGGCAGCCGGCAGAAGAGGTATCCGCGTGACGGGTACTGAAATCGTCGGTCTGGTCCCGAAGAAGGCGATCATTGAGGCGGGAAAGGAATATCTCCGCAAGCAGCAGCGTTCCCTCGGCATCGAGGAAAGCGAGATCATCAAGATCGCGGTCAAGTCCATGGGCCTGGATGATCTGAAACCTTTCGTTCCGGAAGAGAAGATCATCGAATATGTCATGCAGGATCCTGAGGAAGAGGCACGCAAGGAGCGCCTCATCAGGATGAGCTGCAAGGATTTCGCCAATACGACCGCATCAGAGGCTCCGGCTCCCGGCGGTGGTTCCGTATCGGCCTATATGGGTGCGCTCGGTGCAGCCCTGGGCACCATGGTCGCGAATCTCTCAGCCCACAAGCCAGGTTGGGACGAGCGTTGGGAGGAATTCTCCCGCTGGGCGGAGAAAGGCCAGGCTTCCTTGCAGAAGCTGCTCGCGCTGACCGATGAAGATACAGCGGCCTTCAACCGGATCATGGCTGCACTGAGCCTCCCGAAAGGGACAGAGGAAGAAAAGCTCGCCCGTGCGGAAGCTATGGAAGCGGCGACCTTGTATGCTACCCAGGTTCCGCTCCGTACCATGAAAGCGGCGCTGGAGGTGTTCCCGCTGCTGAAGGAAATGGCCGTGAAAGGCAACCCGAACTCCGTTTCGGATGCCGGTGTCGGTGCCTTGGCAGTCCGTTCCGCCATTCTCGGTGCACAGCTCAATGTCCGGATCAATGCGGCCGGACTGGCAGACAAGGCGCAGGCGGCCGATCTGATCAGAGAAGCAGAAGAAGTGGCTTCCATGGCTAAGGTGGAAGAAGCTCTCATCATGGATACAATCGATAAAATGCTATAAGTCATGACCTTTCAGGAAGAAATTCTGCAAGGTATCCCTTCCGGCATACCTGCAGCGAAACCTTACAACGTCACGATCAACCATGCGCCTAAACGCAAGGACATCCTGACTGCCGAAGAAAAGAAACTGGCCCTGAAGAATGCGCTGCGCTACTTCCCGGCCTCCCTCCACGAGGCCTTGGCCCCGGAATTTGCGGAGGAGCTGAAGACTTACGGACGAATCTACATGTACCGTTACCGTCCGGACTATGAAATGTATGCCCGCCCTATCGATGAATATCCGGCCAAGAGCCGGCAGGCGGCTGCCATCATGGCCATGATCCAGAACAATCTGGATCCGCGGGTGGCTCAGCATCCGCACGAGCTCATCACCTACGGAGGCAACGGCGCCGTTTTCCAGAACTGGGCACAGTACCGGCTGACCATGCAGTATCTGGCGACCATGACCGACGAGCAGACTCTCGTCATGTATTCCGGCCACCCGATGGGGCTTTTCCCGAGCCATAAGGATGCACCGCGCGTCATCGTGACCAACGGCATGGTGATTCCGAACTACTCGAGCCAGGATGACTGGGAGCGGTTCAATGCCTTAGGCGTTTCACAGTACGGACAGATGACCGCGGGTTCCTACATGTACATCGGTCCGCAAGGTATCGTGCACGGCACGACCATCACCGTCATGAACGCTGCCCGCAAACAGCTGCGGAAGAAAGGACTGGAAGGAAAGCCTGAACAGCTGAGAGGAATGCTCTTCGTGACTTCCGGTCTGGGCGGCATGTCCGGTGCACAGCCGAAAGCCGGCGTCATCTCCGGTGTCGTCAGCGTCATCGCGGAAATCAATCCATTGGCTGCCTACAAACGGCTCAACCAGGGTTGGATCAATGAAATCCATGAGAATCTGGACGAACTGATCCCGAGGATCCGAGAGGCTGTCAGGACCAGGGAGGTCGTCTCCCTCGGCTATGTCGGCAACATCGTCGATCTCTGGGAAAGACTGGCTGACGAGGACATCCATGTCGATCTCGGCTCTGACCAGACCTCCCTGCACAATCCGTGGGCAGGCGGCTACTATCCGGCCGGACTCACCTGCAAGGAATCCCAGCAGATGATGGCCGAGCAACCGGAGAAATTCAAGGAATGCGTACAGGAATCCCTGCGCAGACAGGTCGCCGCCATCAACCGGCTGACCGCCAAGGGCATGTACTTCTTCGACTACGGCAACGCCTTCCTGCTGGAAGCCTCCAGAGCCGGTGCGGACATTCTCAAGCCGGACGGAAAATTCAGATATCCCTCCTATGTCCAGGACATCATGGGTCCGCTCTTCTTCGATTACGGTTTCGGACCTTTCCGCTGGGTCTGCACCTCCCAGGATCCGGAAGACCTGGCCACGACGGACCGCTTGGCCGCCAATGTGCTCCGCGAGATGGAGAAGACAGTTCCGGAAGACATCAGAGGCCAGCTGTCAGACAACCTGCACTGGATCGAGGAAGCCGGAAAGAACCAGCTGGTCGTCGGATCTCAGGCCCGCATCCTCTATGCGGACTACGAAGGACGTACCCGGATCGCGCTGGCTTTCAACGAAGCGGTCCGCAACGGTCTGCTGAAAGCACCGGTCGTCCTCGGACGTGACCACCACGACGTATCCGGTACGGATTCTCCGTTCCGCGAGACCTCCAACATCTATGACGGTTCACAGTTCACCGCGGACATGGCCATCCAGAACGTCATCGGAGACAGTTTCCGAGGCGCGACCTGGGTTTCCATCCACAACGGTGGAGGCGTCGGCTGGGGAGAGGTCATCAACGGCGGTTTCGGCATGGTGATCGACGGTTCCGCTGATTCCGAAAGACACATCCGCGAAATGCTGTTCTGGGATGTGAACAACGGCATCGCCCGCAGAAGCTGGGCCCGCAATGACGGAGCTGTCACGGCCATCCGCCGAGAAATGGCCCGTACACCCGGCCTGAAAGTGACTTTGCCGAACTATGCCGATGAGGCTCTGCTGAAAAAGGTACTTGGCTGAAGAAAGAAGCATGGAAGAAGCGCTCATCATAGATATCGTACTGCCTTGGGTCAATGGAAATGATCCGTGGCACCAGCAACGGCGTTCAGCCTATCTGGCTGATCCGGAAGCGGCCTGTCAGGACGATGTGGCCGCTCCGACACGTTACGCGGACTGCGGGGAACTCGACTGCTGCATCGCTTCCATCCGGAAGTTCGCGCCCTGGGTCCGCAAGATCTGGCTGGTCACGGACCATCAGGTCCCGGATTCCGTTCCGCTTCAGGACGGACAGACGGTCCCGGTGGAAATCATTGACCATAGTCTCCTTTTCAGAGGCTATGAAAACTTTCTTCCGACCTTCAACTCAAGGTCTCTGGAAGCCCTGCTGTGGAGAATTCCGGGACTGAGCGAGCATTTCCTGCTGATGAACGACGACTTCTTCCTCGCGGCTCCGGTACAGCCGAAGGACTTCTTCGACAGGGAACGGACCATCAGCTATACCGACTGGTATCCGACCTGGCTGGCCCGTTTCCTGCGTGCCATCAAGCCGAAGAAGCAGGGGCACAAGCCGATCGGCTTCAAGGATTCCATGCTGAACGCGCTGGATCTCCTGGGAGGAGGACACAGGTTCATTTACCTGAGCCATACTCCCAGAGCCTTGAAAAGGAGTTTCTATGAGACTTACTACGGGGTATCGGGCGATGCTCCGGGACGGGTGGCGCGACAGGAGGAGGTCCTGCTGAAAAACATCCGACACCGCTTCCGTCATCCGGAACAGTTCAATTCCCAAGAACTTTTCTACCTGCAGGAAGCGAAGGAAGGACGCCTGATCCAGAAAGCACCGGACACCTATGCCCTCTACCTGAAACCGCGTCGGGAAAGGCATTACATCGACCGGAAACTGGTCGCTTTCGATGCTGCCCGCAAGGCTCTTTTCGGCTGCGTGAATTCTCTGGACCAGGCTTCACCGGAAGATCGGAAGAAAGTCATGGACTGGCTCCGGAAAAAGACCGGGGCGGCAGGTTCCTGAGTACAGGACACCACTCAACTGAAAATTCTGATATATTTAAACCCACTGACACATAGAACTATGGACCACATGATTTCGCACAAGGAACTGACCTTGAAGAAAGTCAAGGAAATTCTGGACAAGCATCTCCAGCTCAAGCTGGGCAAGGAAGCCGAGGCTTCCATCGTCAAATGCAGGACCTACCTGGACAGCAAGATGGACGATTACGAGAATCCGGTCTACGGGGTGACCACCGGCTTCGGTTCTCTCTGCAACATCACGATTCCGAAAGACCAGCTGTCCCAGCTGCAGCACAATCTGGTCATGTCCCACGCCTGCGGCACAGGAGAGCGGGTGCGCCCGGAAATCGTAAGGCTGATGCTGCTGTTCAAGATCCAGTCGCTCTCCTACGGCCATTCAGGTGTACAGCTGATCACCGTACAACGGCTGATCGACATGTTCAACAACGATATCCTGCCGGTCGTCTATCAGCAAGGCTCCCTCGGAGCTTCAGGAGACCTGGCTCCATTGGCCCATATGAGCCTCCCGCTCATCGGACTCGGTGAAGTCTGCTGGAAGGGAGAGGTCAAGCCTTCTGCGGAGGTCTGGAAAGCATTCGGGTGGGAACCGATCCGCCTCCAGTCCAAGGAAGGGCTGGCACTGCTCAATGGAACCCAGTTCATGACGGCGCATGCCGCCTGGTCCCTGATACAGGCTGAACGGCTCTCTGACTGGGCCGACAAGATCGCGGCCATGTCTCTGGATGCCTTCGACGGCAGGATCGAGCCTTTCCTGGCAGAAGTCCACAAGGTGCGTCCGCACAAGGGACAGATCGAGACGGCGGCCCGGTTCCGGGAACTGCTGCACGGCAGCGAACTCATCCGTCAGCCGAAGGTTCATGTACAGGACCCTTATTCCTTCCGCTGCATCCCGCAGGTGCACGGAGCGACGAAAGATACCATCCGCTATGTCAAGAGCGTGATCGAGACCGAAATGAACAGCGCGACCGACAATCCGACCGTTTTCCCGGATCAGGACCTCATCGTCTCTGCCGGAAACTTCCACGGACAGCCGATCGCGATTCCTATGGATATGCTGACCTTGGCCTTGTCCGAACTGGCCGACATCTCCGAGCGCAGGATCTATAAACTGGTTTCCGGAGAACGCGGACTGCCTTCTTTCCTGGTTGCCAAGCCCGGCCTCAACAGCGGTTTCATGATTCCGCAATATACTGCAGCCTCCATCGTCAGCCAGAGCAAAGGACTGTGCATGCCGGCCTCCGCTGATTCGATCACATCCTCACAGGGACAGGAGGATCATGTGAGCATGGGTGCCAACGCCGCGACGAAGCTGGTGCGCGTGGTGGACAATACCGAAAGGGTGCTGGCGATCGAACTGTTCAATGCCGCCCAGGCCCTGCAGTTCCGCCGCCCGCTCCATTCTTCCTGGAAGATCGAGAAGATTTTCGCCGCTTACCGGAAGATCGTTCCCTTCATCAGCGACGACTCCTACATGCACCCGTTCATCGAGAAGAGCATCGAGTTCATCCAGACACGAGAAATAGAATAGTTCCATGGAAACACTTATCATCAATATCAACCGGCTGACCGGCATCCTTCCTGCAGAGACCCGACGCCTCTGCGGGGCGGAAATGGACAAGGTACAGGTATTGGAAGATGCCTGGCTGAGCATCCGGGACGGCAAGATCGCCGCTTTCGGACCGATGTCTGAACTGAAGGTGGAAAAGACCGCCCCCGGCAGGATCATTGACGCAGGAAAAGGAGATGTCCTGCCGACCTTCTGCGACCCGCATACCCATCTGGTCTATGCCGGCTGCAGGGACGGGGAATTCCGCGACAAGATCGCAGGCCTGACCTATGAAGAGATCGCCGCCCGCGGTGGTGGCATCCTCAACTCTGCAGATCTGCTGCATGAGACTGGAGAAGATGAACTTTACCGGCAAGCGATGGAGAGAATCGCCGAGATCAGCGCCATGGGCACCGGAGCCGTGGAGATCAAGAGCGGCTACGGACTGACGACGGAAGACGAGCTGAAGATGCTCCGGGTCATCCGCCGTATCCGGAAGGACAGCGGACTCATCGTCCGTTCGAACTTCCTGGGAGCGCATGCTGTCGGTCGTGCCTACACCGGCCGTCAGAGCGAATACGTGGATCTGATCTGTATGGAAATGATTCCGGCCGTCGCGGCGGAAGGCCTCGCTGATTTCGTGGATGTCTTCTGCGACCAAGGTTTCTTCACCGTTGAAGAGACCGCCAGAATCCTGGAGACCGCCGCCCGTTACGGCATCCGCCCGAAGATCCATGCCAATGAACTGGCCGTGTCCGGTGGCGTGCAGGTCGGAGTCGCCTGGAACGCGCTTTCCGTCGATCATCTGGAAAGGACGACAGACACCGAGATCGAAGCCTTGAAAGGGACGGAGACCATGCCGACCATGCTGCCAGGTGCCTCCTTCTTCCTCGGCATGCCTTACGGCCGGGCGAAGGATTATCTGGCCGCCGGTCTCCCATTGGCCTTGGCTTCAGACTACAACCCCGGTTCCTCCCCGAGCGGTAACATGCGTTTCGTGATGGCTCTCGGCTGCATCCGGATGCGGTTGACTCCGGAACAGGCTTTCAACGCCTGCACGATCAATGCCGCCTATGCCATGGGCGTCAGCGAGCTGGCAGGTTCGATCACGGTCGGAAAGACAGCGAACCTGATCCTGACCCGACCGATCCCATCATTGGCCTATATCGCCTATGCCCACCAGACTCCTTTCATCCGGAGCGTTTTCCTCCAGGGAAAGCCGGTGGACAGCACAAGCAAATCACCATTCTAAAATTATAATGCTATGAAAATCAAACAGAGCAAATTCATTGAAGACTTCAAGGCCTTCGCCATGAAAGGCAATGTCGTGGACATGGCTGTCGGTGTAGTCATCGGCGGTGCCTTCGGTAAGATCGTGACCTCTCTGGTCAATGACATCATCATGCCGCTCATCGGTGCCATCACCGGCGGCCTGGATTTCACCTCCCTCAGATGGGTCATCAAACCGGCTGTCCTCAATGCGGACGGTACCGTGAAAGTAGCGGAAGCTGCCTTGAAATACGGTAACTTCATCCAGACGACCGTCGATTTCCTCATCATCGCCTTGTCCATCTTCATCGTGATCAAACTGATCGGTAAGTTCAGACGCAAAGAAGCCAAGAAACCGGCTCCGGCACCTGAGGCACCGAAGAAATCCGATGAGACCAAGTTGCTGGAAGAGATCCGCGACCTGATGAAGGCTCAGAAATAAGCCGTTACCAATCCTTGAACGGATGGTTCAGGAGCTGGGAATTGTAATATCGGCGCTGGCCGGTGACTTCCTCACCCAACCATTCCGGATGTACGAAGGGTTCATTCTCGTCCGAGAGTTCGATCTCGGCGACGATGAGCCCTTCATTGTCTCCATGGAATTCGTCCACTTCGAAGACATGGCGACCGGCCGGAACATAATGACGGACCTTGTCGATGACCTGGCCCTGACACAGGGAGATCAGACCTTCCGCCTCCTCTGACGAGATTTCCTTCTCGAACTCGAAACGGGTGGTACCGGCGGCGTTGGTCGGCCCCTTGATGGTCAGATAAGCCTTGTCGCCCATGATGCGGGCACGTACCGTCCGACCGGTCTGAGTGCTCAGGTAAGCCTGGACAACTTTCTTCGAAGCCGTCGCTTCCTTTCTGAACGCCTCGTTCTTCACGAGGAATTTACGTTCGATTTCTACTCCCATGATGGTCTGCTCTGCAGGAAAAATCAGCGGTTCCCTACTGGAGTGAACCGCCGACAATATCCAGAATTTCGTTTGTAATCGCCTGCTGACGAGTCTTGTTATAGGATAACGTCAGTTCGGACAGCAGATCCTCCGCATTGTCGGAAGCGATCTGCATGGCCATGGTCCGGGCCGCATGCTCAGCGGCATTCGCATCCAGGATGACCGTATAGATCTTCAACAGCATGACCTTCGGAACCAGATCGGTCACCAAAGCCTCTGCGGAAGGTTCCAGAAGGAAGCCGGAATCCATATCGGAATCCTTGCCGACCGGAGCCAGCGGAAGATAGGTATCTACCTGCGGATATTGAGTACCCGTCGATTTGAAATGATTGTATATCAGCAGAATCCTTCCGGTCTTGCCCAGTTCGAAGTCATCGGTCAGGGTCTTGTAGATTTCCTTCGCGGTCTCGTAATCGCTCCTGTGCTTCGATCCGGCCCATTCCCAGCTGATGGTCAATCCCTTGCGGTGAATGGCTTCCGCCACCCGTTTCCCGACGGTATAGATCTCGATATCATCTTCTCCGTATCCTTCTTCATGAAGCTGCTGGAGCGTCTCTTCAAACTTACGGATGACATTCAGGTTGAAGGAACCGCACAAAGATGAATCGGAAGAGAAGACGACCAGAGTCACACGGTCAGAAGAAACACTGGCCCCCGCTTCCGGCATGGTCGCGAACACCTCATTGGCCCTCCTGTCTTTCAGCAGTTCATCCAGCATGGCATGCAGCCGGCGCTCATAGGGCACATTGCCCGCGATCGCCTGCTGCGCCTTGAAAAGTTTGGCCGATGAGACCATTTTCATGGCAGAGGTAATCTTCAGTGTATTACGCACTGAACCGATCCTTTGCTTTATTTCTCTCAACGATGCCATATCTTTCTATTTATGCAATGAGCCGATGACGGCAGCCGCCTCCTTCTCCAGAAGCGCCTTCATTTCATCTGTAATCTGTCCTTTGGCCAATGGATCGAGCAGTTCTTCCTTGTGGAAGGCTTTCAGCTTCTTCAGGAAAGCATGCTCGAAGGCAGGAATGTCCTGGAGCGCCAGATCTTTCAGCAATCCCTTGACACCGCAGTAGAGGACAGCGATCTGTTCTCCTACCGGCATCGGACTGTACTGCGGCTGAACCAGCAGTTCGCTGTTCTTTCGTCCACGGTCCAGGATCATGGCGGTCACCGGATCCATATCGGAACTGAACTTCGAGAAGGCCTCGAGCTCACGGTACTGGGCCATGTCGATCTTCAAGGTTCCGGCCACTTTCTTCATGCTCTTCACCTGTGCGCTGCCACCGACACGAGAGACGGAGATGCCGACATTGATGGCCGGGCGGTAACCCTGGTTGAACAGGTCGGTCTCCAGGAAGATCTGACCGTCGGTGATGGAAATCACGTTGGTCGGAATATAGGCGGAAACGTCTCCGGCCTGAGTTTCGATGATCGGCAATGCGGTCAATGAACCACCGGCCTTCACCTTGCCTTCCAGGCTGTTCGGAAGATCGTTCATCTTCTCGGCCACTTCCTGCTGCGAAATGATCTTGGCCGCTCTTTCAAGCAGTCTGGAATGGAGATAGAAGATATCACCCGGATAAGCTTCACGTCCTGACGGGCGTCTCAGAATCAGGGAAATCTCACGATAGGAGACGGCCTGCTTGGACAGGTCATCGTAGACGACCAGCGCATGTCTTCCCGTATCCCTGAAGTACTCACCGATCGCCGCACCTGCGAAAGGAGCGTAGAAACGGAGAGCCGCCGCATCAGCTGCCGTCGCCGCGACGACGACCGTATAATCCATCGCACCCTTTTCCTTGAGGACATTGACGATGGAAGCGACAGTGGAACCTTTCTGTCCGATGGCGACATAGATACAGTAGACCGGTTCGCCGGCCTCATACGCTGCCTTCTGGTTGAGTATGGTATCGATAGCGATCGCCGTCTTTCCGGTCTGACGGTCACCGATGATCAGCTCACGCTGACCTCTTCCGATAGGGATCATGGCATCGATGGCCTTGATACCGGTCTGCAACGGTTCTGTCACCGGCTGTCTGAAGATGACACCAGGGGCTTTCCTTTCCAGAGGCATCTCGAAAAGTTCGCCCTGGACCGGCCCTTTTCCGTCCAGCGCTTCACCGATCGGATTGATGACACGGCCGATGATCTCTTCCCCGACATTGATGGAAGCGATCCTGCGGGTACGCTTCACGGTCATCCCTTCCTTGATCTTGTACGTCGGTCCGAGCAGGATGGCTCCGACATTGTCCTCTTCCAGGTTCATGACGACGGCTTTCACGCCATTGTCGAACTCCAGAAGTTCATTGGCCTCAGCATTGTTCAAGCCATAGATACGGACGACACCGTCACTCACCTGAAGGACCTTGCCCACCTCATCCAATTTGAGATCGGTATCGATCCCTTCCAACTGCTCGAGCAGGACATCTGAGATTTCACTTGGTTTGATGATATCTGTCATAATAACTATACGATTCTGTTGTTGATCCGGACAAGGTTGTTCCGGATAAGTTCCAGCTTATGTCTCACGCTGGCATCTACCCTGGTATTGTCTATCTCGAAGATGAAACCTCCGATAAGGGAGGGATCTTCGATCGTATGGAGACAGATGGTGGAATGATTCACCGGAGCCAGGATTTTCTCCAATTGCTCCACCAGTCCGTCTGAAGGACCGGATACGATGAGCGTACCCTTCATTATTCCTTTTTCCCGTTCATACTGGTCCACGAAAGACGACAGGATGAGCATCAGGAAGTCGATCCTCTTCCTGTCGAGGACCAGTGAGATGAATTTACGGAATTCCGGTACCATAGGCTCTCCAATCGCCTCTTCCATGACCGCGAGCTTCTTCTCGTCTCCCACGAAAGCATGCTTCTGGATGAAATCCCTCAGATGAGGAACCTCCACCATCTGATAGGCCAACTGCTGGGCCTGGATGTAGACCTTGTGGGCCGACTCCTTATCCTTCACATATTTGACCAATGCTCTGGCGTATCTTGCCGCTATTATACCTGAATTCATGATCAGTTCCTTTTTTCCAGTTTGGAAACATCTTCAAGCGTCTTGCCGATGAAGGCTTTGCTGGCTTCCGGGTCCGAAAGTTCCTTCTTCAGGATCTTTTCCGCAACCTCCATCGAGAAAGTCACGACTTCCTGGCGAAGTTCCCTCATCGCCTCTTCCTTTTCTGCCTGGATCGCCTTTGACGCATTCTCCATGATTTTCTTCGCCTCTGCCTGTGCTTCTTCTGAAGCCTTTGCGATCAGTTCCTCACGCATCGCCGCGGCTTCGCTGAGCATCTTCTCCCGCTCTTCCTGAGTCTTCTGGATAAGTTTGTCCTGCTCTACTGCGAGATGCGCGAACTTGTCCTCCGCCTCCTGCGCGAGTTTCATGGCATTGGCTATCTTATCCCTGCGTTTCTCGACCATTCCGGTAATGACCGGAAAACCGAATTTCGCAAGGATGAAGAAAACGATCAGAAATATGATGGTCATCCAGAAAAGGAGACCACCATCCGGCGTCATCAATGACATAGGCTTCCGGGATTAAAGGACGATGGCCAGAAGACAAGCGATGATGGCGAAAAGGCAGGCGCCCTCGACCAATGCACCGATGATCAGCATGGCACCACGGATACTTCCGGAAGCTTCCGGCTGTCTGGCGATCGCTTCCATGGCAGATGATCCGATCTTACCGATACCCCATGCAGCCGCGAGCGCTGCAATACCTGCACCTAATGTTCCTGCTGCTTTTGCCCAAACCGCTGTCGTAGCTGCTTGCAATAAAATTGTTGATAGTAACATGATTTTATGAATTTAAAGTTGTTTGTTTATTCTTCTTTAGGCCGGGACATTCCGATGAAGACAGATGACAACATCGTGAAGACATAGGCCTGTATGAAAGCCACCAGCAATTCGAGACAGTTCATGAAGACACCGAAAAGCATCGTCACGAGCGTCATGGAGCCGTTGATGACCGGTCCCAGCTTGGCCGTGATGAAAATGACGGATACAAGTCCGAGAATCATGGCATGGCCGGCCAGGATATTTGCGAACAATCTGACCATCAGGGAGAACGGTTTCGTGAAGATTCCGAAAAGTTCGATCGCCTGCATGATCGGGATCGGGAACTTCAGCCATACCGGCACATCCGGCCAGAGGATCTCTTTCCAATAATGTCTGTTGCCGAATACATTGACGGCGATGAACGTGCAGAGGGCGAGGACCATCGTGACCGCAATGTTTCCTGTCACGTTCGCGCCACCCGGAAAGAACGGCACCAGGCCCATCAGGTTATTCAGGAAAATGAAGAAGAAGATGGTCAGAAGGAAGGGAGAATATTTCTTGTACTCCGGTCCTACCGATTCCTTGATGATGCTGTCATTGACCATCATGATGAAAGGCTCCATCACCGCCGCGATGCCTGTCGGAGTTTCTTTCTCCGGATCATGACGCCTGTACCAGGAAGCTGTCTTCAGGATGAGGAAGATCAGAAGAAGCGAAGATACCATGAGGGCGACGACATTCTTCGTCAGCGAGATGTCGAAAGGTTTCGTGATGCTGCCGTCCGCCTGGAGTTCGACGATCTTACCTTCATTCGGCTGTCCTTCCGGAGCGATGAACAGACCGTCCACCGGTCCATGATGGAAGTCGGAGCTCATGAAGCAATGCCAACCCGTCGTGCTGCTATGCACGATGACCGGCAATGGAATCGTGATGTGCTTTCCGCTTGCCGTCGTCCACAGGTGCCATTCATAGGCATCTCCGATGTGGTCGAAGATCATGCCGGAAATGTCCACCGCCTTTTCTTCCGCGACGGCGGCCGTATCCGTCCCCGTAGCCGGCGCGACCTCAGCGGCAGCTGCTCCACAGGGTTTTGCCAGCAGCATCACCGCTGCCAGCAAGACTGTCATGATTTTCATCCGATTCATATCTCCACACATGCTGTAACCTGATTGTCCTTCACTTCCACGAAACCTGAACGGACAGCGATCTCCGCCTCCTGTCCACCTGCCGCATAGACGATGCTGCCGCTGACCAGCGGTGACATCAGAGCGCAGTGATCTTTCAGGACCGTGAACTTCCCCATTGACCCGGGAAGACCGACCTTCGAACACTTTGTGTCCAGGATCAGCTTCTCCGGCGAGAGGATCTGCAATCTTATCGGTTCAATTTCTACCATTTCATTTATTATTCTTTGTCCGCAGAGACTTAGGCCACATGCCCTGCCGCTGCCAGAATTTCCTTACCCTTCGCGATGACTTCCTCGATCGTGCCTGCATTCATGAAGGCCTGCTCCGGAATATCATCGACCTTACCGTCCAGGATCATGTTGAATCCTTTGATCGTATCCTCGATGGACACCATCACTCCCGGCACACCGGTGAACTGTTCCGCAACGGAGAAAGGCTGGGAGAGGAAACGCTGCACACGACGTGCACGGTTCACCACCATCTTGTCATCGTCGGAAAGTTCGTCCATACCGAGGATGGAAATGATGTCCTGCAGTTCCTTGTAACGCTGGAGAATCTGCTTGACACGCTGTGCGGTATTGTAATGTTCCTCGCCGACAATGTTCGGATCGAGGACACGGGAAGTCGATTCCAACGGATCCACCGCCGGATAGATACCCAATTCCGTAATCTTACGGCTCAGGACGGTCTGTGCGTCCAGGTGGCTGAAGGTCGTGGCCGGAGCCGGGTCCGTCAAGTCATCCGCCGGCACATAGATGGCCTGCACGGAAGTGATGGAACCGTTCTTGGTCGAAGTGATCCTCTCCTGCATGGATCCCATTTCAGAAGCCAGAGTCGGCTGATAACCGACGGCGGAAGGCATACGGCCGAGCAAGGCGGAAACCTCCGAACCGGCCTGAGTGAAACGGAAAATGTTATCGATGAAGAACAGGATATCTTTCGGACCGTCCGCACTCGGATTGTCACGGAAAGATTCCGCCAGAGTCAGACCGGACAAAGCGACGGAAGCACGTGCTCCAGGCGGCTCGTTCATCTGACCGAAAACCATGGAAACGTGAGATTTCTTGACTGCATCGTAATCGATCTTGTCGAGGTCCCACCGACCTTCATCCATGGATTTACGGAATTCCTCACCGTAATTGATGACATTGGATTCGATCATCTCGCGGAGCAGGTCGTTACCTTCACGGGTACGCTCACCGACACCGGCGAAGACAGAGAATCCGTTATGTTTCTTGGCAATGTTGTTGATAAGTTCCTTGATCAGCACTGTCTTGCCGACACCGGCACCACCGAAAAGTCCGATCTTACCACCTTTCAGATAAGGTTCGAGCAGATCGATGACCTTGATACCGGTGAAAAGGATTTCTTCAGTAGTCGTCAGATCTTCGAATTTAGGTGGATTCCTGTGAATCGGGAAAGCACCTTCCCTATCCAGGTTATCCATACCGTCGATGGCATCACCGACAACATTCATCACACGACCGCGGATCTGAGGTCCGACCGGCATGACGATCGGCTGACCCGTACTGACGACCTCCAGACCTCTCCGCAATCCGTCCGTACTGTCCATAGCAATGGTCCGGACGGTATCTTCTCCGATGTGCTGCTGCACTTCCAGGGTCACCGTCTTTCCGTCATCACTGATCACTTTCAATGCTTCATGGATGGAAGGGATTTCTGCAGAAGAAATCATCGCTCCCGGCGTGTAATCTGTCCCATGGAAATAAACATCGACCACAGGGCCGATAATCTGAGATATATTTCCTTTCAATTTTGTCATGACACCTAGTCTTTATCTTTTTTTAACAAAGTTTAAATATACGACTTTTTTTAGGAGTGAACAAAAATCGAACTGCATTCGATTGCAAAAAGTGGAAATTTACCAGCCGCAAGTAGAAAGCAGAGAAATGTTCTGCGAAGCAGCGGAGTAAATGACAAAAGACCCTGACCATCGTTAGATGATCAGGGTCCTGTCAAGAAGCGTGG
>JAHHQP010000018.1 GCA_020026355.1 Bacteroidales bacterium
GCAGCGGTTTCCGTGATCTTCGTACAAGAAAAACCAACAGTAAAAAACAACTAACTCATAATTATGAATAGAATACTCGCTTTCTGCACAGCGGCATTGATAACCCTGATGTCAGCTGTGACCCTGTCCGCTCAGGGCGGATACGAAGTCAAGGGAGTCATTTCTGATGAGATCGGCCCTGTCATCGGTGCCTCTGTCATTGAGAAAGGTACGACTACCGGTGTTTCTACAGACATTGACGGTTCATTCCATTTCACTGTTTCCAGTGCAGATGCTACGATCGAGATCACTTGCATCGGTTACGGTACCCGTACTTTCAAGGCTTCCGAACTTCCTGAGAAGATCACTTTGAAGGAAGACGCGCTTTTCCTCGATGATGTAGTCGTCATCGGTTACGGTTCCCAGAAAAAGAAAGAGGTGACAGGTTCTGTCGCTTCTGTGAAAGCAGAAGATTTCAACGCCGGTGTGAAATCCAACCCGATCGGACTTCTCCAGGGTAAGGTTGCCGGTCTGAACATCATCAGAACGACCAGTGATCCTACCAATACCGGATTCAACATCCAGATCCGTGGTTTCTCCACATTGGATAAAGGTGCCGGTACTTCACCGCTCTTCATCGTGGACGGTGTTCCGGTCAGCAGCATCGATAACATCGCACCGGATGAGATCGCTTCCATGGACGTCCTGAAAGACGGTTCCGCAGCGGCTATCTACGGTACCAGAGGTACGAACGGTGTGATCATCATCACCACCAAGAGAGGAAACAACTTCACCGACAAGGCTCAGACCAAGGTCGAGTATGCCGGCTATGCATCTGTTTCCATGAGGAACGGTGACAACGGAATGGCTACTCCTGAAGAATTCCGCAACCTGGAAAAACTTTCCAACGGTAAGATCAGACCGGTCATCTATGCAGATCCTGACGGAAGAAACGATTACAGCACAGATTGGATGAAGGAACTCTGCCGTCCGGTAGCCGTTACCCACAGCCATAATCTCGCTGTGACAGGTTCTTCCAGCAAGTTCAACTACCGTGCTTCCATCAATTACAAGAACGCGCAGGGTATCGCGAAGACGAACAACCGTGAGGAAATCATGGGTAAGATCGCCGCTTCCCAGAAAGCGCTCAACGGCTGGTTGGATCTTCAGTATGACTTGTCCTACATGCATTACAGAAACGACCGTTTCTGCGGTGACTTCAAGCAGGCAGCCATCCTGAACCCGACTTATCCGATCTATGACAAATCCACCGTTTCCGGCTATTTCGGTCCTCAGTCCACCGGCGCTTCCAACCCGGTAGAGAACATGTACCAGAGAGAGTCCTACGGTGAAGGTAACTATATGAGAGGATCCATCAAGGCTTCCCTGAACATCCTTCCTGTCAAAGGTTTGAAAGTCAGTGCTTTCGCCGCTTTTGAAGAGGGCGACAACCATGACTTCTGGAACAACAAGCAGATCACTACCGATCAGAGCGGTTCCGGCAAGGCTGGCCGTGGCAGTAACTTCAACATCAGCAAACTCTTCGAGGTAACTGCTGATTACAACCGCACATTCGGTAAGCACAATGTCGCCGCCATTGCCGGTTTCTCTTATCAGAACTTCCTGTATGACGGTGAAGAGATCTCCAACAAGGGTTTCGTTTCTGAAAACGTCAAATATTTCCAGATCGGTAACGGTGACGCTTCCAAGAAATACCTGAACGCCAGCTCTTACCGCAGATCCAATACTTTGGCTGCCGGCTTCCTCAGAGCGAACTACAACTACGCGGAGAAATACCTCGTTTCCGCATCCGTACGTCGTGAGGGTTCTTCACGTTTCGGAGCCAACCACAAGTGGGGATGGTTCCCGGCAGTCAGCCTCGGATGGCGAATCACCGGTGAGGACTTCATGGCCGACAAGAAAGGCGTGAACGACTTGAAACTTCGTTTCGGTTTCGGTGTGACCGGCAATGACCTCGGTTCAGACCTCCGTTCCGTAGCCATGCTTTCCAACGGTGGCACTTTCTGGCTGAACGGCAAATATGTCTACACTTACGGTGTGAGCCAGAATGTCAACCCGGATCTCCACTGGGAGAAGAAATACGAGTACAACCTCGGTCTCGACTACGCATTCCTGGACAACAGACTCTATGGTAGCTTGGATATCTACTACCGTCAGACCAGAGACCTGCTCTGGGACTATGACGTGCCGACTCCACCATACCAGTATCCTAAGCTGCTGGCCAACGCAGGTCAGATGGACAGCTATGGTGTCGAGCTTACGATCAGCGGTGTTCCTGTGAAGACCAAGGACTGGACCTGGATCACGACTCCTACCATTTCCTTCAACAGGAATACAGTGACAAAGCTTTCCAACCCGGAAAAAGGCTTCAACTACAAAGAAGTGACTTCCGGTGGTGTCGGAGAGAACGGTATCATGAATACGAACACCCAGATTCTCCGCGAAGGTCACAGTGTCGGTGATTTCTACGGCTTCAAGTTCTCTCATTTCAAAGATGACGGCACTTGGATGTATCATACTCCGGCCGGCGGCTATATCAGTGACGAGAATGTCATTGACGATTACAAGCAGACCCTCGGCAGCGCACAGCCTATCCTGACTTACGGATGGAACAATGTCATCAGGTGGAGAGATCTCGACATCTCCATCTTCTTCCGTGGCGTGATCGGCAACAAGATCCTGAACGTGACCCGTTGGGCTTACGGACCTCAGGCTTCACAATCCAGCAACGTCTTCCTGAAAGACGTGACCGGCGACAAGATCGTCTTCGCCAACAAGACCAATTTCTCCGACTATTATCTGGAGGATGGTTCTTACCTCAAGCTGGATAACCTGACCATCGGTTATACTTTCAGATTCAAGGAGAACAAGTACATCGACAACCTCAGAGTCTATCTGACCGGTCAGAACCTGTTCACCATCACTTCCTACTCCGGCCAGGATCCGGAGGTCAACACGACCAGCGTATGGAATTCAGGTATCGATTATCCGAGCTTCTACCCGAGAGTAGCTACCGTCATGCTCGGTCTGAACCTGAGTCTGTTTTAATTCATTGAAAAAAGATAGAGAAATGAAAAAGATCATTCTATATATTTTGACTCCATTCCTTCTTCTGCCGATGTTCACCTCCTGCGAGAGCATGCTTGAAGAAGTCAACTATGGTAACCCTACCGTCAATGACATGTTGACCAACGAGTCGAATACCGTTCTCATGGTAGGTCAGGCTTATGCAGACCTGAAGTGGGTGCATGACCACTGGGGATATTGGGGAGTCGCTTCCCTGACTGCCGACGAATGCGTCTGCCCGATCAGAATGCCGGGTGAGCACTGGTCCGACGGTGGTTACTGGAAATCACTGAATACCCATGCCTGGGACAAATATGCGACTGCATTCCGCAACATCTGGGATTCCACCATTGCCGGTGCAGTGCTCTGCAACAAGCTCATCGACCAGTTGTCTACCGTAGATCAGCCTTATATCAGGCAGTATATCGGAGAACTTGAAGTCCTCAGATCCTACTATTACTACATGCTGTTCGACTGCTTCGGAAGAATCCCTTATGTCGAGACTTTCGAAACCAAGACCGAGCCGCTGATGGAACCGGAGAAGGTATGGTCAAGGCTGGTGACTGTCCTTGAAAGAGGTGCACGCAACCTTCCTCAGGTCAATGATGCCAACAGAGCGATGAACTACGGTCGTGTGACCCAAGGCTTTGCCTACGCTCTCCTGGCAAGACTTTACCTCAATGCAGAGTCTTTCGGATGTACTCCGGATAATATCGATCTCAGCGAGGCTTATGCTCAGGCGGCGGAAGCCAAGTACATGGACCTCAAGAAAATCGAGTCTGTGGAAGATTTCTACACCAATGCTGTAAGGTGCTGTGACGAGGTCATCGAGTCCGGCGCTTACTCCATCGAATCCGATTATTTCGCTAACTTTGCTATACAGAATGAGAACAGCCGCGAGAACATCTTCGTCATCGTCGAGGACGGTAACGCCGATTTCGACAACAGATCCAACGGAATGATGTCCAACAAGCTGAGAATCAATCTGCTGACCCATCACTACTGTCTTCAGACCGCTTACGGCATGATCGAGAAACCATGGAGCGGATTCTGTGCTCGTCCTGAATTCATGGCCCTCTATAATGAGACCGATGTCAGGGGAGCCGGCAATGAATATGATGAAGATGGACGTCATGCAGGTACGAAGAGCGAGAAACGTTGGGGCTGGTTCGTCGGCAACATCTACGGACCTGACGGCAAGCTTCTGCTTGATGAGAACAAGGATGACGCCTACATCGAGGTTGAACTTGAGCCGGTTGAGGGCATCAGCGATCCGCTCGACGGTGTCATGGCTCATGCCGGAGCAAGATGCCAGAAATATGAACTGGACAAGGAAGGCAAATTCGCGTTCGCCGAGAACGATTTCGTCCTCATGAGATATGCTGATGTGCTCTGGATGAAGGAAGAGGCCATCGTCAGAGGCGGTCAGGGTGCTTCCGGTATCGGAACTGCTGATTTCCAGAAGATGCTGAGCAGGACTTTCGCTTATGATGAAGATCCGATCGCTGCCTTCAAGGCTGCTTACGGTGATGTCAGCTCCTTCTCTCTGCAGGATATCTGCGACGAGCGTGGACGTGAGTTCTACTGGGAACTGATCCGTCGTAGAGACCTGATCCGCTTCGGACAGTACGACAAGGTACAGTACGTGACTGCTACGGAAGCGATCAGGAAATGGTTCCCTATCCCTCACATCGTGATCGAGAAATCACTTCGTGACGAGAACGGTAATCCATACTGGACACAGACGGAAGGTTATTGATGAACAGAAAGTTATTGATAAGATGAAAAGGTCAAAAATCTGAAATCGAACATATTTTAATACACAAAACATTTTCAATCATGAAAAAGACATTAGTTATGATGAGTGCCATCGCACTCGCGATTTTCGCTTCTTGCAACAAATCAGGCAACGGTGATAAGGAAATCATCGAGGACGGTTACTATGTATCAGGTGCTGCAACAGCAGTGGAAGGACTCAAAGCCAACCACATGATGGCAGTAGCTAACAATGAGGCTGACGGCAATAAGAAAGCCAACGGTGTATTCGAGAAATACATCGTTCTGGATGCAGACAAGGATTTCGCCATCACTCATTACTCTGCAGGTCAGGAACTTCTCAAAGGCGCAAAGCTCGAGAAGAAGAACGTTGCAGGTAAAGATGATCAGATCAACTGTGATTTCTTCCAGGGTAAAGTCGCTGACGGCACTGCGATGCAGGTCGCTAAAGCAGGTCTCTATCATATCATCTTCGATACCAAGGCTGGCAATATCTTCGTTGTCCCTGTAGAGTGGGGTGTCAGAGGTGTGAACGGTAACTGGGGCTGGACCAAGATGACTGCATCTGCTGTCAACCACGAGACCATGACCTGGACGATCGACTACAAGGATGGCATCAACGCCGGTGACTTCAAATTCGCTTATGGCAATGGCTGGAAACTCCAGTTGGATGAAGCCGGTAAACTTAAAGTGAACACCAACCTTGGTAAAGACATGGTGCCAGGCGCTGGCAACATTCTTCTTCCTCCTTACGAGTCTGGTAAGATCACCCTTACTTGGAAACTGGCTACTGGTGCTACTGCAAAATCTTACGAGATGAAGATCGAAGGTAAGAAGACTGTCCTCGACCCTGCTAAACTCCTCGTCGGATTCTCAGGTGACGGTGTTCCTAACGGATGGAATGACCCGGCAGATGCAGCAAAGGCCACTTACAATGCTGCGGAGTCCAAGATCACTGATAAGGACAACATGATCGGAACACTCGTATACGACATCAAGGGTTGTGAGTTCACTGCAGGTAAAGAATTCAAGGTTCGTTTCAACGGTGGTTGGTTCGGAGCTAGCCAGGTGAAGATCACAGGTATGAAAACTAGCGGAACTGACAACATCAAGATCGAAGAAGGCGGTCAATACAATGCTAAGATTTCTATCGAATGGAATCTCGGTCTTGCAAAATCCGTAAAGGTTGCTTTCTCCAAATAATCAGTAGAAAGTTTGAATGAGATAAGGGGCGGCACAGGTTGTCCGCCCCTTTTGGGTCCGGTGATCCCTGACCGGATACCGGACCGCCAGCAATATGATAACACAATAATCAATATCGATCGTTTATGAAGAAGATTCTGTGGAAAGTTCTGACCCTTCTGGTCCTTTCCTTCACTTTCCTCGGCTGTGAAAAGGAAATCACGCCGAATGACAAGCCTGACAACGAGCAGACGGATAATGGTGGACAGGAGAATACGGATCCTGACCCGCAGCCTGGGCCGATCGATCTCGGTCTGAGTTCAGTACCGGAAATCATCAATGCCGACCAGCCTTGTACCATTCATTTCAAACCGGCTCCTGAATCCGAACTTTACGGTTCTACCGATGAACTCTACATGCATATCGGTCTTTTCGCCGATGAAGACTGGGAGTTCGTTCAGGCATCTTGGGATGAGAATATCGAGAAATGTCACCTGAACAAGGTGGAAGGGGAAGAAAACCATTGGACACTGGAGATCGGACCGACAGTCCGTGAGTATTTCCAGTCCGGCGAGACTCCGCTTGTGAAACTCGCGATGGTGGTCCGCAACGCTACCGGTGATGCCCAGTCCAGACCGGACTGCTTCATGGACATCCAGGACGACAAGTACGCCTACAAACCTTTCGAACCTGTACCTGTGGTGAAAGAAAGTCTTCCTGCAGACTGTCTGTACGGAATCAACTGCAATAAACCAGCAAACGGTGATGTCACGCTGGTCTTCAGTGAAAAGAACAAAGAAGGCAACCACTATGACTATTGCTACCTTATCGGTGAGGCGACGGGCTGGAAGAGAGACCATGCTTATGCCATGAAGAGGGACGAGCAGAAAGGTTGCTGGTGGATCACTCTTCCTGCTGACCAGATCGATCCGGATAAGGAATATATGTTCCAGTACCATGTCGGCAAGAAGGACAACAGCAAGCATTTCCGCGTGACCGACCCTTATACGGAAGTTGTCTATGACGGCTGGAACGACAAGTTCATCGCTTCGACGACCTATCCGAACCTTCCGCAGTTCCCGGAGGCCACCAAACAGCTTGTTTCTGCTTTCAAAGTGAACCGTGATACCTACAACTGGCAGTATCCGGATTTCAAGATCAAGGATCAGAATGATCTCATCATCTACGAGCTCCTGCTTAGAGACTTCACGAAGACACAGGATCTGAACGGTGCGTTGGAAAAACTGGACTACCTCCAGAAACTTGGCATCAATGCCATCGAGCTCATGCCGGTGCAGGAATTTGACGGCAACGAGAGTTGGGGTTACAACGTCACTCACTACTTCGCCCTGGACAAGGCCTACGGTGACCGCAACACCTACAAGAAATTCATTGACGAGTGCCACAAGAGAGGCATCGCTGTCATCTTGGACGTGGTGTACAACCATGTGACCGGAAACGGCCCGATGGCCAAGCTTTATTATGAAGGCAGCAAAACCACCTGGGATAATCCTTGGTTCAATGTAGATGCTCCTCATGGCTTCGGCGTCTTCCATGATTGGAATCATGAGAACATGGAGGTTCGTGATCATATCAAGAGAAGTCTGCAGTATCTGCTGAAGGAATACCACATCGATGGCTGCCGCTTCGACTTGACCAAGGGCTTCACTCAGAACAGTGGAAAGGATGACAGCTATGACCAGAGCCGCGTGGATATCCTGAAAGATTATCATAATGCCATCACCGAGATCAGACCGGATGCCGTGATGATCTGTGAGCATTTCGTGGATGCGGAGAATGTTGAATTGGGTAAGAACGGCATGAAAGTCTGGAGAAAACTCAATGATGAATTCAGATCCATCTGCGGTGGCGGCAATGCCGATCTCGGTCGTATGCGTGAAAGTTATGAGCCGTTCGGAACCTACGTCAGCTTCATGGAAAGTCACGACGAGGAAAGAGTCAGTCTGCCATGGGCCGGTGAGAAGTCGACCGCTTCAGCCCGTCTGAAGAAGGCAGAAGAATACACCTGGGGTGTCTGCGGCACGATGACCGGCTGGGGCAACGCAGCTGCAGACGGTACAATCATCCCGGACATTCCGTTGGAGAAGGAGAAGAACCTCCGTGTAGCTAAGAACGTCAAGTTCACGACAACGGATGCCTTCAAGATCAGAAGCAACAACAGTTGGAGCGAGAACAACTACCAGAACAATATGGGTGCTTACGGAGACAGTGACTTTACGCTGAACATCGGTCAGGATTACAACATGGCCCGCGGCGGTGATTCCAAGAACTTCAAGGTAGCCGTAGCCGGAACCTATGACGTCGTCTTCAAGCTGGAGACCGCTACCGTCTGGGTGATGGAGCCGGGCAAACGTCCGGAAGAAGGCGGAGAAGTGAAACCTCAGCCGGATCCGATTCAGCCGGGCAAGACTCCGCAGTTCTCCGATTCCGTCCTCGGTCAGCGCATGAAACGTGCCGCTCTGGCAGCCTCCTGCTTCCTGACGGTTCCAGGACCGAAGATGATCTGGCAGTTCGCTGAACTCGGTTACGACAAATCCATCATGTTCGGCGGTGACCGTACAGCCAAGAAGCCGGCCCTCTGGGAATACTATGATAATCCGGACCGTAGAGCCCTCTATGACACTTATGCCGGCTTGCTCTCCTTCCGTGCGCAGAACGACCGTTTCTTCGACATGGACGCGAAAGTCGAGACCTATCTCGGCGGAGATTGCAAGACCATATACGGCAGCGCGGACGGCAGGAACTTCATGCTTATCGCCAACTTCGACCGTAATCCGAAGTCAGTCACCTTGGATTTCAAGACTTCCGGCCGCTGGCGCAACTGGTTCAATGAGAACGAGAAATACAATGGCAGCTCTGCACAGACGACCCTTCAGGGCAGCGAGTTCCGCCTTTTTGTCAATTTCTAGAAGAACGATAGAAAATGAGAATCAATACCATTCTGATGGCGTCACTTTTAACTCTCGGCATCGCTTCCTGCAAGGGGGGTGATGCTGATGACAGCACTGTACCGTCCTCCCGTCTGGAAGAATGTGCCTATGCCGGCAGTGAAACCGCCTTCACGCTCTGGAGCCCGGATGCGGAAGCGGTACAGCTGAAGCTCTACAAGAGCGCAGATCCCGAGACCCCGGCCTTCCGGATCCTGAACATGGACCGGAGCGAATGCGGTCTCTGGAAAACCATCATCTCCGAAGATCTGAAAGGGAAGTTCTACACTTTCCAGGTCAAGATCGCAGGTCAATGGCTGGAGGAGACCGAGGGCATCGCCGCCAAGGCGGTCGGCATCAACGGCAGACGTGGCGCTATCATCGACTGGGCCGATACCGACCCGGAAGGATGGAACGAGGACAAGAGCCCGGTCATTCCGAGATCCGAAGCTATTGTCTATGAACTTCACCACCGCGATTTCTCCGCTCATGAGAGTGCGGGCAGCAGTTATCCGGGCAAGTTCCTCGCCCTCACACAGGAAGGTACCAAGTCACCGGACGGACTCTCCACCGGCATCGACCACCTCAAGGAAATGGGCGTGACCTATGTCCAGCTGCTTCCTTCTACCGACTTCGCCGCTCTGGACGAGACGAAGGACGGAGCATACAACTGGGGCTATGAACCCTTGAACTACAATGCAGTTGAGGGCACCTATTCGACGGACCCTTATGACCCGGTAGTCCGCATCAAGGAATTCAAGCAGCTCGTGCAGAGCCTCCACAAGGCCGGCATGCGCGTCATCCTCGATGTGGTCTATAACCATACGACCAATGCTTCCGACACCGGCTTCGAGCGTACGATGCCAGGCTACTTCTACCGTCTGCAGGAAGATGGAACTTTCTGCAATGCCTCCGGTTGCGGTAACGAGACTGCTTCCGAGCGACCGATGTTCCGCAAATACATGATCGAATCTCTCGAATGGTGGATGCGCGAATACCACATTGACGGTTTCCGTTTCGACCTCATGGCCATTCATGACATCGAGACCATGAACCTCATCGGCGAGAAACTCCGTTCCATTGACCCGGATGTCCTTCTCTATGGAGAGGGCTGGGCAGCAGGTACACCGGCTTATCCGGCCGACAGCCTCGCTTTCAAGGCTTTGACTTACAAGCTCAATGGAATCGGCGCCTTCAGCGACAATATCCGTGATGCCCTCAGAGGACCGCTCGATTGCTCGAACGCCGGCTTCATGGACGGTGTGAAAGGCAAGAAAGCCGATCTCGAATTCGGCATTGCCGGCGGCGTGGAACATCCGCAGATCAGCGTACCGGCGTGGTGCAGCAGCCCGCTCCAGCACATCAGCTACATCAGCTGCCACGATGATCATTGTCTCCATGACCGTCTCAATGAGGCGACGAAGGCGACCGATGCTCAGAAGATCCGCATGATCAAACTGGGACAGACTGCCGTCTATACTTCACAAGGAATTCCTTTCATCTTCAACGGAGAAGAAATGTTCCGTGACAAGATGGGGGTGAAGAACAGCTACAACCAGCCGGATGAGATCAACGCTATCGACTGGCACCTCAAGAAGACGCACAAGGACCTCGTCGACTACTATGCTGCCCTGGCACAGATCCGTAAGGCTCATCCGGGCTTCTGCCTGGGTACGGCCGAAGCCGTGCGTGCACACCTCGAGTTCCTGGACACCGGAAGCGAGCAGGTCTGCGCATTCCGGATCAGGAATCTGGAAGGCATCGATTCGGCGAAATCGCTGGTCGTCCTGCTCAACGGCAGCAAGAAAGTCGTCAAGCTCGATGTCCCGCAAGGCAATTATGTCATCCTGGCCCGTGACGGCGAGGCGGATGCGGAAGGTCTTGGCGCTTTCTCCGGCCAGATGGTCAGTGCCGCCCCGGTATCCGCGACGATCCTTGCAGAAAAATAACCTTGTAAAACCATTGGACTCATGAAACGTCTGACGATATTGACCGCTTTCCTCCTGGCCCTGCTTTCCTGCAGCCGGCCGACGGAGCAGAATTTTGACTGGGACAATGCAGTCATCTATGAGATGAATGTGCGCCAGTACACCCCGGAAGGTACTTTCGCTGCAGCACAGCAGCAGCTTCCTCGCCTCGAAAGACTGGGCGTGGACGTGATCTGGCTCATGCCGATCTATCCGATCGGAGTGAAAGAGCGTAAAGGTACCCTCGGTTCCTACTATGCCGTCTCCGATTACTGTGCCGTGAACCCGGAATTCGGCCGTCTGGAAGATTTCGATGCCTTCCTCGCCGCCGCTCATCAGCAAGGCTTCAAAGTCATCCTCGACTGGGTGGCGAACCATACTTCTCCGGATGCCCGCTGGATCAATGAATGTCCGGCAGACTGGTACGAGCGCGACAGCCTCGGCAATACCGTGGTGCAGTATGACTGGACCGACATCGCAGCTCTCAATTATGACAACAAGGACGTCTGGAAAGCGATGGAAGCTGCCATGAATTTCTGGATGGAACGAGGCATCGACGGCTTCCGCTGCGACATGGCCTGCGAAGTTCCTCTTGAATTCTGGCAGGAAGCCATCAGCGGCCTCCGGAGCGAATGGCCGGACATGTACATGCTGGCTGAAGGAGAGAATTCGGATCTGCACAAGATTTCCGGCTTCAACACTTCCTACGCTTGGGAACTCCATCATCTGCTGAATGACATCGCTCAGGGTAAGAAAGGCATTCCGGAACTCCTGGCCTACGTCGAGAAAGATGCGGCGGTGATCCCGGATGGAGCGACCCGTCTGATGTTCACTTCGAACCACGATGAGAACTCCTGGGCCGGCACCGAGTTCGAGCGCATGGGAGAGGCTGCCCGCGCGATGGCCGTTCTCACCTTCACCCTTCCGGACTCACAGCCATTGATCTATACCGGTCAGGAAATGGGCTGGAACAAGCGCTTCGAGTTCTTCGAGAAAGATGCGATCCCGGCTTGGGAAGAAAACGACCACACGGACTTCTACCACGGCCTCATTGACCTGAGACATAAGAACAAGGCACTCTCAGAAGGCAGTTTCGAGGTAATCTCAACGGACGACAGTACTCTGGTCTTCGACAGAACCCTCCCGGACAACAAGGTCAGAGTCAGCGTACAGCTCCGTGCTCCTTGGAAATATGAAATCACAGCAGAATAATACAATGAAACTATGGATATGTTCAGAAAATCATTGATGCTCCTGGCCGCCGCCACCCTCGTTTCCTGCGCCGGTCAGCCAGTCTTCGATCCCGCTTCCACACCGGATGCCGGAGAGCGTGTTTCCCGTGTGGAGCCGCTTTCCTGGTGGACCGGCATGGAGACCCCTCTCCAGCTCATGGTCTACGGTGAAGATATTTCAAGTTATGACCTCCGCATCGCCGGAGCAAATGGTGTCGAACTGACGGCTGTACATAAGGCCGACAGCCCGAACTATGTGTTCGCCGATGTCAGGATCCGCGCAAACGCTCAACCGGGTACCTGCTACCTGGTGTTCACCAAGGGCGAGGAAAGCTTCAAATATGCTTATGAACTCAATGCCCGTGCAGCAGGTTCCGCTCAGCGCAAGAGCTTCACGACCGCGGATATGATCTACCTCATCATGCCGGACCGTTTCGCCAACGGTGACCCGAGCAACGACAGCAGCGACGAGACCCTCGAGAAAGCGGACCGTCAGGCCTTCTTCGGCCGTCACGGCGGAGACCTTCAGGGCATCATCGACCACCTTGACTATATCGCTGACCTCGGTGCTACTGCCATCTGGTCCACTCCGATGCTGCTGGATGACCAGAAAAACGAGTCCTACCACGGCTATGCCTGCGGAGACTACTATCATATCGACCCGCGTATAGGTACCAATGAACTTTACAAGGAATACGTCGGAAAGGCCCATGAGAAAGGCCTCAAGGTCATCATGGATATCGTGACCAACCATTGCGGTACCGGTCACTGGTGGATGGAGGATCTGCCTTTCGAAGACTGGATCCATCAGTTCCCGGAGTTCACGGCTTCCAATGTCTGCTTCTCGACCAACATGGATATCAACGCCTCCAAGCAGGATCTCCACATTCAGGAGAGCGGCTGGTTCGTTCCTTCCATGCCGGACATGAACCTCGACAATCCTTATGTCCTTCAGTATTTCAAGCAGTGGGCGGTATGGTGGATCGAGTATGCCGGTCTGGACGGCTTCCGTGTCGATACTTATCCATATAATGAAAGAGAACCGATGAGCCAGTGGTGCGCCGCCGTGCTCAAGGAATACCCGAACTTCAACATCGTCGGCGAATGCTGGACGAATGTCGCGCCTCAGCTCGCTTACTGGCAGGGGGGCAACGACAACAAGGACGGTTTCGATTCTCATCTCCCGTCCATCATGGACTTCCCGCTTCACGACGCCATCCGCATGGGTCTCAACGAACCTGCGTTCTGGGGTCAGGGCATGATCAGGGTCTATGATTGCCTGTCCAATGATTTCGTCTATCACGATCTCTCGAAGATGATGATCTTCGTCGGCAATCATGATACCGACCGTATCGCTGATGTCGTCGGCCAGAATCCGGACAAGGTCAAGATGGCGATGACCCTCATGGCCACCATGAGAGGTATCCCTCAGGTCTACTGTGGTGACGAGCAGATGTTCGTTTCCAAGAAGCGCTCAGAAGGCCATGGCGGTCTTAGATTCGATTTTCCGGGAGGCTGGGCAGGTGACGAGTTCGATGCCTTCACGCCGGAAGGACGTGCAGCCATGACGCACAACATTGACGGCACGCCTGTCAAAGCCGGCCAGTTCGCGGAAATGTACGATTATGTCAGCCGTCTGTTCCAGTGGAGAAAGACCAAGGAGGTCATCCATAACGGTAAAACCATGCACTTCCTCAGCAGGGACAATACTTATGGTTTCTTCCGCTATGATGAGGACGAGGTCGTCTTCGTATACATCAACAATTCCGACGAAGCGAAGAACCTTCCTTGGGAGAGCTACTCCGAAATCGCTGCAGGTCTGGGTGCAGGCCGTAACGTCATCACCGGCGAGACGGTGAACCTTTCTGATCGGACTGTTGTCGGACCGCGTCAGTCTCTTGTCGTAGAATTCAAAAAATAATGAACATATCATGAAAATCAGATTCAATTCTCGTATTCTGCTGGGAGTACTTCTCGCTTTGTCGGTCGTGTTCCTGGTCATTACCGTCGCCTTGCGTTCAGATTCCTGCCAGGCGGCACAGAAAAAAGTGGAAGCCCTCAGAATCTTGAAATCGCCCGATGCTTGTCTTGAACTCCAGTTCCTGATGGCGGATGACGGTACGCCGATGTACACCTTGTCGAAGGATGGTGAGGAAATCATCAGACCATCCCGTCTCGGTTTTGACCTGCGTGGAACTCTCAAAGCTTCCGAGATTGTTTACGAAGGTGATAAGGTCATCAAGAAAGACACGGAACCGATTCAGTCTTTCCATGACGGTTTTGAACTTTCCGCTTCTCACGAAGACAGCTTTGATGAGACCTGGGAGCCGGTCTGGGGCGAAGAAGCACAGATCCGAAACCATTATAATGAGTTGACGGTGGACCTGCTGCAGAAAGAAAGTGGCCGCAAGATGTCCATCTGTTTCCGTCTCTACGACGACGGACTCGGATTCCGGTACATCTTCCCGTACCAGAAAGAACTCAGTTATTTCGTGATCAAGGAGGAACTTACCGAGTTCGCCATGGCCGGTGACCATACTGCCTGGTGGATTCCGGGAGACTTTGATACGCAGGAATATGAATACACCCAGTGTCGTCTGACCGAGATTTCACGGAATTTCAAGAAAGCGCTCTGTGGCAATTCTTCGCAGACCCCGTTCTCTAAGAACGGTGTGCAGACCGCGCTCATCATGAAAACGGATACCGGCAAGTACATTACTTTGCATGAGGCCGCTCTGGTGAACTATCCGTGCATGCATCTGCTGCTCGATCCTGCTGCCCTGACTTTCCGTTCTTTCCTGACTCCTGACGCACAGGGCTGGAAAGGCCAGATGCAGACCCCTTGCAAGACCCCTTGGAGAACTGTCCAGGTCGCGGACCAGGCTACAGAGATGCTGGCCTCCCGTCTGATTCTGAACCTCAATGATCCTTGCGCTCTCGAGGATGTCTCCTGGATCAGACCGGTGAAATATGTCGGAGTATGGTGGGAGATGATCTCCGGAAAGAGCAGCTGGTCCTATACCAATGATTATGCTTCCGTACAGCTTGGCAAGACCGACTACTCCAAGAGTACTCCGAACGGCACTCACGGTGCCAACAATGCCAATGTCCGCCGCTATATCGACTTCGCTGCCGAGCACGGCTTCGACCAGGTCCTCGTCGAGGGCTGGAACGAAGGCTGGGAAGACTGGGCGAACTGCAACAAGGACTATGTCTTCGACTTCGTGACCCCTTATCCGGACTTCGATATCGAGGCATTGAACGAATATGCTCATTCCAAGGGTGTGCGCCTGATGATGCACCACGAAAGTTCTTCTTCCGTCCGCAACTACGAACGCCACATGGAAGAAGCCTATCAGCTCATGGAAAAATACGGTTACAATGCCGTCAAGAGCGGTTATGTCGGTGACATCCTTCCGCTCGGGGAATACCACTACAGCCAGTGGCTCATCAACCATTACCTCTATGCCGTGAAACAGGCCGCCAAGCATCACATCATGGTCAATGCCCATGAAGCTGTACGTCCTACCGGCCTCTGCCGTACCTGGCCTAACCTCATCGGCAACGAGAGTGCGAGAGGCACCGAGTACCAGGCCTTCGGCGGCACGAAACCAGGTCATGTCACCATCCTTCCGTTCACCCGTCTGAACGGTGGTCCGATGGACTATACCCCAGGTATCTTCTGCATGGATCTCAAGGAAGCGACCGGAGGCAGGAACAAGTCTTATGTCAATGCAACCATCGCCAATCAGCTGGCTCTCTACGTGACCATGTACTCGCCGCTCCAGATGGCTGCGGACTTCCCGGAGCACTATGAAGCGCACCTGGATGCCTTCCAGTTCATCAAGGATGTGGATATCGACTGGATTCAGAGCCGCTACCTTCTCGCAGAGCCGGGAGACTATGTCGTGATTGCTCGTCAAGGCAAGAAAGCAGGTCAATGGTTCGTCGGCGGTGTGACTGACGGTGAGAAGAGGACGCTGGCCGTACCGATGGATTTCCTCGAAGAGGGAGCCGAGTATGAAGCCACCATCTACCAGGACGCCGCAGATGCTGACTACGAGACGAATCCGCAGGCTTATGAAATCCTGAAGAAGAAGGTCGACTCGAAGACCGTACTGGACATGACCATGGCCAGAGGCGGCGGCTTCGCCATTTCGTTCAGAAAACTTTAAGAGTTTATATCTTATAATTTTAATAATTTGCGTAAAAATACGCTGGATTAAATGATAACAATAAAAAGAATATGAAAAGGATTTACACAATGCTTCTTGCAGGCCTCGCACTCTGTGCTGTATCCTGCCAGGAGAAAAATCTCGAGACCGAAGGTCCCGAGACAGGAAAGACCATGACTTTCACCGCTTCCTTGGCGGAGACCAAGACTGCTATTCAGGGCAACAAATCCGTATGGGTGACTGGTGATAAGATCACAATTAATGGAGTTGAATTGACCGCTGTTCTTCCTGATGGCATGACAGAGGCTGAGACTGCAACATTTACCGGTGTTGTCGCTCCTAATCCAAAGACTCCTAAGTATGTTGCTACTTATGGCAAGTTCAATGCAAACCAGAAAGCCGTTGCCGGCAATTATGATCCGGCAGTCGTTGAACTCACTGCTGAATCTGACAATCATGACCTCTTTTTCAGAAACACGACGGCTTTGCTGAGACTTGACATTCAGGGAGACGATAATGGAAAAGAAATCTCCAGTGTTTCTTTCGTAGCAGGTGCTGATGTCGTTACATTGACGGGTTCAAAACTTAACGGAGTGTATTATATGGCTGTTCAGCCAAAGAAATATCCTGGCTTTGATATCAAGATCAATGACAGTGTCGTGAAAAAGAACATTTCAGGTAGTTTTATTCCTTCTGCAAGTAATATTTATAATGTTGGTGCTGTTAAGCATAGCAAAATATACTATAGGGGAGAGAATGCAGGCACTAACTGGAATCCAGGATTGGAAATGATTGATGCCGGCAATGGCCAGTATGTACTTTTCAATGTGAAAATAGATGCTGGGAATAAAATTAAGTTTTTCATTCCTCAGTATTGGGAACATGACGGAATAAAGGAAGATGTCTGGTTCGGCTTTGATCACGACGAGGAAAATGGAAATATGTATTTGAAGAATACAGGTAATGATATTGAAAATATAGCACTTGGTGTCTATAATGTTTATTTCAAGACAGCAGGCTGTCAATGGTGGGAAAAACGTGTAGCAATGGTAAAGGTAAAGTAAAATAAGATTGAATTATGAAAAAAGAATATATCGCTCCAGAGAGCAACGTAATGGAAATGAATGCTGAGGGTGTATTTTGTGGAAGTACTTTCAATGCCGTTCCGGAGGGCGCAGCAACGAACTCCATCCAGATTTGGGAAGAACAGGATATTGTTTGGTAATTCTGAAAAATGCCCCACGGAACCATCGGTTCCTGAATGGATGAACGAGGCCGGGACACTGCTGTCCCGGCCTCGTTCTGTTCTGAGTTCTCGTCAGACTCATTGGACATCGGTAAAGGTTGGAATTTGACGGCAAATTGATTGGAAATTGACGGAAAAGAAGTTGATGAACTGCAAATTTTATTATATATTTGTCAATCCATTAATATGGATAATTCTACAGAAGAACAAACACTTATATAAATAGTATCATTATGAAAATCAAAAGTTTTATTCTTACAGCTTTCGCAGCCCTTGCAGTGTTTGCAAGCTGCAACAAGCAAGCGGAACCAGCAGGTACTCCTGAGATCTCTCTCGATCCTACTGAATTGACAATTGCAGAGGCCGGCTCTACGGAGACCGTAGCGTTGACTGCAACCCGCGCATGGAAGATCGATGGCCAGATTCCGGAGTGGTTGACTGTAACCCCTGTAAAGGGTGAGGCCTCCAACGCCGCTCAGACCATCACGATCGAGGTAAAAGCGAATGAAGCTGGCAACAGAACAGCAAACCTCAAATTCACTATCGGTCTTTTCGATGCTACTCTGAAGATTGCTCAGGCTGGTCCTAACGGTGATAAGGTGGACATTACTCCGATTGCTGACTTCATCAAGAATGCTGATCCAGCGAAGGTCTGCACCTTGAAAGGTAAGGTCGAGAATGTTGCCAAAGGTGACCGTTTCTGGGGCTTTGACATCAACGACGGCACCGGTGTGGTCACTGCTGCTTTCCCTGCAAACTGGGAGGAGTGGAAAGACAAGATCGCTGACGGCGGCACCGTTACCGTACAGGGTCCATATGAGTTCTTTGAAAAGAAAGGTACACACCAGGTAAAGAAATGTACGATCATTTCTTTCGAGGCTGGTGAGGTCGTTCCTCCGGTAGAGGCTGAGCAGATTTCTGTCGCTGATTTCATCAAGAAAGCTGATACTCAGACGGTTTATAGACTTGTCGGTAAGGTCGAGAATGTTGCCAAAGGTGACCGTTTCTGGGGCTTTGACATCAACGACGGTACAGGTGTTGTCACTGCTGCTTTCCCTGCAAACTGGGAGGAGTGGAAGGCTAAGATCGAGAACGGTGGCACCGTCACCGTACAGGGTCCATATGAGTTCTTTGAAAAGAAAGGTACACATCAGGTAAAGAAATGTACGATCATTTCTTTCGAGATGGGTGGCGTAACTCCTGATCCGGAACCGGAAATTCCGGGCGAGACTAAAACTGTTACTGTTGCAGAATTCCTCGCTGCTCCGGTCAGCGCTGCTCAGTGGTATCAGTTGACTGGTACGATCAAGACTATCGCTGATGAAACATATGGTAACATTTACCTTGAGGACGAGACCGGTGTAGTTTATTGCTACGGTTTGACTCAGACTCAGGTCGACAAGAATGACCAGTCTTTCGCAAAGATCGGTCTTCATGCAGGTGATATCCTGACGATGAACTGCAAGAGAGGTGAGTTCAAAGGTGATGCTCAGGCAGTCAATGGATACTATGTCAGCCACAAACCAGGTGAGGCTAAACCGGAGAAACCGGACGGCCCGGCGACAAAACCGTTTACCAGCGAAATCACTTGGACTGTTTCTGCTGATTCCAAGAATGATCCTGCTCCATCTTACAATGATGAGGTAACCGTCAACGGTGGTGCAGATAAATACCCGGCATTGAAATTGGGTACAAGTTCAAAATTTGGTAAGGCTACACTCAACATTCCTGCAGGAACCAAGAAGATCGGTTTCTATGCAGCTGCCTGGAAGGGTACCGGCGTCAGCCTCAAATTCGGTAACGGTGCTGTTGTTGACGGCGTACGTGCGAATCTTGGCGCTACCGGTGGAAAACCATATAAACTTGTCGATCTGACAGCCCTCGATTACTACGAGATCGCTCTCAAGGGTGACGAAGGTACACTTACCATCGAGACGGCGGCACTTGGCAAGCGTGCTATTATCTTCGGTATCAATCCAGTGAAATAGTCCGTATCTAAGTACGGAAAACATGATGAAGGGGTGTCCGGCTTACGGGCAGCCCCTTTGGTTATCTAAAGACGATGTTTCAATTTAACCGTAAATTCACGCTTTTAGCGCTGTTTACCATAGTATCTCTTTTCTGTTCCTGTGAGAAACAGGAGAAGAGTGCACCTTCTTTGAGGATTTCCATGTCCGTATCCGAGGTTGGCTGCGAAGCCGGTTCCCGAGAAGTCAGGATTTCCGCTTCAGACAACTGGAAGCTGGATGTCCAGTACACCGGTTCCCAACACGGATGGGCAAGACTGAATGTCGAGTCCGGTGTTCAGGGAGGAGGAAAGCTGGAACTGTCATATGATGAGAACACTTCCGGTCAGGACCGCTCGCTCAAACTGGTCGGTACCAGTGGCAAGAAGGTGAGCGTCTGGAAATTCAAGCAGAGTTCCCGTTCTTCGGAACGGATTCCTTCCGATGTGAAGCAGTGTAAGCCGGGCAGCTGGCTGGAACTTCCTGCCGTCAGTGAAGCGGACGGACTCTGGTTCTTCAGTCACCGTCATCAGGTGAGGGGAGTGGAGACCCGTGACTGGTCCTACAACTGGGACAGTCGCAATCTGGTTGCCCATTGGGTCGCCTATCCGTTGAACAGAGGTCTCATCGCCGGTTCCGGTGTCCGGACGGACGCATGGAACTATGATCCTTTGCTACCTTCCCGGTACCAGCCGAATCTCAATAAAAGCTATCATGGACGACGTTGGCAACGTGGACATCAGCTTCCATCTGCGGACCGTCAGATCCGCTCCGAGAATCAGCGCACTTTCTACTATACCAACATGACTCCTCAGGCGGGAGAACTCAATGAGAATACTTGGGCCGAGCTGGAATCCCGCGTAAGATCTTGGTCATTGAAGTTCGATACCCTCTATGTCGTGACTGGCTGCACGGTCAGCAATTCCATAGGCCGTGTGGATGATGCTTCTGGAAAAGAGGTGACTATTCCCGGTGGCTATTTCAAGGCCTTGTTGGGATATTCCAGGGGAGGAACGGCCAGCATGGTCAGTGCTTCCACAGGAGGTTACACCAGCATCGCCTTCTATTTCGAGAACAGATCTGCCGACAATGTCATGAAACATTCCATGACGGTCGCAGAACTGGAGAAAAAGACGGGTATGGATTTCTTCGTGAATCTTCCGTCCCGGATCGGTGAAACCTTGACCTCCAGGGTCGAGAATGCCGAAGATGAATTCTGGACTAACAATTGACACAATGAAACGTATAATCTACATTCTTTCCGTAGTGCTGCTTCTGGGTTCAGCCATGACTGCCCAGGCACAGGGAAAACATCGTAACTATGTCGTAGGTTTCTACAATCTCGAGAATCTTTTCGATATCTACGATGATCCGGTCAAGAACGACGCGGAATATACGCCGGAAGGCAAGAACAAATGGACCGAGGCCAAGTATCAGAAGAAACTCTCGAACATGGCACGTGTCATCAAGGAAATGGCCAAGGAAAACGGCCGCTACCATACTATCCTCGGTGTGAGTGAGATCGAGAACCGTCTGGTCCTCGAGGACCTCGTCTCTCAGCCGGCCATTGCCGATGCGAACTATCAGATCATTCATTATGATGGTCCGGACAGACGTGGTGTCGATGTCGCTTTGCTTTACAATCCGAAACAGTTCACTTACCTGGACAGCGAGTCCATCCCTTATACTTTCGACAGCCCGACCATCGACTTCATCATGAGCAAGGAAGAGCAGGAATATTTCAAGACTCGTGACGTGCTTATGGTTCATGGGCTGATCGAGGGAGAGCATTTCGCCATCTATGTCGCTCATCTGCCTTCCAGGGCCGGAGACAAGAAGGGCAGCTACCAGCTCCGTGACCGCGGCGGTGAGATCATCTACAACCATGCGATGGAGATGCAGAAGAAATATCCAGGCATCAAGATCATCACCATGGGTGATATGAACGATAATCCGACTGATACCAGCATATCTGTCTATCATCACGCCAAGGAAAATGTCGAGGATGTGACCGAGACGGATTTCTTCTGTCCGTTCATTTCCATGCTCAAGGCCGGCTACGGCTCATTGGCCTATAGGGGTGAATGGAGTATCTACGACCTGATTCTCGTGAACAAGAACCTGCTCGACGCGCCTGACGGCGGACTGAAGATCCATCAGTTCAAGACCGGCTATTATGGTCGCGTCTTCAAGAAACCGTTCCTGATCACGCAGAAGGGACAGTACAAGGGCTATCCTTTCCGTACTTTCTCCAACGGTTCATTCGTCGGTGGTTACAGCGACCATCTCCCGACCTATATCGTACTTAGCAAGTAATTCAATCAATTATAGACAAAATGTACAAGAAACTAACTTTGGTGTTCGCGGCATTGCTCTGCTCTCTTTCTCTGCTGGCTCAGAATCTGACCGGTGGCGTGAAAGGTACGGTAGTCAATCGTGTCGGCAGGACACCTATCGCGGAAGCTCAGGTGACTGTCCTCCAGCAGGGCGTCGTGATGGCTTCCATAGAAGCAGACCAGAACGGACGTTTCGTCATCGAAGGTCTGAACAACGGTATGTATGATCTCCTGGTCAAGGCTGCAGGCTTCGTCGACGCTCATGTCAACGTGACTGTGGAAGGATATGTCAAGGATATGATGTTTCTTTCCATGGTGGCTGAGCAGCAGGTCGAGGAGGTGGACGACTCCAGCTTCGCCGAGTTCGACCTGGATGATTCCGGTTATTCCGATTCTCCGTCCATCATCTTCGGCTCCTATGATATCTTCTCGAATATCGCCGGCTTCGGTTTCAGCCCGATCCGTTTCAAGAACAGGGGTTATGCCAATGAGACCCAGGATGTCTATCTGAGCGGTGTCAAGATGAATGATGCCATCACCGGCTATGCGCCGTTCTCCCTCTGGAGCGGCCTGAACGAGGCCATGAGAAGCAAGGAGAGCACTATCGGCAACGCAGCTTCTGACTATGGTGTCGGCGGTTTCAACGGCATCACCAACTTCCACGGCAACGCCCTCAGCGTCCGTCCGGGCTGGAGCTTCAGCGCATTGACCAACTCTGCGCTCTACCGTCTCCGTCTGATGGCGACCTATGCTTCCGGTCAGCTGGACAACGGCTGGTCTTTCGCGGCCAATGTCAGCGCTCGTATCGGTGGCAACGATTGGGTGAAAGGTGTCTATTATCGTTCCTTCGCTTATTACCTCGCTGCAGAGAAGAAGTTCAATGACCAGCACAGGTTGTCCTTCTCCGTATTCGCGGCTCCTGGTCAGCGTGGCGCGCAGAATGCTTCCACTCAGGAAGTCTATGACCTGATGGGGGACAACATGTATAACTCCAACTGGGGTTATCAGAATGGCAAGGTACGTAACTCCCGTGTCCGCAAGACGCACGAGCCGGTCTTCATCGTGAAATATACGGCAGATCCGCTCGAGAATCTGGAGACCAACCTGACTTTCCTTTACAGGACCGGAAAGAACGGTTACACAGCGCTTGACTGGTATGATGCTCCGGATCCGAGACCGGACTATTATCGTAATCTTCCGAGCTTCTTCTACATGGATGAGGAAGGCTACGGCAAGAATAATTATGAGAAATTCGCTTGGGCGCAGGAGATGTGGAATCCTGCCAATACCCAGTATGTCAACTATCAGCATGTGAACTGGGATCGCCTCTACAATGTCAACTACAACAGCGAGGACGGTCGGTCCAAGTATATCGTCGAGGAACGTCGTGTCGACCAGAACGATCTCAACTTGAACGCGGACTTCAAATGGAGACCGAAGGATTGGATGACCCTTGTCGGTGGCGTAGGTCTGAAATACAACACGACTCATTTCTTCAAGAAAGTGGACGATCTGCTCGGTGGCAAGTATTACCTGAACATCGACCAGTTCGCTGAGCGTGACTTCGCCGGTGACGAGATCAAGATTCAGAACGATCTGGATTATTTCGAAAAACATGGTGAGGCCCAGAAACTGAAGAAAGGAGACAAGTACGGCTACAATTATTTCGCGAATGTCGTCAATGCCAAGGTATGGGCGCATTACAACTACCAGAAGGACGGTTGGGATGCCGATGCCGCTCTGGAGATGGGTTACGACCAGTTCTGGAGAAACGGTATCTACAGGAAAGGCCTTTTCCCGGAGAACTCCAAGGGTAAATCCGAGTCTGCCAGATTCTTCACGGCAAGGGCAAAGGTAGCCGGAGGCTATACTTTCAAAGGTGGCCATCGTGTCTATGCGAATGTCGGTTTCTATAATGATGCACCGACCTTCTCCCAGTCTTTCGTCTCTCCGAGGACCAGGAATTCGCTGATCCCGAACCTGACGACCAGCAAGACTTTATCTGCTGACATCAACTACCATTGGGCAGCCAATGGCTATGATATCCGTCTGACCGGTTACTGGACCAAGATGTGGGATATGACCGATCTCATGAGCTTCTATGATGATACTCAGCACTCCTTCACGAACTTCGCGATGACCGGCATGGATATCCGTCACATGGGTATCGAGCTCGGTTTCAAGATTCCGTTCTTCGCGAAAGGTCTTTCCCTCCAGGGTGTCGTGGCTTGGGGTGAGCATATCTACACCTCCAATCCTTACATGACCCAGACCATCGATAACAGCGAGAAGGTCATCTTCGACAATCAGCAGCTTCCTTACTGGAAGAGCCATCCGGTCGAGTACAGGACGGTCCAGGTCGACGGTGTGGAAATGCCGGATCTGGACATCAACGGCAATCCGATCGTAGCCAAGAGCCAGAAGCATTATGTGCCGAGTACGCCGCAGCTGGCGACCAGCCTCGGATTCAACTACCGGACTTCTTCTTACTGGTTCTTCGACCTGAACGGTCAGTTCTTCGCGAATTCTTACCTGGACATGAATCCGTTGTACAGGACAGAAGTGGCTGTTGCCGGACCTGACGGTAAGGCAACCCCGGCAGAGATCGAGTACATGGCGGCCCAGGAGAAGTTCAAACCAGTCTTTCTTCTTAATGCCAGCATCGGAAAATCCTGGTACATCAACCGCAAGTACAACTTCGGTTTCTCGCTCAACATCAACAACATGACCAATAACCGAAACGTCAAGACCGGCGGTTATGAGCAGACCCGTCTGATCAAGAGTGCAGATACCAACCGTTACTATCGGTTCGATCCGAAGTACTTCTACATGCAGGGTATCAATTATATGTTGAATGTCTATTTCAGATTCTAATTTGACAGCAAGATGAAAGTAATATTTAAAACAGCGGCAGTGGCTGCAGTCCTTTTCTCACTCGTTTCTTGCGAAGAGTTCGGACCCGTCTTTACTGGAAAGTATGATGAGCCGGCATATCAGGAACCTGTAGAGATGGAAGCTACTCACTCTATTGCGGATCTTGTCGGTACCTACGAGAACGGCAAACCTTACAAGATCAATGAGGATATCATCATCGCCGGAAAGGTTTCCACGACCGACCAGCCGGGCAACTTCTACAAGAGCCTCTATATCCAGGACGAGACCGGTGGTATCGAGATCAAGATCGGCAAGAACGGTCTTTATAACGATTACAAGCCGGGCCAGACTCTCTACATCAAGTGTAAGGACCTGACAATCGGTCAGTACGGCTGGAAAGACAACCCGAGATATGGCGGAAACGGTATGGTCCAGCTGGGAACTTCCAGTACTGTCGCCAAGTATGAGACTTCCTATATGGAATCACCGCTCATCATCGACCAGCATGTGTTTAAAGGTAAACCGGGAGAACCGGTGGTACCGATGGTCCTTTCCGAGAATCCGGGACCGGGAGAATACAGTATTTCCGAGCTTCCTGGCAAGGATGACACGCAGAAGACGAACAAGTTCGTCGGTAGTCTCGTGACCATCAAGGGGCTGAAATACGATAACCAGGTCTTCGTACTGCTTTATCTGGATTCCAACAAGGACAAGGAATCAGCCGATAATCGTATCTTCCTTTCCGACGAGAAAACCTGGGGCATCACCACTTGGGCGATGTCTAAGAGCAAGATGACCGAGTATATCCAGAGCGGCCTCTGGGACGCTGCGGAGATCGGTAGCGGAAGTGCTGCTTTCGGCACTGTCGGAGAACATAAAGGAGACGGTACTTATCCCGATATCGAGAAGAACGCCTATTCTGTCAGCCAGTATTTCAAGGTTGGAGACAAGAGCATTCAGGTCCGTACCAGCGGTTTCTGCAAGTTTGCGGATCGTGAGATCGATCCGGAAGTGCTTGCTGGCAGAAAGACCATTGACGTGACTGGAATCATCACTCTCTATCAGGGCAATATCCAGTTCAATCTGCTGGACATCTCCGGTGTGAAGGTCAACTAGCCTTTCCATGCTTGAGACGCGTTCTCAGGCAGGATATTTGAATTTGAAGAGGGGTGGCTGCATATCGGCCGCCCCCTTTTTAAAGTAGAAGCTAATGAAAAAAAGTACCATCCTAGCAACAGCGATCATGACTATGGTTTCTTGCACAGCATCGGAAGAGGTGAATCCCTTCCTTTCGGAGTGGGCGACTCCTTACGGCATGCCCGATTTCGCCCGCATCAGGAATGAACATTATATCCCGGCTATAAAAGCCGGAATTGAAGAGCAAAAGGCGGAGATCGCCGCCATCGTGGCGGATCCGGAGGCCCCGACCTTCGAGAATACCATCACTCCTTACGAAAGATCAGGAGCAATCCTGGACCGGGTGACCGGTGTCCTTTTCAATCTCAGCGAGTCCGATAATACCCCGGAACTTCAGTACGTCGTGGAAGAGGCCCTTCCGCTGCTGACCGGGCATGAGGATGACATCTTCATGGACAAGGCCTTCTATGAGCGGGTAGCTGTCCTGTACAGACAGCTCGATGACACGGTCTATACCCAGGAACAGCGGATGGTCGTGAAGAACATGTACAAGGATTTCATGCTCAGCGGTGTCGCTCTGGACGAAGCCGGCCAGACCCGTCTGAAAGATATCAACAAGTCTTTGGCCGTGCTTGAGCAGCAGTTCGGCAATCATCTGCTGGCCGCGAACAATGCTTTCGAGAAAACCTTCGGCGTGGATGTCTCCGAATACAACGAGGTCATGGCCGCTACGGCTGACCGTGACCGTCGTGAAGCGATGTTCCGTGCCTATTCTACCCGTTGTCAGGAGGGGGAGAACAGCAATATGGAGATCATCAAGGAAGTGATGACCCTCCGTATCGAGAAAGCGAAGCTCTTAGGCTACGATACCCCGGCGAACTTGATTCTATCAGATAAGATGGCCCATGATTCCGGAACGGTAGACAAGTTTCTGGAGGAAATCATGGTCAGTGCCGTCTCGAAAGCCCGTGAAGAAGTCGCAGAGATGCAGGTGCTGATGGACAAGGACATTGCCGCAGGCCTCCTGCCGGCCGGTTCCCGCATCCAGGCTTGGGACTGGGACTGGTATGCCGAGAAGGTCCGCAGCGAGAAATATGACCTCGATGAGGAACAGCTCCGTCCGTTTTTCAAGATGGAGAACGTGCGTGAGGGTGTTTTCGAGACCGCCCACAAGCTGTACGGCCTGCAGTTCCGTCCGATCAGGAATGCACCGGTCTATCATCCGGAGGTGGAGGTCTTCGAGGTGCTGGATGCCGACACGACCCTCATCGGTTATCTCATGACCGACTATTTCCCGCGTGAAACGAAGCGCGGCGGTGCATGGATGAACAATGTCCGCAACCAGGAGATCGTGTATGGCGAGAATATTCGTCCGATCATCGTGAATGTCGGCAATTTCGCCCGTCCGATCGATGGAAAGCCGTCCTTGCTGACTCTGGATCAGGTGAATACCATGTTCCATGAGTTCGGTCATGCGCTCCATGGTCTTCTGAGCCAATGCCATTATAAGTCTGTCAGCGGTACTTCCGTAGCTCGTGATTTCGTGGAATTCCCTTCCCAGGTCAATGAGAACTGGGCTTTCCAGCGGGAGGTGCTCGAGGGGTATGCCCGTCATTATGAGACCGGGGAAATGATCCCGGATTCATTGGTCCGGAAGATTCATGCGGCGAAGACCTTCAACCAGGGTTTCATGACGACCGAACTCTGTGCGGCCTCCATCCTGGATATGAAGTGGCATGAACTGAAATCCATGGAAGGCATAGATCCATTGACCTTCGAAGAAAAAGTCTGCCGGGAAATGGGACTGATCGGAGAGATCATTCCGCGATATCGTACTTCATATTTCGCGCACATCTTCAACAGCGGCTACAGTGCCGGCTACTACAGCTATCTGTGGGCAGAGGTGCTGGACAAGGATGCTTTCGAGCTTTTCCAGGAGAAGGGTATCTTCGATCCGGAGACGGCCGCTTCTTTCCGCAAAAATATCCTGGAGAAAGGTGGCGGCGATGAACCGATGGAGCTTTACCGCCGTTTCCGCGGGGCTGACCCGGACCCTGATGCCTTGCTTCGTGCCCGTGGTCTGATCTGATCTCTATGTCGGACAGAAATGTGATGAATAGCCTCCCGCGTTCGGCTCCGGAGCTGCAGGGAGTCCCTTCTGCGGCGCTTCTTGCGCTCTTTGAGGAGATGAGACGTCTTCCATCCGCCGAAATCCACAGCGTGATGGTGCTCCGTCATGGCCATGTGATCGGTGAATTCTGGCAGGAACCTTTCCGGCCGGAGTACAAGCATACCGTCTATTCCTGTTCGAAGACTTTCACGGCACTGGCGGTGGGGATCGCGGTCGGGAAAGGCTTGCTGGACGTGTCGGACCGGGTAGTCCAGTACCTGTCCGGTTATCTGCCGGCACCGGTCGGAGCCTTGTCGGAAGTGAATTCCCGCCTGGTCCGGATGACGGTGGAGGATCTGCTGACCATGCGTTCGGGCATCGTCTCGGACTGGGAACTCCGCAACCGTTCTTGCGAGTGGTTGAGGGATTATCTGGCGCTGCCGGTGAAGAACCGGCCTGGAGAGGTCTTCGACTATGATTCCATGTGTACTTTCCTGCTTTCCGCCATCGTGCAGAAAGTGACGGGCCAACGTCTTCTGGATTTCCTTCGGGTGGAGCTTTTCAGGCCTATGGGCATCGTGGATGTAGATTGGGAGCAAAGTCCGGACGGCTTCAATACGGGAGGCTGGGGACTGAGAATCCGTACCGAGGATCTGGCGAAGGTCGGTCAGCTTTTCCTGAATAAAGGTCAATGGGAGGGCCGTCAGCTGGTGGATGCCGCTTGGCTGGAAGAAATGGCGGCTCCGCACGTGGAGACGAAGTATGATGCTTACGGTTATCAGATGTGGGCCTGTGCGGAATCTCCGGGTGCTTGCCGGATGGATGGTGTGCTGGGACAGTATCTGCTTATCTATCCTCGCGAGGACATGGTTGTCGCCATCACTGAGATTCTGGTCTCCGGCGGTTGGCGGCATCGGGTGCTGCTGCAGGAGCTGCTTTTTCCGGAACTTTCGGACCGGCCTTCCGTGCCGGGGGAGGATTGCCGACGCTTGCAGGAACGGCTGCGGGATTTCATCCTGCCCTTGCCGCAAGGCCGTGCTTCCTCTCCGCTTTCTCTGTCCCGGCTCTACGGCTGGAATCATCCGGTGGAAGAGAATCCATTGGGCTGGGAGAGCATCACGCTGGTGCCGATGTCCTGCCGTCCAGGACTGCGTTTTACGGCCCGTCATCATGACGGGACTCTCATCGTGCTGGAATTCGGCTATGAAAACTGGCTTCTGCACGAATCTATTGCCTGCCCGCCTTATTCCATCAGTGCGCTCGGACGCTGTGACGGATTGAAACGGCCTTTCCGAGTGGCCGGAGCCTACGCTTGGAGCGCGCCGGATACGCTCGTGCTCCAGGCTCATTGGGTTGATTGGGTCAGCGGACTCCGCCTGACGATAAAGCTGGGCGGAGAAGAGACTTCGGGACTGCAGCTTACGATCGAGGAAAACTACACCACTCCGCACCGGACCACCGTTCTTGGAGTCAGGGTATAAATGGTATTGGGTCGGGTTGAAAAATAAAGAAAGACAGACGTGAATCACTTCAGGTCTGTCTCTTTTTTTGCGTTATGAAAAGGCCAAAATCTTATTTTGGTTTATTCTGCAAAGATATAGTTTTTGCTACCGATTCTCCTAACGGATACCGGTTCATTCTGATGTACATTAAGCGTATTTTAGGGTATATTTGTAAAAACGGTCTAAGAAAAGTGGCCCGGAACCTTGGTTCTGGGCCACTTTTCGATTTCAGTCTTCGCAGGCTGTCCTTCCTGCTTAGATCAAAGCCTCACCGGTCATCGCTGCCGGCTGAGGGATTCCCATCAGCTTGAGGATGGTCGGAGCTACATCGGCAAGCTTTCCGTCTTTCACTGAATCTACTCCGGCGTTGATGACGACGAACTGGACAAGGTTCAGGGAGTGTGCGGTGTTCGGCGTTCCGTCATCGTTGATGCAGTAGTCGCAGTTGCCGTGGTCTGCGGTCAGCAGGACAGCATAATCGTGGGCGATAGCAGCTTCAACGACCTGTTTCACGCAACCGTCCAGGGTCTCGACGGCCTTGCAGATGGCAGGGAAGATACCGGTATGACCGACCATGTCTCCATTGGCATAGTTCAGGATGATGAGATCCTCTTTCTCCGTGTTGATGGCGGCAACGAGCTTCTCGGTGATTTCCGGAGCGCTCATTTCCGGCTGGAGATCATAGGTAGCGACCTTCGGAGAGTTCACGAGGATACGGTCTTCATTCTCGAAGACAGCCTCGGCACCACCGTTGAAGAAGAAGGTGACGTGGGCATATTTCTCGGTCTCCGCGATCCTGAGCTGGTGCTTGCCGGCTTTGGAAACGACCTCGCCGAGGGTTTCGGTCACATTCTCCTTGTTGAAGAGGATGTGCACGCCCTGGAAGGAAGCATCGTATGGAGTCAGACAGCAGAAGTAGAGCGGAAGCGTGTGCATGCCCTGCTCCGGCATATCGTTCTGTGTGAGGACTGCGGTGAGCTCGCGGGCACGGTCGTTACGGAAGTTGAAGAAGATGATTGCATCGCCTTCCTCGATCTTTGCAAGGGCTTTGCCGTCAGCACCGGTCACGACGATCGGTTTGATGAATTCGTCGGTGACACCGGCATCGTAGGAAGCCTGGATCGCTTCAGTAGCGGAAACGGCTTTCTGGCCCTCACCGGATACGAGCATGTCATAAGCGGTCTTCACGCGATCCCATCTCTTGTCTCGGTCCATCGCATAGAAACGTCCGCAGACGGTAGCGACTTTACCGGTTGACTTGGCCATCTGTGCCTCGAGGGACTCTACGAAGCCTTTACCGCTCTTAGGGTCGGTATCACGGCCGTCCATGAAGCAATGTACGAAGACATCTTCGATGCCCTGCTCCTTGGCTACGTTCAGGAACTCGTACACGTGTTCAAGAGAACTGTGTACACCGCCGGTAGAACAGAGTCCCATCAGATGGAGCTTCTTTCCGGTCTTCTTCACGTAATCGTAAGCGGCTTTGATTTCAGGATTCTCGAGGAGCTTGTGGTCGCGGCAGGCCATGTTGATCTTCACGAGGTCCTGATAGACGATACGGCCTGCGCCGAGGTTCATGTGTCCGACTTCGGAGTTACCCATCTGTCCGTCAGGAAGACCTACGTACTCTCCGCAGGCGTGGAGGTGGCTCATCGGGTATTTCGTACGGAGTGACTCGATGTACGGTGCCCCCTGTACCCAGATTGCGTTAGATTTGTCATGTCTGCCCTCGCCCCATCCGTCGAGGATCATCAGTAATACTTTTTTACTCATAATTATAAAAGTTTAAGAAATTTACAATATCGGGAACCAGACGAAAGTGGCGGCATCCCACAGTGCGTGCGAGATGATCAGTGCACCTAACTTGTCCGGGAAAAAGCGGTAGAGGAGGCCCCAGAAGGCTCCAGCTACCATCGCTGCCATGATCAGCATGAAATTCATCTTCGGGAGATGGACCATCGTGTACAGCAGCAGGGTCACGATGAAACCGATGTTCGGGTTCCACTTCTTGCTGAAATCGCGCTGAAGAAAACCTCTCCAGAAAAATTCCTCCGCCGGTCCGATGATCAGGAGCAGCAGGAGGGCGATGACGGTCGGGTTCTCTTCGGCCCGCATCGCATAGATCATGTCGACCTGCGGTCTGGCGAAGTCGAACATCATGGAGGAAAGGAAATCTCCGAGCCAGAAGATGCACCAGAGTGCCATGGCGATCAGGATGCCCCATCCGATGTTTTCCAGATTGAAGGAAATCTTCAGCTGGTGCAGGTCCGGGCTGGCCCAGATCGCATAGCCGGTCAGGGTAAGGCCTGCACAGGTCATGCCGATCCAGAACGGAATGTACGGCGCAGTCCACGGTGAGAACAGGATGAACCACAGGATCATCGCCAGAACAGCACCTGCGTAGACTTTCTTCATTTCTTTTTTCGTCAGCGCCATAGTTTAAATGAAGATTCCGAGGATGAATGCAAAGGAAAGGATCAGGGAGAACAGCAGCTGCAGCTTGGCGGTGCTGATGTCCAGATTGGCGATCACATCCAGTCCGCAACGCAGGGATTTCATCATCATCCTGCCGTTGCCGATGGCGACCGGGAAAGTCAGGAAGATGAAGACGGTCCATACCGGGAAGATGCCGAACATGGACAGTACGCCGACCCAGACATAAGGAATCATCATTTCCGTGAAGTACCAGATGGCGGAAGCCTTGTGTCCGATGATCATCGGCAGCGTATGGATCGAGGCTTCCTTGTCAGTCGGAATGTCGCGGGTATTGTTCGTATGGAGGATGCCGTCAGTGATCAGGCCCAACGGAAGTGCCAGCAGCAGGACCGTCCAGTCGATCTGGCCGGTAAGGATGAAAGAAGTGCCGAGGGTCGGCAGGACGGCATAGGCGATGAGGATGATCAAGTCTCCGAGCGCGTTGTATTTGCAGATCGGATAGACGAGTGCGCTCAGCACACCGCCAAGACCGATGTACAGCAGCGTCAGCCACTCTCCGTAAAGGTGCTGGCAGAGGAAGATGAGACCGATGCCCATGAGCGTTCCTGCGGCGAGGAGACAGAGGCTCAGTCTCTTGATCTCGTCAGCGCGGAAGATTCCGGCGGTGAGGACGTGCTGACCGTAGGACTCATGACTGTCCACTCCTTTCGTGAAATCCTTGTAGTCACTCCAGGCGTTGCCGGCAGAGTGCAGCAGGATGATGTTGAGCAGTGCGTAGACGGCCATCCACCAGTTTCCGAGACTGATGCCTTTCCAGGCAAGATAGGTGGCAGTGACGATGATCGGCATCGTCGATGCCGGATAGGACCATGGACGGACTGCGAGCATCCATTCTTTCGTGCAATGTTTGGTCATAAAAACAGTTGTATTAGATTAATTCTTGTTTAACCTACAAAGGTACGAAATTCATCCTATACTCTTATAGTAAAAAATAGTAATTCTTTCCAGTCGTCCTTAAAAGAATGGATGCCGCTTGTTTCGCAACAGGCGGCATCCGCAATTCTAACCTAAAACTTAACCTATGAAAAAACTATTCGCCAGAATTAGTTGCAATGATTGTGCCATTGCTCGGAATTTCTTGGGCGACCGTTAGAAAAAGTCATTGTCAGAGCAGGAGTCCTTTCAGATCCCGGATATTCTTCGTGCAGATGATGTTCTCATGTTCTGGCATATCCATCAGCTCATGCACCCAGACGATCTCGTGAGGAATGTGGATGGCGGTACCGCCGATGTTGACGACCGGTGCGATATCCGATTTCACGGAATTGCCGATCATCAGCAGCTCTTCCGGCCGGAGATCGTTCTTCTGTGCCAGCTCAAGATAATTCTCCTCATTCTTGTTCTCCATTACCTCGATATGGTGGAAATAGGAAGCCAGTCCTGATTTCCGGAATTTGTTCATCTGTTCCATGACGTCACCCTTGGTGGCGACGACCAGCTTGTAATGCGGCTGGAGCGCGGCCAGCACCTCTTCCACGCCATCCAGGATTTCCAGCTCGTGGTAGGCAAGATTCCGGATGATATCCTTGACACCCAGATAGATATGCTCCGGAAGTCTTCCACCGCAGAGTTCAATCGCGGCATCTGTCATGCCGATGAGGTAGGTCTTCGATCCGTAGCCGTACAGCGGAATGTTGTCTTCCTGCTTGGCCCAGAGCAGCTGCTGGAGTCCTTCCGGTTCCGTATAATCCGCCAGAAGGGCCGCGAACTGGTCCTCGGCGTCACGGAAGAACTGTTCGTTCTCCCATAAAGTATCGTCTGCATCGAAGAAGAGGCAGCTGAATTTTCCGTTCAATCTTTCCATCTTCTCAGTGTTTTTCAATCGCCATGTTTTCAAGTCCCTGCAATTTCTCGATCGCTTTCTTGCCCTTCATCAGTTTCTTGCCGATTTTCTTCGGAGCGTCCGGGTCCATGCTCCGGGCCAATGAGTCCAGTTTCCGGAGGTGCCCGGTGCTGATTCCTGCTGCCCGGGCCAATGAATCCATCTGCTGGAGGTCGGTGGTGTCGATGCCGGCTGCCTGGGCCAATGAGTCCAGCTTGCGGAGCTGGGTGGAGTCCAGACGGGCGCGGAGCGTGTCCACCGCCGTGCTGACCGGAGTGTCTTCCACTCTGCGGATCGTCAGGATGCGGACATCGAAGATCGGACGGTCATGTGCATCGGTCGGGAAGGCCGCGATGTCGTCGATGACATTCATGCCATCGACGGTTTCCCCGAAGACGGTGTATTCCCCGTCCAGGTGTTCACAGTTCGCCTCGTTCTGTACGATGTAGAACTGGGAACCGGAAGAAGATTTCTTAGGGTTGGCCCGGTCCCCCTTGCGAGCAGCGGCCAAGGCCCCTTTCTTATGGCGGTATTCCGGTACGAATTCAGCTGGCAGACTGTAGCCGGGACCTCCCTGGCCGAATCGCTCCACGTTCGCCATATCCTTGGTAAGCGGGTCGCCGGTCTGGATCATGAATCCGTCGATGACACGATGGAAGAGCAGGCTGTCATAGAAATGTTCCTGGACCAGACGGTCGAAATTCTTCAGATGTTCCGGGGTCTTCCTGTAAAGTTTCACCCGGATCGTGCCGGCTGTGGTCACGATGTCGTATTCCGGCTCGACGGCAATCTCTTCGATCATGTTCTTCTTCTGCAGGATTTCCTTCATGGAACGCTCACTTTCAGCGTGCTGCACATAGAAGATGCCGCCGATGAAGACGGTGACGAATGCTAGAGTGATTCCGATCACGCCCAGCAGTTTTTTAATGGATACCTTTCTCATAAGACTGCAAAAGTAATTAAAATTAGTTAATTTTGCTTCGTTATGGCAAATGCAATGAAACAATTGGCAGGCGAGACTGTCATCTACGGAATGAGTACGATACTCGCCCGTATCATCAACTTCCTGTTCGTCCCGTTCTATACACGGTTGCTGACGACGGAAAGTTATGGTGTAGTCACGGAGTTCATGGCCTATATCGCTGTGCTCCAGGTTGTTCTGGTTCTTGGGCTGGAGACAGGATGCTTCCGGTTCGCGAATAAGGAAGGCGTGCAGCCAGAGAAGGTCTATTCGAACGCGCTGCTGACCGTCTTCGGAATCAGTACCGCTTTTCTGGCCTGCATGATTGTCTTCGCTCGTCCGCTTGCCGGTGCGCTGGGCTATGCCGGTTATGAGAGCTGCATCATGTACATGGGAGGCATTCTCGCTCTGGACAGCGTGACAGCGATCCTTTTCGCCAAGTTGAGGCAGGAGCATAGGGCCTTCAAGTTCGCCATCTTCAAGACCATGAAGATTCTGACGGAGACCGGTTCCAACATCCTGTTCTTCTTCTGGTTTCCGGCCTATGCCGCTGCTCATCCGGATACCTTCCTGCTGCATTTCGTTTCCGCGACTCCAGATTTCAGCTATGTGATCTTCTCGATCTTCGTCAGCTGCATCGTCTGCGCGCTGCTTTTCCTGCCAGATCTCTTCCGCTTCTCTTATGCGTTCGACGGACAGCTGCTCAAGAAGATGCTGCTCTATTCCTTGCCGCTCATGATCGCTTCCTTGCCGGGCATCGTCAATGATTTTCTGGACAGAATTCTTTTCCGTTTCTTCGATACGGATCCGGAGGCCTGGCGTTCCAGTCTCGGCATCTTCCAGGCTGCAGTGAAACTTTCGGTCATCATGAACCTCTTCATCCAGATGTTCCGTTATGCGGCGGAGCCTTTCTTCTTCCAGAAAGCGAAAGAGAAAGATTCGAAGCAGCAGTATGCGCTGGTCATGGAATGGTTCACGGCTTTCTGCGGACTGGTCTTCTTAGGAGTGATCCTCTACATCGACATCCTCTCGCTCATTCTCGGCCGGGATTTCCGCTCCGGAGTCGGTGTCGTTCCGATCATGCTGATGTCCTACATGCTGCTGGGCATGCAGTTCAATGTCTCCATGTGGTATAAACTGTCCGGAAAGACCTCAATGGCCATCTGGATCACTTTGGCGGGTCTGATCGTGACCTTCCTCATCAACGTGATCTTCATGCCGCTGATTTCCTACTGGGCTTCCGCTTTCGGCCATCTGGCCAGCTATCTGGTGATGTTCATCGTCAGTGCGGTGCTGGGCGCGAAATATTATCCGATCCCGTACCGGTGGAACAAGATTTCAGGAACAGTGGTCTGGATGGTCGTGATCTATTTTCTTTCCTTGGGTCTGGACGCGCTCTGCTTCCCGGATTTCCAATTGGAAACGGCAGGAGCCTGGATGATTGTAGCGAAGCTCTTGAGCCACACTGTTCTGATTCTCATCTATTGCGTCGGCATCTGGCAGCTTCTCCGCCGGCGCGGTTCTTCTCAGTTATCGGCCTGATCCTGTCTATAGGTAGGATTTCGACCGTTCCTGTCGGCGGATATGCTGTGGTCTTGACCTGTCGTTTCTGTCAGCGGACGATGATTTCGTTCGCGAAGAGAAAGGCTTTGCTGCCGTGGCCGGGATGCCATTCCGGTATTTCGCTGAACGGTCTGGCTATGACCCTGAGGTAGCGGACTGCGCTCTCCTGGAAGGGGAGGGAATAGGTCTTCGGTCCGTCCGGTTCGTGCTCTCCTTCGGCCGGGTAGCTCATCCGGGCGACTTCCTGGAAGTTCTCTCCGTCTTCGGAGGTGCTGACGATGATTTCCATCGGGTTGAAGATGTGGCTCGCTTTCTGTACATTCGTACTCAGCGTGATGCTGCTGCAGACCGGTCTGTCGCTCAGGTCAATGGTGACGTCCAGGTCTTCTTCTCTCCAGCCGGCCCAGGTACGGTATTGGAAGGCCTCTCTTCCGCGGATGCCGTCGGTCAGAAGATTGTTGACCTGCCGGCCGTAGGCGGCTTCCGGAGTTCCATTGACCTTATAGGGCTGACCGAAGGCCTTGTGAACACCGAAGTCAAGGACGAGCGGCATCCCTTGACGGCCTTCCGTCCATTCTGCGGTAGCGGTCACCGTGCAGCTGTCCCGGATCACGATAGGTTCCGTATAGATTCTGGAGGTGGAATCTCCAGAGATTTCGTAGCTGATCGGCACGTCTTTGTTGGCTCTCAGCTTCAGGAGGATCGTGCCCTTCTCTTCGCCGCGCTGCAGTTCATAGAGGGTATCGAAAATGTGCAGAGCATAGTTCCAGCCTTGAACGTCGTAGCGGCGGAACAGCTGCTCGGCTTGGCTGGTGAAACGCATCCAGCTTTTGTTTTCCGGCTGACACCATTGAACTTCAGAAAGGGCGGACATTCTCGGCAGGATCATATAGTCGAGATGGTCCGTGGATTTTACATATTCGGTCCACATGTTGGCCTGCACTCCGAGGATCCGGGCTTTCTCTTCATCGGTCATCTTCGGGGAGAACGGCTCGAAAGCGTAGCATTTGCGGACTGGAATGTAACCTCCGATCGCCAGTGGCTCATTGTCCGTATCCGTGGATTGGTAATAGTCGAAATAGAGATGGGAGTCTGGAGTCATGATGGCATCGTGGCCGGCTCTGACGGCTTCTTCTCCGCCTTTCACTCCTCTCCAGGACATGATGGTCGCATTTCCCTGAAGCTTTCCTTCAAGAACTTCATCCCAACCGATGATCTTCTTGCCTTTACCGGTAAGGAAAGCTTCGATGCGGTCGGTTACATAGCTTTGGAGATAATGTTCGGCCTTGTGTTTCCCGTCGTCTTTCAGTCCGAGTTCCCGAATCTTGGCCTGGCAGTCCGGGCAGTTTTCCCAGCGGGTCTTCGGACATTCGTCACCACCGATATGGATGTATTCTCCTGGAAAGAGGTCAGCGATTTCCGTGAGGACGTCTTCGAGGAAACGCATGGAGGCTTCTTTGCCGACACAGAGAACATCATCGGAGATGCCCCATTTGTGTCCGACAGCATATGGACCTCCGGTGCAGCCGTATTCCGGATAGGCGGCCAGTGCTGCGAGCATATGGCCTGGAAGGTCAATCTCAGGAATGATGGTGATTCCTCTTTCTGCGGCATAGCGGATGACTTCCTTGATTTCTTCCTGGGTGTAGAAACCGCCGTATGGGATGTTGTCACAGCTGTTCCAATCTTTGCGGATCATGGTTCCGTGACGCATGGAGCCGATTTCGGTCAATTTCGGGTATTTCTTGATTTCGATTCTCCAGCCTTGGTCGTCCGTCAGATGCCAATGGAAGCGGTTCATTTTGTGGAAGGCCATCTGATCGAGGAATCTTTCGACTTCTTCGACACTGTAGAAATGGCGGGCAACATCGAGGAGCATGCCTCTGTAGTGGAATCTCGGGGCATCATTGATCTTGATGCAAGGGAGGGTCCATCGGACACCTTCTTTCCGAGCCTTTCCGTAGATGGCGCAGGGAAGCAGCTGCTTCAGGGTTTCGACCGCATAGCAGAAACCGTTCAGATCCGCAGCTTTGACCGTGACCTGGTCAGTCGTCGATTCCAGCCGGTAGGCTTCTTCTCCCAAGGTCTTGTCGCACAGGAAGACGAAACCTCCCTGCCTTCCGGTAGTGGTGACAGCGGAACGGATGCCTGTGTTGATGGAAAGAGCATCGGCGAATCGCAGGATTGCTTCTCGGCTGAGCGAGTCGATTTCCGGTGCGATCCGGAATGGAGCTCCGGCAGCCTTGAACTGTCCGGTCTTGACGGTGATGTCATTCGGGTAAGGAACCAGACACAGGTCCTGCTGCTGGGCCTGAAGTGGATGGATGGCTGTTCCTGCAAGGAGGAAGAATGTGGATAGGAAGTGTATGAATTTCATGGATGGTGTAGTTTACAGGAACTCTCCGAGGGAGAGCATGATGAACTGAATGGTTATGACTCTCAGGAAGATGGAGAGCGGATAGACGGTCGCGTAGGCGACAGCCGGCTCATCTCCCTGGACAGTACTGTTGGCATAGTTGAGGGCGATCGGGTTGGCCATGCTGGCGCAGAGCATGCCGGCAGTTCTTTCATAGTCGATCTTGAAGATCTTGACGGAAAGGATGCCGACCAGCAGGGTCGGGACATAGGCCATGAAGAAACTGATCAGGACCCAGAGTGCTCCTTCCGGTTGGAAAACGGTTTCGAAGAAGCCTTTGCCGGCACTTAGTCCCAGACCGGCCAGGTAGGTGACGATACCGAGCTGACGCATCATCAGGTTCGCGCTCCGGGTGGCATAGGTGGTCAGATGGAAGCGTGGGCCGAAGGCTCCCATGAGGATGCCGACAATGATCGGTCCTCCGGCGATGCCGAGTTTCACGGGAATGCTCATGCCGGGAACAGGAATGCTTCCCAGAATGAGGCCGAGGCTGATGCCGATGAAGACGGTGAAGAGATTCGGGGTACTCAGGCGTTTCTGTTCGTTGCCGAGGATGATTCCTGCATTGTCGATCGCGTTCGATTCTCCGACGATGGTGAGCTTGTCACCGAACTGGAGACGCAGACCGGAGGAGGGAAGCAGGTCGATTCCGGCGCGGTTCACGCGGGTGACGTTGATTCCATACAGATTTCTGAGCTTGAGCGCACCCAGTTTCACACCGTTGAGATCATTCTTGGTGATGAGGATCTTTTTGGAGACCAGCTGGCTGTCGATGTGGTCCCAGTCGATGTCCTGTTTGTTCCAGTCCACATTTTCCTTGATGCCGAAGATGGTCTTGATCGCTTCGACGTCCTTTTCTTCCGACATGACCAGGATGTGGTCGTCCTGATCCAGAATGGTGTCCGGTCCAGGGATGAGCACTTTACCGTCTTTCCAGACTCTGGAGATGACAAGGTGCTTGTTCACCTTGCTCATGATTTCCTTGATGGTCTTGCCGTAGATGGCTGGATTACTGATATGGTATTCTGTGATGTAAGTCTTGATGTTGTGCTGTTCTGTCTGGATTTTCTGGTTTTTCCCGTAGAGCTTGCAGAGGGTCGCGATGGCGAGGATGACGCCGATGACACCGAAAGGATAGCCGACGGCCGTTGCCATCGCCATGCTGTTGACCGTGTCCGTACCTTCTGGATTTACTTGAAGGACAGACTGTTGCGCGGCTCCAAGCATCGGGGTGTTCGTCGCTGCACCGCAGAGGAGACCGACTGCGTTCTCGAAGGTGATGTTCGTGAGCAGTGGAGTGACGATGGCGCATGCCGCGCCTAAGATCAGAAGCAAGGTCGACAGGGTGTTCAGCTTGAATCCTCCGCGCTTGAAGGACGGGAAGAAGCCTGGTCCTACCTGTACTCCCAAGGCATAGACGAAGAGGATGAGGCCGAAGTTCTGGGCCAAGGACAGCATGTCCGGATTGATGTCCAGTCCGAAATGTCCGGCGAGGATGCCGGCGAAGAACACGAAGGTGATTCCCAGGGAAATTCCGAAGAATTTAAGGTTTCCAAGCAGCAGTCCGGTCGCGCTGATCAATGACAGCACGAGGACTGCTTGAATGAAGGTCTGTTCTGTAAATATGTCGATCAACCACTGCATTTTTCTGAACCGTTTTTTCAGGGCGCTAATATAGGAAAAATCCAGCGGTTCCGCCTAATAATATGATAAGTATCGGGTTCAATTTCAGGAACCAGGCGGCGATGAAGGCAGTGAGGAACAGCACCCAGCTGGTAAGGTCCGGGAAGTTTTCCTCGGTGACGAGCAGGACGGCCGCCGCGCCGATCAGTCCGACGACAGCCGGTTTGAGCCCGGTCATGATATTCTTGAACATCAGGCTGGTGCGGAATTTCTCATACATGCGGCAGATCGTCAGTACGATCAGGAAGGAAGGGAGGACGACGGCGGCAGTGGCGGTCATGGAACCGAGGATGCAGACCAGTTCATTGGCCCCGGCCTTGGCCAGGACATCGTAGCCGACGTAGGTCGCGCAGTTGATTCCGATCGGTCCGGGCGTCATCTGGGAAATGGCGACAATGTCTGTGAACGTGTTTTCGGCGAGCCAGCCGTGTACCGTCACGACCTGATGCTGGATGAGCGAGAGCATGGCATAGCCTCCGCCGACGGTGAAGGTGCCGATGATGAAGAAGGTGAAGAAAAGTTCAATGAAGATCATCGCTCACCTCCTTTTCCGTGTTCATTCCACCAGGTCAGGGCAATGACCAGGACGATGATGCTCAAAAGTATATATATAGGAGAGATCTGCAGAAAGGCGACCAGGGACAAGGTCAGTATGGAGAGGCCCCAGGTCCACCAGTTCCGGTTCGTTTCCTTGGCCATTTCCAGCATCGGGACGGCGATGAGTGCGACCACGACCGGACGGATGCCTTTGAAGATCTTCACGACGGTCGGCTGGTCCTGGAAACCGGAGAAGGCCATGGCGATGGCCAGGATGATGAGGAAGGAAGGGAGGATACTCCCTAAAGTCGCGATGACGCTGCCCTTGTTGCCGCGCAGCCGGTAGCCGGTGAAAATGGAAATGTTCACGGCCAGCAGCCCCGGTGCGGTCTGTGCCAAGGTGACGATATCTGTGAAATCTTCTTCCTTCAGCCAGCCTTTCCGTACGATTTCACTCCTGATGATCGGGAGCATGGCGTAACCGCCTCCGATCGTGAATGCACCGATCTTCGAAAAGGTCAGGAAGATCTGCCAAAGTGATGCCTTTTTTGCCATGTTTTCTCGGTTCTCTCGGGATATTTCTCCCACGGGAGACAAAAATAGAATTTTTTTTCAAAAAAAGTACGAAAAGATTTGGAGGTAAGGAAAAAGTGCGTATCTTTGCAGCCCGTTTGAGATAGAACGGCAGTTCATTGAAAAGATTGAAAGACAAGAACAAGTACAAGCAAAAAGTACCGAGAAATACAATAATCGAGAAGCGTTGATTTCTTTTACGAGATCAGAA
>JAHHQP010000019.1 GCA_020026355.1 Bacteroidales bacterium
CGCTTCGAGGAATAGGCTCGATCCGCACTATACCATTAAAGGTAACTCTACGGCTTGATATGACCCCCAAAAGTTATTTGTCTAACTTTTGGGGGTCATATCACTTGCGATTAGGCTTGATTATTATTTTAAAATGATTTCTAAAAGACCATCTTTGATTTCCTGCAAAGTAGAAGCGACACTCTGTAATGCTTCAACATCAGGTTCATCTGAATCACCAGATAATGTATCTAATGCATCAGACAAATCACTTGATGCGTCTTCAATCTCTGACTGCCTATCATATAACTCACTGATGTTATCTTCCATATCATATCCTCTGTCGGAATCTTGTATACCCTCAGGAAGATTATCAAACGAATCTTGTTCATCATCTGCGATACCACAGACATCGCCTGCCAACTCATCCAAGTCCGAAATTATTCCTTGAATATCCATTACATAATCTTCAGCACATGTAGGGACATCTGTTAATGTCTCTACAATCTCTGATATTTGCTTTTGTGCCTCTCCTAAACGGGAAACAACAGCCCTTACCTGTTTTCTTCTAGCATTATTCATAATAATATTAGTTTAGAGTTATTATTCAAACTTTAGTTTAGGAAGACTGTTTACAATCTTCATTGTTTCTACACTCAAAGTAATGATTCTCAGCAAGAGATTAAAAATGTACTTTTCATCTCCAACTTCTTTTGCCCAATCATTAGGGTCATTGACAATTCCACTCTTTGTATCGGTAGAAACCTGATACCTTTCCATTATCCATTCAATTGCAGACTTGCCGTTGAGACAATAATCATAGGCTTCTAAAGGAATATTTGAAATCGTGATAGTATCATTATAAATAATCGTACTTCTATCTACAGTTTTACTATCAAGTTTTCCAAATCTCATTTTCTGCACTTTGTATGAAGAAGATTGTCCTTCAATCTCAACCTCACTATATGGTTCGAGTTCTTCGTATTTAAGATGGAGTTCAGCCAACTGTTTTCCACTTTTTGATAAAGAATAGAACTGTTCTGATGTTTCAACCAATGGTATTCGAGGTAAAGTCTTTTTTAAATCAACATCAAATGTCGTTTTATAATCAGGACTGTTTAAAATTCCATAGACATAATAAAAAATATCCTCTTTAATTACTGCTCTACCGTATAATTTACGACATTCGGAAAGGATATAATCAGATACACCGTCTCTTCTTTCAAAACGGTCCATCTGATTGTCTTCATCCAAAACCTGATTAAATAAGTCTGCAATATCTGAAGTTGAATCATCATACCAATACAATGGGAAATACTGACAATTAAAATGCAATTGATAATCAGGTATACAATTAGAGATAATAGCAGAAAAATCTCTTGTTGAACCAATTCCTTGAACACATATAACAATATTTTCCAACCCCTCTGATGGGAATATCCTCGGACTAACACCTATTCTTTCCACCATGTCTTTATTAAAATAAAGTTTTTGCTTGGTGAAAGGACGATACATGACTGTTCTTATGTCATCATTATATTTATGTGATATACCTTTCTTAAAATCCGCCTTCAGACCTGTCGTCCAACTAATTTTTGTTGAGTCCATACTAATATCGTCATCACCATTCGTACGATACCTTTCTAATTCATCATTGTAAAAATCAATCATAGAAAGCATATTTTCAGATAACGATTTCTTAGAAAAATTATATACCCAAGAATCCCTTCCTGTAGCGACAGCAGGTCCATTTACAGTAAAGAATGATTTATTATTTTTTGCAAACTTTTTCGACGGCTCTATAGGAATAAAGGTTTTAAATTGCTCATTTCTGTGATTAATCCAATCTCCATATATATTCGGTTCAAGCACCTTCCAATTCATATATGGACTTGATATTGACCGCATTTCTTTAACGATATTTAACTTTTCCTCTCTTGAAAGATAATCGCCGATATCACGATAATATATTTTACATTTCTCTGATTTTTCAACCTTCTTGACAAGAACTGTAATTGCTATCGGAGTTCGAGAACCTGAGCCAAAAATCTTTCCACCCTCACGTCTTGACAATTCTCCACTTGTTCTCTGATTTCCTCTCAAATTAAAAACGTAGATTGAAGAGAACTCTCTCTCCAAGCATAATCTGAAACCATCAAGACCATTTGCATCCAGCCAACTGCCATTAGAGACATAGGCAATAATACCGTCTCTATCTCCTAATCTATTTGTAGCCCACCTGAATGCTTTTATATAACTATCATAAGCGGCCTTATTGAGATTTGCTCGTGATAATTCAACATAGGTGCTTTCGATAGCCTTGTCCAACATTGGGTAAGACTGATTCATAGCATTGTCATTTGATGATTTTTGTCCAATAGAATAAGGAGGATTACCCATTATTATTGTAATCGGCTTAGATTTTTGTTCTACGACTCTCTTGGAGTTATACGGAAATACATCAGAACCCATATCTCCTTTCTCTCCCATTTGGAAAGTATCTGTCAAGCATATTCCTTTGAACTCATTATAACTATCGCCATCCTTCATCATCAAAGAATGATATACGCTCTCAATATTGATGGAAGCAATATAATAAGCCAACAATACGATCTCGTTCGCATGAATTTCGTGGTTATATTTTCTCTCCATATCTTCAGGAGCAATTTTGCCACTCTGCAATAATCTGGTAATAAATGTGCCTGTTCCTGTAAATGGGTCAAGAATATGTATATTTTCATCTGTTATAGAACGATGGAACTCTTTCTCCAATATATCTGAGACAGAATTCACAATATAGTCCACAATTTCTATCGGAGTATATACAATACCTAGTTTTTCAACTGTTTTAGGTGAAGCTACCTTAAAGAACTTGTCATACAATTCCACAATCAATTTCTGTCTTCCGACACTATCCTTGATATCTCCGACTGTTGTCTTTACATAACGATAGAACTTCTGAAGTTTATTATTTTCTTCTTCTGTCTTTGTCTCATCGTCCAACAAATCAAGCATTTTCTGCATTGATTTTGACACTGTATTATTCTGAGAAAATTTAAAATCTCCAAATAGTGCCTCAAATACAGGTTGAGAAATAATATGCTGAGACAGCATTTCAATAACTTCTTGCTCAGTTAGATTCGGATTTATATTCTTTTTTAAACCCTTCATCAATTGCTCAAAGGCCTTTCTGTGTTTACCCTCGTCAGCAATGAGCGCCTTGATTCTTTTAATATGTTCTTCAGCGATCTCAGCTATATCCTTTGCCCATAATTCCCAATATCTTTTACTTCCAACCTTGTTTACCATCTTGGCATAAAAGACATTCTGAAGTTCATCAAATTGAAGAGATAACTGAACTGCCAACTCTTCTACTGAACTTTCTCCTTCCTTCAATGTTGACGGATTATCAGACTCTTCACTTGTATCATATCCAACTCCACCGAACAAGATATGTTCCGGTTTCTTCTTAGATAATTCAATCTTATTGACTTCAGCATTGAATCTATCATCATGAGCACGAAGAGCGTTCAAAACTGTCCACACGACCTTAAAGTTTGCGTGTTTTTCAAGCACTTCATCTCCTTCTACATCCTCAGGAATAACTACAGGTATAATTATATAGCCATATTTCTTTCCTTCGCTCTTTCTCATCACACGGCCGACAGACTGCACGACATCTACCTGACTATTCTTCGGAGAAACAAAAATGACAGCATCCAATGAAGGCACATCAACACCTTCTGAAAGGCACCTTGCATTAGTCAACATACGACATTCCATCTCATTTTCAGGCTCCGATTTAAGCCACATCAATTCAGAGTCTCTCTTAGTCGCAGACATCGAACCATCTACATGATGAGCAACGACATCCACCATTTTATTCCTTTCCTCTTCTGAAATATCATCCAAATATGCATCCTTACAATTTGTAAATACATACGATGTTTCTTTAGAGTTTTTAATGGTTGAACAAAAGGCTACCGCTCTTTTCATAGGCAATGGGTCTGAGGCCTTAATAATACCCTCATCACCTAAAACTCGCTTAGAAAGAGCATTGATACAGCCGACAAACTTTGAAGCATCATCTACCGTGATAGAACCATCCTCATTGGTCATTACCTTTCTTAAAGATGGAGTGATATCTTTATCACCTACGGCTAAGATCAAAACTTTATAATCCGTCAAAAGATCTTTTGCTACAGCTTCACTGAAACCGATACGATACATCTCATCTCCATACAGGCTTCTATCATCCATAGAACAAAGAACAGCTTCGCTTTCCTCCGCTTTCTGTTTAGTTGTCTCTGCATAAAGACGAGGGGTCGCAGTCATATAGACTCTCTTCTTACCCTTGATGAAATCATTGTTATGGACTTTAATGAAAGAACTTTCATTAGCGTCCTTCAACTTAACACCTGTCGTTCTATGAGCCTCATCACATATAATCAGGTCAAACTCTCCATATTTTCCATCCGTTCTTTCGAGTAATCTTTTCTGAGCATTTGAAATTACATCAATAGATTGGTAAGTAGAGAAGACAACTGTCATTCCCTCCTGTTTCTTAGTATGGATATAGTACAACTGCATGACGATTGAATCAACATCTGTTGAAGCTGGTAAAGCCAGATCAACAGTGCTCATTGTATTATCGTCATTTTTATTCGTCTGTTTTGATACTTGAGAGTCTGAACATATACATACTGCACTGATAGGAACAGAAGCTTGCTGAGACCAAGAACGCAATGTTTGTCCAAGCAAAGCAATTGAAGGAACAAGGAAGAGAACAAGACCTTTATTATCTGTTTCTTTTTCAGCTATCTTCAGACTTGTAAAGGTTTTACCGGTTCCACAAGCCATAATCAATTTTCCTCGGTCATGAGTTTTCAGATACTCATGAGTTTTATCTATAGCCTCTTTCTGATGGTCTTTCAGTTTGAACGGTTCTACACGAGAATCCTTTCCGAACAAGCCGTTTTCAAGTTTCTCCCAATCGACATCATCTTCTTCAAGGTCTATGAGATTCAAACGAGAAACAGGTGGGTTCTGATTTTGAATTGTTAATTCAGCAACAGAGTTCCATCTATTTGTTGTAGATATCCATAACCTCCGAGCAAAAGAAACAGTTTCTCCATCCACTTCAAAAGTTTTGCTTGAAGTAGATAAGAATGAATCGACATCAGACTTATTAATATATGCCTCCTCATCATAACATTTACATTGAACTGCCCAATAGTCTCCTGAATACGTCAATGCGACGAGGTCTATTCCGACATCCTTTCCTCCAAACTGAGATTTTAAAGGGAACTCATGCCAAGTCCAAACAGTTTCGAACAAGCCCTCATATAATGATGTGGTCTTTAAATATCGTTGAATCAAAAGTTCAAATCTTCCACCTTTATCTCTCTCACTGAACGCATTTTCCCTAAAGGATTTAAGAATCTCTGAAAATGTTTTCATGGTATATGTAATTGTTGATATTATTTATGAATAAATCTTACTACACAAAGATAAGTTTTTTAAATGCCAATACCTTTAGTTACAAGAACAATTTAATTCCTTTAAATATAATTAGACCTTCACGCAAGAATAATCAAGATACGAAGACAGTATTAAGCTCAAAAGAAAAATTTATCGAACGATAAAACTAATGATGCGCTATCAGGATTTAACTCTTTGTCAGAGTAATTACTAAAAAAAAAAGACCTCCAGATTTCTCTGAAGGTCACTTGGTAGCGGGAGGAGGACTCGAACCTCCGGCCTCCGGGTTATGAGCCCGACGAGCTACCAACTGCTCTATCCCGCGATATTGCACTGCAAATATACGGACATTTTTTGAAATACCAAAATTATTTGCAGTCTTAATGAAATTTCTTGTTTATTTGGACAGGAAAGCCACCATTGCAGCCCAGTCATCCTTCGTGAAAGACTCCTGCTCACCGCTGTTCAGGTTCTTCAGGTTGATCACACCGGCCTCCACTTCATTGCCACCGACGATGGAAATGAACGGAATGTGTTTCTTGTCAGCATAATCGAACTGCTTCTTCAGTTTGGAAGTCTCCGGATAGATTTCGCAAGGAACGCCCTGCTCACGCAATGTCTTCACGACCGGAAGCAGGTAGCGAAGTTCATCGCTGCCCATGTTCGCGAACAGGATCCGAGTGGATTCCGTCACCTCCTTAGGGAACTTGTCCAATCCTTTCAATACATCGAAGATACGGTCAGCACCGAAAGAGATTCCGACGCCAGACATGTCCGGAAGGCCGAAAATACCGGTCAGGTTGTCGTAACGTCCACCGCCGCAGATGCTGCCGATCTCGAAGTCCAGAGCCTTGACCTCGAAAATGGCTCCTGTATAATAATTGAGTCCCCGGGCCAATGAGAGATCCATCTCGACCTCCTGGCGGATTCCTGCCGCCTCGATCAGTCCGAAGAGTTCATCCAGTTCATCCAATCCCTTGAGGCCAGTCTCTGAAACCAGGCCTGAAGCGGATTTGCCGCCCATGAGTTCCCGCATCGCCGCGATCTTCTCGGCAGTCGTTCCTTTCAAAGTCAGGATCGGTTCAATGACAGCGATCGCTTCATCCGTCAAGCCTTTCTCCTTCATCTCTGCCTCGACAGCCTCCAGGCCGATCTTGTCGATCTTGTCAATGGCGACAGTGATGTCCACCACCTTCTCCGGGAAGCCGCAGATCTCCGCCATACCGGTCAGCACCTTGCGGTTGTTGATCTTGACGCAGACCCTGACATCGAAGAGAGTGAAGACGCGGTCCACGATCTGCACCAGTTCCAGCTCGTTCAGCAGAGACTTGGATCCGCAGACATCGGCGTCACACTGGTAGAACTCGCGGTATCTTCCTTTCTGAGGACGGTCCGCACGCCATACCGGCTGGATCTGGAAACGTTTGAAAGGGAAGGTCAGCTCATTCTGATGCTGTACGACGAAACGTGCGAAAGGCACGGTCAGGTCATAACGAAGGCCTTTTTCACAAACCTTCAGCGAAAGGGTCTTGCTGTTCAGCGTACCGTCTTCCTGACGGTGCTGTTCGAAATCCACTTTGGAGAAAGCATCACCGGAGTTCAGGATCCTGAACAGGAGCTTGTCTCCTTCATCACCGTACTTTCCGAGCAACGTACTCAGATTCTCCATGGAAGGAGTCTCGATCGGCTGGTAGCCGTAAGTCTTGAATACGGAACGGATCGTATCGAAAATATAGTTTCTTCCGGCCATCTCGACCGGACCGAAATCTCTTGTACCCTTAGGAATTGAAGGTTTCTGTGCCATTTATCTGTTTAATTAGTTGAATCCTGCAAATTTACTAAATTTTCAGCAAATCACTTTTTATTTCTGATATATTCATCGATTGCAGCTGCAGCCTTCCTGCCGGCTCCCATGGCCAGGATCACGGTGGCGGCACCGGTAACGGCATCACCGCCGGCAAAGACGCCTTCACGGGAAGTCACACCAGCCTCATCAGCCACGATGCAACCTTTGCGGTTGACCTCCAGACCACCGGTCGTATGCGCGATCAGCGGATTCGGAGAAGTTCCGAGCGACATGACGACGGAATCCGTCTCGATCTCGAATTCGGAACCCGGCACCGGCACCGGTGAACATCTGCCGCTGGCATCCGGCTCGCCCAGCTCCATACGGATACATCTTACGGCACGGACCCAGCCTTTCTCGTCACCGAGGATTTCAACAGGATTGGACAGCATCATGAAGTTGATGCCCTCCTCCTTGGCATGATGCACCTCTTCCCGACGGGCCGGCAGTTCCTTTTCGGTTCTCCGGTAGACGATGGTCGTCTCTGCACCGAGACGCAGCGCGGTACGCGCGGCATCCATGGCCACATTGCCGCCGCCGACCACCACGACGCGATGTCCGGTATGGATCGGCGTATGATAATCTTCGCGATAAGCCTTCATCAGATTGTTGCGGGTCAGGAACTCATTGGCCGAAAAGACACCGTTCAAAGTCTCGCCCGGAATGCTCATGAAACGTGGAAGACCGGCACCTGAGCCGATGAAGACCGCATCGAAATGCTCTTCATCCAGCAGATGGTCGATGGTGACGGTACGACCGGCGATCACATTGGTCTCGATCTTCACGCCCAAGGCTTTCACCTGAGCGATTTCCGCTGCAACGACCTTGTCCTTCGGGAGACGGAACTCCGGAATACCATATTGAAGGACACCTCCGGCTTTATGAAGAGCCTCGAAGATCGTCACGTCATAACCGAGTTTCGCCAGGTCGCTGGCACAGGCCAGACCGGAAGGACCGGATCCGATGACAGCCACCTTATGTCCGTTAGGCTCCGCCTTGCGGACTTTCACACCGCCGTGTTCACGGCTCCAGTCCGCCACGAAGCGCTCCAGCTTACCGATCGCGACCGGTTCCCCTTTCACGCCGAGAATGCAGTTGCCTTCACATTGGGTTTCCTGCGGGCAGACACGTCCGCAGACGGCTGGAAGCGAGCTGTCTTCCGCGATGACCTCCGCAGCCGCCGCGAAATCGCCGGCAGCGACCCGCTCGATGAAACGCGGGATCTGCACATTGACCGGACAAGCCGCCATGCAGCGCGGTTTCTTGCAGTTCAGGCACCTGGAAGCCTCCAGCAGCGCCTCTTCTTCATCGTAACCATAGCAGACCTCTTCGAAATTCGTCGCGCGGACTTCGGGGTCCTGTTCCCTGACCGGAACTCTTGGAATCTTTGCAGCCATCGATCAGCCCCTCCCTATTTTACATTCATGTTCTTTATCTGCCTGCTCTTCTGCACGGTACATGCCTTGGCGGCGCATCGCCTCGTCGAAATCCACGTCGTAGCCATTGAACTCAGGGCCTTCCACACAAGCGAAACGCACCTTTCCGGCTACGGTCACACGGCAGGCTCCGCACATGCCGGTCCCGTCCACCATCAAGGTGTTCAGGCTGACGATGATCGGAAGACCGAGCTTCTTCGCCGTGAGCGTCGCGAATTTCATCATGATCATCGGACCGATGGCGACAGCCTGGTCATAGACCTGGCCTTCCTCGGTCACGAGTTTTTCCAGACGGGCGGTCACCAGACCCTTGAAGCCGCAGGAGCCGTCATCCGTACAGAGATAGAGATGGTCACAGACTTTCTCCATGGCTTCCCGATAGATGATGAGTCCTTCTGTCTTGGCACCGATGATGACATCGACATGAGCACCGTGTTCATGCAGCCACTTGGCCTGAGGATAGACCGGAGCGGTACCGACACCGCCGGCGATGAAGACGTAGCGACGGCCCTTCAAGGTCTCGGGCGCCATCTCCGTGAAATCGGAAGGCACTCCGAGCGGGCCGACGACATCCAGAAACGATTCGCCCTGCTCATAGGAGCAGATGTGCATCGTCGATGCGCCGATCGGCTGGATCACGATGGTAACAGTTCCCTTCTCACGGTCGAAATCACTGACCGTCAAAGGGATGCGCTCACTCTTTTCGTCCGCATGCACGATGAGGAACTGTCCGGGGAGCACGGACTCTGCAAGCCTTGGAGCCTCCACCACCATCCTGCAGATGGTCGGGTTCAGCATCTCTTTTTCAACAATCTTATACATAGATCCGTCATTGCGCCGGCGTCACGACTACCGCTTCATAGCCCAGTTTCTCGAAAGCGTCGGCAAGTTTCTTCTCATCGGTCTTCGAGGCATCATAGCCGATGACCACCGTCATCTTCTCGAACGACACCTCCATCCGCTTCACCCCCTTCTCGAAAGCGATGTTCTCTTGAATTTTCTCGACACATTTATGGCAATGCATCTTCACCGAAAAAGTCACCGTGCGGATCTCTTTCCGGACCGGTTTCTTCCCTTGAACAAGAACGGAAGGTTGTCCTGCCTCTGCGGCAACGGAAGCAGATGATGCAGAAAAGCTCATGAGAGCCGCTGCAAGCATAAATACCAATGTTTTCATATCATTCACTAAATTTAGACATTATTATTCAATTATCATCAGGTTTACCCTCAAGATTTCTTCCAAAGCGTGAAACGGACACCTATATGCCCTTTCACGCCCATGATCGGTCCCCAGACCGCACCGGCATCGAACGCACCGGTTCTCGGATCCTCTCCGTTCACCAGCAGCTGTTTCTGATGGAAAGCGGTCATATTCTCCACCCCGGCATAAAGATCGACTCCTTTGAATCTGCGAGTGACCTGAAAATAAAGCTGCGGATAGACCGGGGAATAGAATTTACCATCCTTTTCCCGGATCTGCGCCATACCTTTCATGAAATCATAGACACGGCAAGGTCCGTTGACCGAAGCTGTGAAATCGAAGATCCACTTCCGGAGCGCTGTCGCATACTGGAGGTTAAGCACTCCTTTGTAGCGGCTGGTCATCGGTTTCTCGACCAGACCACGGCCAGGAAGTTCCACCTTTGCATTCGTGTAGCGGAAAGTAGCGGTCACATTGAAATTCCGGAACGGGTCAATGGAAAAGTCCAGCTGTATGTTGTCAGTGAAGGAAGGCCGGCCGTCGGAAGCCAGGAAATGAATGGACTCCGCCGTAGGATCCATCTCATAATCCACCAGCATCTGCTGCAGGAACTGCGTCCGGAAATAATCCACGCTCAGATAAGCATCCGTTCCACTACCCACCGGAAGATACCAGGTCAGGTTGCCGCCGAAAGTCCAGGCATCTTCCAGCAGATGTCTCCGATAATCTCCGACAAAGGATTTTCCACTTGAGAAGACACCGATATTGTCGACCAGCGGCGTAGAGTAACGGAGACCTCTACCGGCATTGGCCCTGAGGACCAAGGCCTCGACCGGAGCATATTTCAAAGTCAAGCGCGGTACGAACTTGATTTTCGCACCTTCTGCCCGGCTGTACCAATCTCCCCGCAAGCCGGCAATGACGGTCACTTTCTCTCCATATTTATAGGTATACTCCGCGAAGACACCTGCCAGGCCCAGGTTGGTATGTCCCCGAAAGGCTGCAGTCGCCAGCTCCGGCACGCTCTGACGGATCTGACGGAGGAAATCTTCCTGATAGCCGTCGAAGGTTCCGCTGAGACCGGCCGTGTACCGATGGTGCTCATTGACTTCATGCTGGAAAAGCAGGTTCGCGAAAGCGGAATGCTGATCCGCCAGATAGGAAGTCGCCCCGAAATGACTGTCCATGTTCTGGTAACTGTAGTCCAGTACAAAGGCGAAGTTGCGAGAATTGTCAGGTGTCAATGGAATACCGACCTTAAGATAGCCGTTCACAGAACGGTTCAGGATCCGGGAGCCCCACGGGTCCACCTGTCCTTCTTCCGGCTGATCCAGACTGAACCGGTCCGGATCATAGCAGACATGCTTTCCGCCCACTTTCATGAACTGGCCACCGAGCCTGGAATCCTGGAGCGCACGCAGACCGAAACGGACCTGCACGCCACCCGGAGCGGCATACAGCCAACGGTTCGCCAGATTGAACTGAAGCAGTTTCGGATCGTCCATGAAGCCGTCCTTGTTCATGTCGTGCGGTATGATATTACCGGAGACATGACCGAGGATGACCGTACTCCAGTCCTCATTGAGCTGAAGAGAAGAAGCGACGTTGAAATCCAACTTCGTGTCAGTCATGACGGCTGCATTGAGGAAGAGCGGTTTCTCGTCCGTCGGCTTCCGGTGTTCGAGATTGATCTGACCGGTCATGGACTCGGAACCATTGATCACCGAAGAAGAGCCCTTCGCGATCTGAATGCTCTCCAGCCATTGACCTGGAACATAGGACAGACCGAAAGGAGCGGACAGTCCTCTCATCACCGGACGATTCTCGTCCAGCATCTGGGTATAGATTCCGGAGAGGCCGAGAAGACGGATCTGACGAGCACCGGTCACCGCATCGGAATAGCCCACGGTGACGCTGGCGGAGTTCTCGAAACTTTCAGCCAGGTTGCAGCAGGCCATCTTGCACAGTCCGGCAGCGGAAATGATTTCCGTACGGACTTCCTTGGCTTTCGACAAATAATTGCCGGACTGGTCCGCCACGAAGACGGTCGCTTCCAGTTCATCGGAACGGGCATCGTAGATGCCTGTAGTATCGACAGCCGCAGCTGTCTCTTGTCTGTGGTCCTGGGCCTGTGCCCAGAACGGCAGCACAGACAAGCATATAAGGAAAATTGATCTTTTCATCTGTAATCGTTTTCTGAGAATTGATGATACGTCTGCTGACTGCCGTCTCATTCGAGCGGCAGGAAATAAGAAGCGATGCAGGGTATCAGATTCTGAAAACGCGGATGAAGGAGAGAAGATCCGGACCGGAAGACCCGAACAGGTCCTGTTCATCCGGAACGGCAGACAGGACTTCAGGTTCGGCCTGTGGAACGATAGAAGTGCCGACCGTAGCGGCGACGGCAGCATCCAGAGCAGCAGGATCATATCCGTACAGGTAGTCCTGCTGAAGAAGATAGAGTTCTTCCAGCTGCTCGATTTCATCGGAACAGCAGACGCTGCTGAAAAGCTGGTCTTCACCGGAAACAGCGACAGGATGGACTTTCTGGCAATGGTCATCTCCCGTTCCGCAGAGGGTATCCGGATGAATGGCAAGACAGGATCCGGCTTCCTCGTGAAGGATGGAGACATAGGTCTGACCGGCAGTGCTGCAGGCATGCAGCTCGAAGCCCATGATACAGGAACAGTACCACAGGCACACCGCAAATGCGGTCATTCTAATGAGAAAATCCTTGAACACCATCTGCAAATATATCATTTTTTCTTTATATTTGTGTTTTTACAGAAAAAGAATAACTACCATGGAACAGTACAGAACCAATGACCGGGGCTGGAAAAGTTTCTTCAAGACTTTCGCCGCCTGTCTTCTCGCCATCATCGTCATCACGGCACTGATGTTCACGATCTTCAACGGAGCCATCGCCGGACTGACCAGCGATCTGATGAAATCCGGATCCGTACAGATCCCGAACAACACCATCCTGACCATCAATTTCTCGGAGATTTCCTTGAACGAACAGAACATGGAAGTCAACCCTCAGGTCTTGTTGAACAGCAATGGAGTCGACATCAACACTTTAGGCATATGGAACATCGTCAACGCCATAAAATGCGCCAGTTACGATGACCGCGTGAAATTCATCTACCTCCGGGCAGACGGCGTACAGGGCGGCCTGTCACAGGTCGAGGAAATCAGAGCCGCACTGGCTGATTTCCGCAAGGTCAGCGGCAAGCCGGTGATCGCCTATTTCGACAACCCTTCCAACGGAGGCTACTATCTGGCTTCTGTAGCGGACAAGGTCTACATGACTCCGCATCAGGGAGGCATGAACACCATGGTCGGCATTTCCTCACAGCTGATCTTCCTGAAAGATGCGCTGGATAAACTGGGCATCAATGTCCAGCTGATCCGCCACGGCAAATACAAATCCGCCGGCGAGATGTTCGTCCGGAATTCTTCCAGCGAAGCGAACCTGGAGCAGAACCGCGAAATGGTTGCCTCCATCTGGAAGACCTGGTCTGATGAGATCGCCGCTTCCAGATCGATCTCTCCGGAAGCCTTCAACGCCATGATAGAGAACCTGGAGCTGAATTTTCCGGAAGATTTTCTGGAGAAAGGCCTGGTCGATGAACTGATGACCAAGGAAGAGTTGAAACTCCAGCTGGCAAAACTCAGCGGGAAGGAAAGCTGGAAACAGGTCAAGCTGACTTCCATCGCCGACTACAGCACCGTGATGAATACCATCGACGACAAGAGCAAGACCAAGATTGCCGTGATCTATGCCAATGGTGAAATCGTGGACGGCAAAGGTCAGACCGAAGTCGCCGGCGAACGTTTCGCGGACATGATCGCCCAGATCAGGAACGACAAGAGTATCAAAGCCGTGGTCCTGCGTGTCAATTCTCCTGGAGGAAGCGTTCTGGGTTCCGAAAAGATCAAGGCTGAACTGGATCTGCTCAAGGGACAGAAACCGCTCATCGCTTCCTATGGTGACTATGCCGCTTCAGGCGGATACTGGATTTCCAACAACTGTGACTACATCTTCTCGAATGCCACGACCCTGACCGGTTCCATCGGTGTGTTCAGCATGATTCCGGACTTCAGCAAGACCGTGAACGACAAGCTGCACATCAACATCACGCCGATCAATTCCTGCAAGCATGGCGACATGTACGGTCTCATGCGCCCGTTGGATGAACAGGAAACAGCTTACATGCAGGCTTCCGTCGAGAAAATCTATGACCGCTTCACCACGACAGTCAGCGAAGGACGCGGCGTGAAGAAGAGCTATGTAGACAGTATCGCGCAAGGACGAGTATGGACCGGCGCACAGGCTCTGGAACTGCAGCTGGTCGATGAGATCGGAACGCTTGACGATGCCATCAACTACGCCGCTCTCGCAGCCGGTGAAGATGACACCTTGAACAATGTCCAGGTAGTGGAATATCCAAGACAGCCGACACTCATGGAGACCTTCATGGCCCTGCTCGGCAACGGCGGCAATACCGGTGAAGATTCCATCATCGCAGAAGCGGAAAAAGCATTCGGCCACTGGAAAAATGCCAGGTCCGGCAAAGTATATGCCGCGATGCCTTACCGCTACACCTTCAGATAATCAGTCCAGCTGACTGATCAGCAGCAGCTTTCCGGTTCCGGAATGAACCTTATGCAGGTCATCGCTCCGATAAGCCGATACCGCTGAAATCCTTGAGGCAGCCTTGTCCAGGTCACGGACCAGCAGGGCTGCCTTTTCTTTGTCGACTTTTGAGAATTTATGGTCTGCGAAGAAATCGCTGACTTTTTTCCGTCCCTTCATGCCGAAAGGAACGAACCAGTCCCCGACCCTCCAGGAACGGAAGTAGAACGGGAAAGGCAAGGTCTCGGCATCCAGCACGAGCCTTCCCGCCGGCTGCTTCAGACAGAAATCCGGTGTCCGCTCCAGAACCCTGATCTCATAATGATGGCCGCGGAAAGCATAGCACCCCGGTCCGCTGATTTCCAGACTGGAGTCTTCTTCTGTCGCAGGACAAGCTCGCACGATGAGCCGGTCCGTCGTCGTCACCAGCTCATACCCATCGCCCCGGAAGACTTTTCCTGAAAGCGTTTTTCCCGACCGGAGCAAGGACTCGATTCCATCCAGGGCAGAAGTCCGGAAGCCGTAAGATTCCAGAGTCCTGAAAAGGAGGTAAGGCCAATGAGCTTGCGACAGGAGTTCCCGAACGCTGATGACCACCAGTTCCTCCTCACCCTTCGCCGGAAGCAGGAAGACCTCCTTATGGCAATGATACCAGTCCGACAGGATCTCTTCGGCATCACCGAAGCGCTGCATTTCCTGACGGAGCGTCTTCAGGTAAGAAGGATTGAACTTCTCGAAAAGCGGGAACACCTGATTCCGGAGACGATTGCGCTTGTAGCTGTCCTCCGCATTGGTATGATCTTCCCGCCAGCACAATCCCCGAGCGAACGCATAGCCTTCGATCTGCTTGCGGGTAAAATCCAGCAAAGGACGGAGCAGCAAAGGACGCCCCTGCCCTTCCTGAGCGGGTACCGGCAGTCTTCCGACTGGCTCCATGCCGGACAGTCCCCTCACCCCGGTTCCTCGAAGCAGATTCAGGAACAAGGTTTCCACATCATCATTGGCATTGTGAGCGACGGCGACAGCTACGAATCCATTGACCTGACAGAGTTCGGAGAACCAGTTGTACCGGAGTTCACGGGCAGCCATCTCGATGCTCAGCGAATGTTCCCGAGCATAGGCGACCGTATCGAAACGAATCTTGAACAGGCGGACGTCATGTTCCTCCGCCCAAGAGGTCACCAAGGCTTCATCCCCATCGCTTTCCGCTCCTCGAAGCGAAAAATTGCAATGAGCCAGTGCAAAAGACGGTTTCAACGAGGAGTGCAGGAAGAGATCGGCCATGGTCATGGAGTCGACTCCGCCGCTTACCGCCAGCAGGACGGGCCATAAGCATGAAGGAGCAAGTCGGCTTGACGCCTCTTGCTCCATCATCGCTTTCAATTGTCTGTCGAATCTTCCCTGCATCCTTTATTTCTTCTTGCTGGCAATCGTATAAGTAAAGCCGAACGCGATGTTCTCACGGAACTGCACCCGCTGCTTGCCCGGAAGTTTCTGCTCCACTTCCTCCAAGGTCTTCACCATGATGTTCGGGTCGTAGATCAGGTTGGTCAGCATGGTCAGGGAGAAATACTTCGCCAGTTTCCAGTCGAATCGGTTATCCCAGTTCACACGCAGATTCTCCGGATGGTCCAGATAGTTGGAGAAGAGAACCAGCTGGGAAGTATACTTGAAATTATCATTGACGTTGACAGCGACATCGACCTTCATCTGAGCACCGAACTCGAACTTGGCGTTCTTGTAATAAGTACCGATTTTACGCTGGGTTTCCTTATCTTGAGAATGTTTCTCCAGTTCCGCCAGCTGCTGCTTCTCCTCCTCAGTCAACATCCTCAACTTCATGCCGTAAGCCTTCTTCAGCTCATCCATCCGGACGATCACGAAACCTCCGGTAACCGGAGCCAGGTTGATGGACAACCAGTTGAGCGGCTTGTAATCAATACCGAGAGCCAGGTTCGTGTAGGCCGGAGCCAGAAAGCTGGACTTCAGGTTCTTGAAATGAATCCAGTCCTCTCGTGTCGGTTTGCTGACCGTCTCCGGTCCATCTCCGAAAGGCACCTCCGTCCCGGTAGCCTTATCCCAATGCTTGGTAGGAGTCGGATAGTCATACGTGTTGGAGAACTGCGACTTGAAATCGAAGTTCGCTGAGATGAAAAGATTCTCGATAGCCTGATAGCCGAATTTACTTTCCAGATAGATCCGGTCCGCATTTTTCTGGAGGATCGGTTTCGAAGTCGCATACAGGAAGCCATAATCCAGCTGAAGACGGTTGTTCCAGAACAGACTGCTCCTCTTATAGTCTGCATTGGCGTCAATGAAGCCCTGCATGGATACCGTAAGTTTGTCACCACCGGCAGCCCAGTTCGTCAAGGAAGTCTGACCGATATTGATCTGCGTCTTCAAGGAATTCGTCCAATAACAGGGTCTGACCGGTTCCGGAGCCGCTTCCGGCGCTTCCGTCACAGCAGCGGCTGCTTCTGCAGCTGCTTTCTGCACATCCGTCAGGTCCTGTGCCCATACCGATACGGAACACAACATGACAGGAATCCAAAGCAATCTTTTCATATTCACGAAGTCAGTTTCAAAAGTTCAGGAAATTCATCAATAGGAAATGGCGAAGAGCACTCTTTTATGAGAAGGCTTACCAGTGTAGATGCACTTGCCTTCCTCGATGCACTCCACGGAATCCATAGGAATGCAGCGGATAGTTGCTTTCGTCTCTTCCTTGATCTTCTCTTCTGTCTCTTTCGTTCCATCCCAATGGCAGAACAGGAAGCCACCCTTGGTGATTTCTTCCTTGAACTCTTCCCAGGTATCTACCTTGCGGATGCTGCTGTCCCTGAACTTGAGCGCCTTCGCATACATGTTCTTCTGGATATCGTCGAGAAGATCCTTGATGCGCTGTGCGACGCCCTCCGCATCGACAGAAACTTTCTCGCAGGTATCACGGCGTGCGAGTTCCACCGTGCCGTTCTCAAGATCACGTGCACCCATGGCCAGACGGACCGGAACACCCTTGAGCTCCCACTCAGCGAACTTGAATCCTGGACGGAGCGTGTCACGGTCATCGATCTTGACAGAGATGCCGAGCGCTTCAAGTTCTTTCTTGCAAGCAGTCATCTTCTCGAGCAGGGCCGCATTCTTCTCAGCATCCTTGCCGCTGATCGGAACCATCACGACCTGGATCGGAGCGAGAGCCGGAGGAAGGACGAGACCGTTGTCATCGCCATGAGCCATGATGAGCGCACCCATCAGACGGGTAGAAACACCCCATGATGTTGCCCAGACATACTCCTGCTTGCCTTCCTTGTTGGTGAACATCACGTCGAAAGCCTTCGCGAAATTCTGTCCGAGGAAATGGGAAGTACCAGCCTGAAGCGCCTTGCCGTCCTGCATGAGGGCTTCGATAGTCATGGTATCCAACGCACCGGCGAAACGCTCGTTCGGGCTCTTGTGTCCGACAACGACCGGAAGCGCCATATAGTTGCGGGCGAAATCGGCATAGACATGCACCATCTTCGTTGCCTCCTCGATAGCCTCCTCCTGGGTAGCATGTGCAGTATGACCTTCCTGCCAGAGGAATTCAGCGGTACGGAGGAACAGACGGGTCCTCATCTCCCACCTCACGACATTGGCCCACTGGTTGCACAGGATAGGAAGATCTCTCCAGGAAGTTACCCAGTTCCTGTACGTGTTCCAGATGATGGTCTCGGAAGTCGGACGGACGATAAGTTCCTCTTCCAGCTTTGCAGAAGGATCCACGACCACACCGTCACCATCCGGATTGGCCATCAAGCGGTGATGGGTAACCACAGCGCACTCTTTCGCAAAGCCTTCGACATGCTCAGCCTCGCGGCTCAGGAATGATTTCGGAATGAAGAGCGGGAAATAGGCATTGCTATGTCCGGTCTCCTTGAATTTCTTGTCGAGAATCTGCTGCATCTTCTCCCAGATCGCATATCCGTATGGTTTGATGACCATACATCCTCTTACTGCAGAACGTTCTGCAAGGTCTGCCTTAACTACCAGGTTATCATACCATTGAGAGTAGTTTTCCGACCTTTTCGTTACCTCTTTTGCCATTGTATATTGTATTTTTATCGATTTTTTCCTAAACTTGTAGTATCTGTTGATATTGCGCGGGTATAATATTTGCAAAATATCAGGTGCGAAGATAAGAAAATATTATCAAATTTAGGAGAACAGCGTATGAAAATAAGAACATCTATCCTGATGGCAACGACCTTCATCCTGACATCTTGCGGTGTTTCAGGCCAGATGGCATCCACCTCAGCCCAGAAGTTCCAGGACGGCCTTTACAGCAACAGGCAGCTTGACGGTCCGGCAGAACACGCAGGACAATCCAAGGAAGAAGTGCAGGCCCTCGCCCGGAAGACCCGCAATTCGACGATATACATGATCAATGAAGACAAGCAGGAAGCGATCGTCATTCCGGACAACATGGCCGCCAGATTCGATTTCAACAACGGAAGCATCAGCAGCATGACCATTGCTGACAGTCCGTTCAACAATCAGTCCTGGCAGAATTCGATCAATTTCAATTTCGGTTTCGGACCGTGGTACGGTTCCGCCTGGAACCGCCCGTGGCATCACCGTTACTACTATGATTCGTGGTACCGCTGGAACGACCCATGGTACGGCGGATGGTATGACCCTTGGTACAGTTGGAACGACCCTTGGTACGGCGGATGGTATGACCCTTGGTACAGCTGGAACGACCCATGGTACGGCGGATGGCATGACCCTTGGTATGGCTGGCGCGACCCATGGTACGGGGGCTGGTACCCACCTTATGCCGGCTTCCCGCCGTATTGTCGTCCGGGCTACCATTACCCCGTCGTCGTCCTTCCAGGAACTGTCGTAGTCAATGGTAGAGATTCCTGGTACGGATCCAGGAACGCGACCTCGAGCGGCAGAGTCAGTTCCTCCAGCATGACCCGCAGAAGCAGCCTGGCTTCCAGCAGCACATCCAGAAGGACCAGCCATAGCGGTGGAAGGAATGCCATCAACAGAACTTCCAGCCAGAGAAGGGCACCGGCAACCGCCTCACCGACCTCCAGCAGTCACAGGTACAGCACTTCAAAGCCTACGCATGGCATCACCAGAAGCAGCGTCAACCGCAGCGACAACGGCTACAACCGTACCGGAAGCACGGCGACCGCTTCCAGAAACACAGGCAGCTACAACCGGAATTCCAGCTACAGCAGAGGAAGCAGCAGTTCTTCCGGCTACAGCAGGAGCGGCAACAGCAGCCGCATGGACAGGAACACCATGTACCGCAGACCTTCTTCCAATGAAAGAAGCACCAGCCAGCGGTCCTCCTATGGCAGGAGCGACAGGTCCACTTCCTACAACAGAAGCGGAAACTCCAGCCACAGCCGCAGCACATCCTCTTCCTACAACAGAAGCAGTTCTTCCTACAACAGGAGCAGCTCATCCAGTTACGGTGGAGGCGGAGGCTACAGCAGGAGCAGTTCTGACAGTCATTCCGGCAGCAGCTCTACCGGAATGAGAAGATAGGATCCTTCCGAAGGAATTAATAAAGAATAAACAATGATGAAAAAGACAGTTTTGACTATTTCAGCTCTGGCACTGGCCTTGTCCATGTCTGCCCAGAGCATGAGTGACGGATTGATGTTCAGCAGGAACAACTATGTGGGGACAGCCAGGTCAATGGCTATGGGCAATGCAGTCACTGCCTTGGGAGGAGACCTCGGAGCCGTGACCATCAACCCGGCCGGTTCTGCCGTCGCTCCTTATTCTCAGGTAACCATCAGTCCCGGCCTGGACATCAGCATCAGGACGACTCAGGGTACACCGCTCAATGGACAGCATCCTTATTTTCAGAAGAAGATGAGGAACACGAATACCGCCTTCGCCATCCCGAACATCGGGTTCAGCCTCAACTGGGACACCTATGCTTCCCGGGGACTGAAATCGTTCACGGTCGGCTTCCTGATGAACCAGACCCAGTCCTGTTCCGACCGGACCTTCGCCAGCGGCCGTAACAGCACGACCTCATTCATGGGTTCATTGGCAGAAAACGCGTATCTTGACGGGTTCAACGGAGGTACATTGGGCCAGGACAAATCCTGGGATCTTGCTCCTTGGGACTATGTTGCGGCCATGCACGCCGGCCTCATCGCTCCATGGGACCCGCAGCCGGGTGCAAAAGCGGACAAGTTCATCGGAGCGACCGAGCAGCCTGGAAAAGGCAACATCAAATACATTGACGGTGAACTTGACCAATATTTCGGAAGAGAGCGCCACGGCGTGAAAAACGACTACACCTTCAACTTCGGCATGAATTTCAACGACCGGATCTATGTCGGTTTGAACCTCAACATCAACTCATTGAGATACAACAGCATGGAATACATGCGAGAGGTTGCCGGCGAAGGTAATTTCGGCTTTGAATATACGGACAACAATGCACCGGACCCTTCAACCGCACCGAAGAAATGGGCGGAATTCCACGAAGGTAAGATGACCAGCACCTATGATGCTGACGGGATCGGTTTCTCTACGCGCCTGGGAGTCATCTGGAACGCATGGAAAGGTCTGAGGGTCGGAGCGGCCATCCAGACCCCGACCTGGAACAAGATTGACGAACGATGGACCACCGATGCCATCACCTCCTTCTCTACCGGCACGATGAAAGGCGAAAGTCCGCTGGGCAAGAACTCCTACCGGTTCAGAGAACCGATGCGTGCCAGTCTCGGACTGGCCTATGTCTTCGGATCGCAGGCCCTGGTGAGCGTCGACTATGAGGTCACTCCTTATCAGCAGATGAGATTCACGTCCTACGATGCCTTCAGCGATGAATTCACCTACACGAATCAGGACATCAAGGATTTCACCGGTGTAGGCCACCAGCTGCGGATCGGTACGGAAGTGAAAGTGATTCCTTCCGTTGCTCTCAGGGCCGGATACAACTTCTCGACCAGTGGAGAATACACCATCGGAGACGGCGAACGCCGCATGCCGGTCAAAGCTTACGTCCATGAAGTCGGCTTCGGTATCGGGTACAGTTCGAAAGGCTCCTTCTTCATGGACCTGGCCGCCAAAGGAACTTTCCACCCGGACGAATACATCATGCCTTACCGTAATTATGTCTACGAGAAAGATGTGGAAACCGGAGAATACCTGAAGGATCCGGAAGGTTTCCTGATTCTGGACCCGGATTTTCTGGCCCCTGAAATCCGGAATATCCGGAACAACTGGAAGGTCGTCCTGACCTTGGGATTCAGATTCTAGAACCTTTTCAGGAAAATGATGCTGTCCGGGCCTTCATTGAACAGAAGGTCCATGATGGACAGATTCGGAATGAAGCCGTATTTCTGGGCAAAAACCTGGAAATACGGCTTTTCCAGATCCAGACGATGCAGGATGTCATTCTTCCGTTTCGGATGGATCACCTCACGCAGATCCCTACCATAAGGGGTCATCCCCTCCTCCTTACCGGCCGGAAGATAGAATTCCTCCGTGATGTGAAGGTCCGCGGAAATGAAGGTCTTTTCCAGAAAGAAACGGATGAGCCGCAGATTGAGTTCGAACAAGGTCGCCGGACGACTGTCGAGAATGGCGAAAAGCTCGTCACAGTAATATTCGAAATAGGCGGAACTGCGGTAAGCGGAAATGATCGCCCGCTTGTGCTGCGTCACCCAATCGACCGTATAGTCGATCTTGATCTCCGAAATCGGGAGCTGATGCGTACCGTGCTCATGCACGATCGGGAAGGAAAGATTCTGAGGACCTTCCGCGCCGTAGATCCGGCAACGGTTCCTCCAGGACTGCTTCTGGAAGTTTTCCTGTCCCTCCAGCCACACGACAGAAGAAGAGATGGTCTTGTCATCGGACAGGACCATCTCCTCTGCCATCGCGGCAAAATATTCCACAGGAGGGAAATACGCTGTACTGAGCAGAACAGCCACTAGTCAACCTCTCCCTTCGTTGTGCTTGTACTTCCTTTGATGATACCTCTCTTGGAACTGCGGATGAAGTTCAGGATGGTATCCCTTTCCTCAGACTGAGGGAAGCCGGATTCGATCTTCGCACAAGCATCGCTGACGTTCATGCCGTCGAAGTAAAGCATGTCATAGATATCCTTGATGTTGCGGATCTGATCAGAAGTGAAACCTCTTCTGCGCAGGCCCACGATATTCACGCCACAATAAGTAATCGGCTCACGTCCGCAGAGAACATAAGGCGGGATATCCTTGTTGATCTTGGAGCATCCGCCGACCATGGCATGGACACCGATTCTGGAGAACTGGTGAGCGACGGTACTTCCACCGAGGATAGCCCAGTCATCCACCTCCGTCTCGCCGGCGATGCCGACATAGCTGACGAGGATACAGTGTTTTCCGACATGACAATCATGTGCGACATGGGTATAGGACATCAGCAGAGTATCATCATCAATTCTGGTCACACCCTTACCGCTGGCCTTGGTACCGCGATTGATGGTCGCGCACTCGCGGACAGTCACACGGTCTCCGATTTCCACATAGGTGATCTCTCCCTCGAACTTGAGGTCCTGAGGTTCCGCTCCGATCACAGCCCCAGGAAAGACGCTGCAATCCTTACCGATCCTGACATAATTGAAAATTGTAGCGTGAGGCATGATTCTGCAGCCATCACCGATTTCCACGAACTCATCTACATAGGCATAGGGTCCGATTTCTACGTTCTCTCCGATCTTGGCATTCGGATGTACTGTTGCCAATGGACTGATATTACTCATGATTCTTTACTTTAAAAGTGTTCTTACTTTCTTGGCCGTAGCGGTATTGATCGTATGCCCGGCCCTTTCTGCCGTAACCTTCGCTTTAAGGAAACCTCCGCAAAGCCTGAGGTCGCCGATAAGGTCCAGTAACTTATGTCTGGAGCACTCGTTCGGGAAACGGAGCACCAGATTGCTGAGATAGCCGTCTTCACGACGCTCCAGCTTCTGTACATGGAACAGTTCGGACATGCTGTCCAGCTGTTCCTGAGCGACAGGATTCTCGACGATGACGATCGCATTGTCCACATCCCCGCCCTTGACGAGATTGTTCTTGAACAGGAATTCGATTTCATGGAAGAAGACGAAAGTCCTGCACACACCGATTTCCTCCGCATAGACGATAGAAGAATCCCAATGGGCCTGCTGTACGCCGAGTACCTTGGAATTGAAATCGATCTTTATATCATAGGAAAAGCTGTCTGCCGGTTCAATACGTACGAAAGACTGCTTTTCAGGATTGACGACCTCGATGGTCTCCTTGATTTCAATGTATTTACGCGGAGCATTCTGAGATACGAAACCGTCTGCCCAGATGGCATCGATATAAGGTTTCGCACTGCCGTCCAGAATAGGAACTTCAATATTGTCGATGTCGATCAGAGCATTGTCGACTCCCATACCGGTCAAGGCCGACATGAGATGCTCGATGGTCATGACCGTCACCTCACCGCAGGTAATGGTCGTGCTGCGAGTCGTGCTGGACACATTTTCCGCCAATGCGTCGATATACGCATCCTCGCCCAGATCAATACGTCTGAAGCGGATTCCTGTATCTTCCGAAGCCGGTCTGACTGTCATGTGAGCCAACCGGCCGGAATGCAGTCCCTTGCCTTCAAACGAATAATCTTTCTTTAAAGTCTGTTGCAATTGAGTCATTTTCAAAAAATTGGACGGCAAAGTTAGTAAAAATCCTCTTATTTCCTAATGCTTGCCTGCTTTCTTGAATAAAGCATAGCTCCTGAGATAATCCCTGTAAAGTAGGCACGGAGATCCCATGTATGCTTTTCCCTCTTCCTTGATGCTGCTGATCACACCGGACTGTGCGGCGAATGAACTGTTGTCCGCAATGGTGACATGCCCTGCGACTCCGACCTGACCGCCGAAGATGCAATGACGGCCGATCTTGGTGGATCCGGCGATTCCTGTCATGGCCGCCATGACCGTATTCTCTCCGACTTCCACATTATGAGCGATCTGGCAATGGTTGTCGATCTTGACTCCATCATGGATGACGGTAGATCCCATCTGAGATTTGTCGACAGTCGAATTCGCGCCGATCTCGACATTGTTGCCGATGATGACGTTGCCGGTATGCTCGATCTTCTTCCATGTTCCGTCCTCCAGAGGAGCGAAACCGAAGCCGTCCGCACCGATCACCGCATTGGAATGGATGATGACATAGTCACCGATGACACAGTCCGCATAGATCTTCACTCCAGGATAAATGATGCAATGTTTACCGACCTTCACGTTATCGCCGATATAGACCTGCTCGTAGATCTTCGTATAGTCACCGACGGAAGCATGCTTGCCGACATAGCTGAAATCACCGAGATAGACCTTCTTGCCGATCTTCGAGGACCATCTTCTTCTGGAATAGCGGCCCCTATGATCGGTATAGGTACGTTTCATGGCCGTGACATAGTCCATGAGCGAGGCGACCGCCGCATAGGAATCTTCCACCCGGAGCAAGGTCGCGGAGACCGGTTCCTTAGGAACGAAGGTATCATTGACGATGATGATGCTGGCTTTTGAAGTGTATACATATTTCTCATACTTCGGATTAGCGAAGAAACTGATCGTCCCCGGACGACCGCTCTCGATCCTGGCGAAAGTAGAGACGACCGTTTCCGGATCCCCGTCCACACGGCCTTTCAGAATTTCAGCGAGATCTTTTGCTTTGAATTCCATAATTTTCTTATATTCAATATTTTAAATTTCTATTTTCTGGACCGTCCGGTAATGACTGCCGCACAGCTCTGCAAATTAAGCACATTAATGGGTATTAATGAAATAATAGCCGATATTTTTGATATTCAGCATTTTTTTCTTACCTTTGCCAAGTGAGAATATTGAGGGGACGGTCAGTCCCCTTATTTTGTGCTTATAACCCACCCACACAATATGGAGATATCAGTAATTAAAGATGCTATTGAAGCCGAAATCGTTGCACGCGGTTGTTTCATTGTTGAAATTTCCGTCAGCAAGGACAATGATGTGACCATCGCCATCGAATCGGAAGAGGCTGAGGTCGAGATAGATGACTGCGTCTGCATCAGCAGATGCTTCGAGAGCCGCTTCGACCGGGAAAAGGAGGATTATTCCATCACCGTCACTTCCGCAGGCCTGGATCAGCCGTTCAAGGTGCTCAAGCAGTTCACCAAGGCCATCGGCAAGAAAGTGGAAGTGTCCCTCAAGGGCGGACGCAAGCTGATCGCAGAGCTTACCGCTGCGGACGAAGGACACATCACCCTTCATTATACCGCCAGAGAGCTGGTGGAAGGCAAGAAGAAGAAAGAACTGGTCGAGCACACCGACGAGTTCGCTATGGACCAGGTGAATGCCGTGCGTCCATACATTGAGTTTGAATAATTTAAACAGAAATCATATAAAATGGACAAGATCGAACTGAAAGACGCTTTCGCGGAGTTCAAGAACCAGAAGAACATCGACAGGCCGACCATGATGGGCGTGCTCGAGGATGTATTCAGAACTCAGATTACAAAAACTTACGGATCTGCAGACAACTTTGACATCATCATCAACATCGACAAAGGAGACTGCGAGATCTACTGGAACAGAGAAGTGGTGGAAGAGGTCGAAGACCCGAACACCCAGATCGCCCTCGCTGAAGTGAACGAAGACGGCGACGACTACGAGATCGGCGAGACCTTCGCGAAGAAGGTGGAACTGAAAGATTTCGGCCGCAGAGGTATCCTCAACATCCGTCAGAACCTTCAGGGAAGGATCATGGATATCGAGAAAGCGAACCTCTACAACAAATATGTAGGCAAGATCGGTGAGATCTTCACCGGAGAAGTCTACCAGACCTGGTCCAAGGAAGTTCTCATCCTCGATGAGGATGGAAACGAGCTCAGACTGCCGAAGTCAGAGCAGATTCCGGGCGAGCACTTCAAGAAGAACGACACGGTCAGAGCGATCATCAAGAGCGTGGAAATGAAGAACAACACGACTCCGTACATCGTCCTCTCCAGAACTTCCAACGAATTCCTCGAGAAACTTTTCGAGCAGGAAGTTCCAGAGATCTACGATGGTCTGATCACCATCAAGAAAGTGGTCCGAATCCCCGGCGAGCGCGCGAAAGTTGCCGTAGAGTCCTACGACGAGCGCATTGACCCGATCGGAGCCTGCATCGGCGTGAAAGGTTCCCGTATCATCGGCATCGTCAGAGAACTCCGCAACGAGAACATCGACGTGCTCCAGTGGACCTCCAACACCCAGCTGCTCATCCAGAGAGCGCTCAACCCGGCCAAGATCTCTTCACTCATCCAGGATCCTGAAGACGAGAACAAGATCAAGGTATACATGCTCCCGGACGAGGTGAAGAAAGGTATCGGTAAGGGCGGCTGCAACATCAAGCTCGCCAGCATGCTCGTCGGCAAGGAGATCGAAGTATGGAGAGAGCTGGACCTCAACGAAGAAGGAGATGAAGAAGATGTCCTTCTCACTGAATTCAGCAACGAAATCGAACCTTGGATCATCGAGAAACTGCAGAATATCGGATGCGACACCGCAAAGAGCGTCCTGGCCATCGCCCCTGAAGACATCGCAAAGAGGGCTGACCTGGAAGACGAGACCGTCGAAGACGTACTGAAGATACTTCGCGCAGAATTTGAGGACTAAGGATTAAAGAAAGAAAGGAATTTTATGGCAGAAATAAGACTAAGCAAACTAACTAAACAATTTAACATTGGACTGCATACCCTCGTTGATTTTCTCAATGAGAAGGGAGCTGGCGTTGATATGAATCCGAATGCAAAGATTTCGGACGAATACCTACCTGCCATAGAGTCCAAATTCGGCGAAGAGCAGAAACTCAAGGAAGACTCCGAGAAAGTAGCGATCAAGCTCAAGGAAATCATCGAACAGAGTTCCAAGAAGGCCAATGAGACCGATGAGGAAGAGCCTATGGCACAGGAAGTCATCATCAAGAGCAACACCATCGCCCCGGCCGCACCTGTCGAGCCGGAGCCTGTCATCGAGAAGAAGGAACCGGAAGTGAAAGCTGAACCGGAACCGGCCGTCAGCGGACCGAAGATCATCGACAAGATCGATCTTTCCAGATTCGAGAAAAGACCGGCTGCTCCTGAGAAGAAGGCTGCCGCTGAAACGGTCGCCGCAGCGCCGGCACCAGAGAAGAAAGCTCCGGAAACCGTTACTCCGGCACCGGTGAAACCAGTTCCTGCTCCTGCACCGGCCGCTCCGGTAAAACAACCGGTCGTCAAAGCAGAGGAGAAAAAGGAAGAAGAGCCGAAGCACGAACCGAAAGAAATCAAAGTGAAAGTGGAGCTTGCCGGTCCGAAGATCGTCGACAAGATCGACCTCTCCCAGTTCGACAAGAAAAAGAAGAAGAAAAGAGAACGCATCTCCAAAGATGGCAGCCAGAAAGTGGATGTCACCAAGACCAATGGAGAGGAGAGCAAGAACAAAGGTAAGAAAGACCGCAGCAAGAACAACGAACGCAACAACCATCAGGAGCAGAATGCCAATGGTAAAGGTAGAAGGAACCGCCGCGAGAAGGGTGGAGACACATTCAAGCCGGCCATGACGGAAGCCGAGGTGGAAGAAATGCAGAAAGAGATCCAGAAGCAGATCAAGGAGACTTATGCCCGCATGAACGAGAACAAGTCCAAGAGCAACTTCGGAGCAAAGCATAGAAAAGAGAAGAGAGAGCTCGCCTCCCAGAAGATTCAGGAGGAGATGGAGCTGCAGGAGATGGAGAAGAAGATCCTCAAGGTAACCGAGTTCGTTACCGTGAACGATCTGGCTACCCTGATGAACAACACTCCGGTGACCAAGGTCATCGCCGCCTGCATGAGCCTCGGTATGATGGTATCCATCAACCAGCGCCTGGATGCAGAAACTCTGGTGCTGGTCGCAGAGGAATTCGGCTATGAAGTGGAATTCGTCACTGCAGAACTCGCTGAAGCGATCGAACAGGAGCAGGAAGAGGACAAGGAGGAGGATCTCGTATCCAGACCACCGGTCATCACGGTCATGGGTCACGTCGACCATGGTAAGACTTCCCTGCTCGACCATATCCGTAACGCGAACGTGATTGCCGGTGAGGCCGGTGGCATCACCCAGCACATCGGTGCCTACAACGTCAAGCTGGCGAGCGGAAGACGGATCACCTTCCTGGATACTCCGGGTCACGAAGCCTTTACAGCCATGCGTGCCCGTGGTGCACAGATGACGGACGTCGCCATCATCATCATCGCAGCCGATGATACCGTGATGCCGCAGACCGTCGAAGCCATCAACCATGCACAGGCTGCAGGCGTTCCTATGGTCTTCGCCATCAACAAGATCGATAAACCTGGCGCCAATCCTGAAAAGATCCGCGAACAGCTCTCGAACATGAACATCCTGGTCGAGGACTGGGGCGGTAAATATCAGTGTCAGGAAATCTCCGCCAAGAAAGGTATCAACGTTGACCTGCTGCTGGAGAAAGTGCTGCTGGAAGCAGACCTCCTCGAGCTCAAGGCCAATCCGAAGAGAAAGGCCAGCGGTGCCGTGATCGAGTCTTCATTGGACAAGGGCCGCGGTTACCTGGCGACTGTCCTGATACAGAACGGTACCCTGAAAATCGGAGATGTCATGTTGAGCGGCTGCTTCACCGGCAGGGTGAAAGCTATGTTCAACGAGCGTGGCCAGAAGGTCGAGGAAGCCGGTCCATCCACTCCGGTATCCGTACTCGGTCTGAACGGAGCGCCGACCGCAGGTGAGACTTTCAATGTCATGGCAGACGAGAAGGAAGCGAAAGAGATTGCCAACAAGAGAGAGCAGCTCATCCGTATCCAAGGCATCAAGACTCAGAAGCATATGACCCTCGAAGAGATCGGACGCCGTATCGCGATCGGAAACTTCAAGGAACTCAACATCATCGTCAAAGGTGATGTGGACGGTTCAGTCGAGGCTCTGTCCGATTCCCTCATCAAGCTGTCCACCGAAGAGGTACGTGTCAATGTCATCCACAAGGCTGTCGGAGCCGTTTCAGAGTCCGATATCCTGCTGGCAGCGGCATCTGACGCCGTCATCATCGGTTTCCAGGTCCGTCCTTCACAGGCTGTCCGCAAGCTGGCAGAGCAGGAAGAGATCGAGATCCGTCTCTACTCTGTCATCTACGATGCCATCGAGGAAGTCAAGAGCGGTATCGAAGGTATGCTTGAACCGGAGGAGAAAGAGGAAGTCACCGCAACTGCAGAAGTTCGCGAGACCTTCAAGATCTCCAAGGTCGGAACGATTGCCGGCTGCATGATCAAGGAAGGAAAGCTCCAGCGTACTTCCAAGGTACGTGTCATCCGTGACGGTATCGTGGTCTACACCGGTGAGCTCGGCTCCCTGAAACGTTACAAGGACGACGTGAAAGAAGTCGTTACCGGCATGGACTGCGGTCTGAACATCAACGGCTTCAACGACATCAAGATCGGTGACGTCGTCGAAGCATACAACATTGTGGAAATCAAGAGAACGCTCTAAGAGCGCGATCAGATAGGCAACGCCAAGGTGCGGGCAGCCTCTGCGACATCATGGACGCGGAGAATGCCCGCACCTTTTTCTTTGGCGTACCAGTGCAGAACCTGCGTAGCTGGCAATGCCTCTTCCGGTGTAATACCGAAATATCTGTATATCATACTTTTACGGGATATACCTACCAGAATCGGACGACCGAAGACCTGAAAACGGTCCAGTTCACGCAGAAGCTGGTAATTCTGCTCGACGGTCTTGGCGAAACCGAAACCGGGATCCAGGATCCAACGGTCGATTCCCATGGAAGCCGCCTTCTCCGAGAAAGCCTGAAAATAATCTGCGACGGCTGCTGTGACATCCTCGTACTGGCAGAGGGAAGTCATGGTCTTGGAATTGCCCCGCTTGTGCATGGCTACATATTCCAGCCCGAGTTCCGCCACAGTCGGCAGCATCTCGGGATCATCCTCGCCTGCCGAGATATCATTGACCAGAAAATCACCGATCAGCTCATAAGCCTTGCGGACCACGGAAGCCCAGTAGGTATCGATGGAGATACGGGCCTCGGGATACTGGCTGCGGAGCGCTTCCAGCACCGGTCCGAGCCGACGCCATTCCTCCTCCTCACCGACAGGATCCGATCCCGGACGAGTCGAACATGCTCCCAGATCGATGATGGAGGCACCTTCCTCCAGCATTTTACCTGTACGTGCCACTGCATTCGCTACGGTTTCTTTCAGATTGCCGTCAGAAGCAAGACATCTGCTGTCTGCAAAATAAGAGTCGTCAGTAAGGTTGACGATACCCATGATCTTTACGTTCATAAGCCTTGTTTTCTAGTTCAATGCAAATGTAAGAAAATTACTATATTTGCAAGTTGAATAACACAAGAAGAAATGTTAGTTGTCCTCGAAGGTCTTGATGGCGCCGGTAAGTCCACACAAGTCAGGAAATTGAAAGAATACCTGGAGCACCTCTACGGTAGCCTGGAATACATCCACTTCCCCAGATATGATTCAGAAGTCTACGGCGGACTGATCAGCCGTTTCCTCAGAGGCGATTTCGGGAACAACGAAGCGGTCCATCCGCAGCTGGTGGCCCTGCTTTTCGCAGAAGACCGTCACCGGGCGGCTCCGGAAATCCGGAAAGCTCTGGACCAGGGCGGCACCGTCCTGCTGGACCGCTATGTGTATTCCAACATTGCCTACCAATGTGCCAAGCTGGAAGATCCGGAAGAAGCGGAACAGCTCCGGAACTGGATTTTCGACACGGAATACCGTGTTTTCCAGCTGCCTGTACCGGATCTGAACCTTTTTCTGGATGTGCCGATCAATTTCGTGGAGACACAGCTGAGCAACCAGCGTGAAGGAGATGACAGAGATTATCTGAACGGCGGTCAGGACATCCATGAAGCAGACATCCGCTTCCAGGTCAAGGTACGTGACATCTACCGGAAACAATGCGCCGAAGACCCGAACTTCATCCGGATCGACTGTGCGGACAGCGAAGGAAAGATGCTGGCACCGGAACAGATATTCGACAAGATCAGAACCGTTTTCGACACAAGGAAATGAACAGCAACTCACCGACAGCAGAAAATGTCCCGAACCGGAAAAACCGTGTAGCCAAGCTCAGAGGCAGGAGATTCCTGGCCTGGTGCGTCGGTCTAGTCTACTTCATTTCCGGAACACTCAAACTGATCGATCCGACCGGGGCCGGACTCGTCATGGAAGAATATTTCAAATTCCTGCACCTGGATTTTCTCCTGCCTGCAGCGAAAGGCTTCGGTACGGCCGCCGCCTTCCTGGAAGTCATCCTGGGTACCGCCTTGCTCACGGGAGTATGGCGGAAGATCACTGCCATCTGCATAACGGTTCTCCACAGCTGCTTTACCCTGGTGACCGCCGCTCTGCTGATCTGGAATCCGGTCATGGACTGCGGCTGCTTCGGAGAAGCCATCCATCTCAGCCATGAAGAGACCTTCTTCAAGAACATCATTCTCCTGGCTATGATCATGGGGGCATACCTCCCTTACAAACGTTTCGGCACGACCAAGAAACGCAAATACGTCTCTTTCGGTCTCATTTCCCTGATGATGCTCTTCTTCATGGTCTGGTCCCTGACCCATCTTCCAGCCATCGACTTCACGGTCTTCAAGCCATCCACGACCATCCTTGCCGGTAACAAGCACATCGATGCCGATGAACTTTACGAATCCATCTTCATCTATTCGAAAGACGGGAAATCCGAGGAATTCGATCTTGAGCACCTGCCGGATTCCACCTGGACTTTCGAGAACACGGTCACTCGGATCAGGAAACAGGACGATGCGCCCATCCTCTCCTTCTTCGACGATTACGGATTCTACCGGGATACGCTTGCCGCCCGCGGCCAGGTCGCTGTCATGAGCATCTACCGCCCGGATCTGAAAGAAAGACGATGGAAGGAAATCGAGCGGACCATCCACATGACCGCAGAGGCCGGCTTCACCCCGCTTCTTCTGCTGAGTACGGAGAGGAGGGAAAGCACGATGCCGGAAGCGATGCGTGAACGGCTGGGCCATTGCACCTTCCACTCCGATTTCAAGACACTGATCACTTTCAACCGGTCCAACGGAGGTCTGACCTACCTGAACGACGGTTACATCGTCTGCAAAAGCACATCACTGGACTATCCGACCTTGAAGAAGATGCAGGATACGCGAAAAGACAACCCGCAGCTCCAGATGCTGGAATATTCCAGCGGCGGAAACTTCCTGTTCCAGGCCCTGATGTTCCTGTGCCTGCTGCTGATCATATTCATTTAGGAAACAACATTTAAAGCTTAAAAATATGGAATTGACATCACTTACAGCGGTTTCTCCTGTCGATGGCAGATATGGAAGACAGACCGGTCCCCTCAGGGAGTATTTCAGCGAATACGCGCTCATCCGTTACAGAGTTCGGGTGGAGATCGAATATTTCATCGCCTTGTGCGAACTTCCGCTGCCTCAGCTGGAAGATTTCGACAGGAACAGATTCGAGGAACTCCGGGACATCTACCGGAACTTCACCGTTGGCGACGCCGCGGCCGTCAAGGAAATCGAGAAAGTGACGAACCATGACGTGAAAGCGGTCGAGTACTTCATCAAAGACCGTTTCAAAGCGATGGACATCATGAAATGGGGAGAATTCGTACATTTCGGACTGACTTCCCAGGATATCAACAACACCAGTGTACCTTTGTCCATGAAGGAGGCCCTGGAAGGAGCTTACCTGCCTCTGCTCCACGAGGTGCTGGACATCCTCAAGAACATGGCCGAGGAATGGAAGGACATCCCGATGCTGGCCAAGACCCACGGACAGCCGGCTTCCCCGACCAGAGTCGGCAAGGAATTCAAGGTCTATGTCGTCCGTCTCGAGGAGCAGCTCCGCCAGTTCTCCCTGCTGACCTATCCGGCCAAATTCGGCGGTGCGACCGGCAACATGAACGCTCATAAAGTGGCCTTCCCGCAATACGACTGGATCAGCTTCGGCAACTCCTTCGTCGCTTCATTGGGCCTCAAGAGATCCTTCCCGACTACCCAGATAGAGCATTACGACAATCTGGCCGCCATCTTCGACTGCCTGAGAAGGATCAATACCATCCTCATTGACCTGAGCAGAGATATCTGGACCTATATTTCCATGGAATATTTCAAGCAGAAAGTGAAAGCCGGAGAGGTCGGATCCTCCGCGATGCCGCACAAGGTGAACCCGATCGACTTCGAGAATGCCGAGGGCAATCTGGGCATGGCTGATGCCATCTACACGCACCTGTCCATGAAACTTCCGATTTCAAGACTCCAGCGTGACCTGACGGACTCCACCGTTCTGAGAAACGTCGGCGTTCCGATCGCTCATTCGATGATCGCCCTGAATTCCTTGAAGAAAGGACTCGGCAAGCTCATCCTGAACGAGCACGCCATCGCAGATGACCTGGACCGCAACTGGGCTGTTGTCGCTGAAGCGATCCAGACCATTCTCCGCAGAGAGAATTATCCGAATCCATACGAGACCTTGAAAGCGCTGACCCGCACCGGATCGGCCATCAACCATGAAGTGATCGCGGATTTCATCGAGACTCTGGACGTCAGCGAGAGCGTGAAGGAAGAACTTCGACAGATCACGCCATCCAGCTATACCGGATTCTAAGCCGTCCCTGAGTAATAATAATAAGAAGAAGAACTGGCCGCGCGGCCAGTTCTTCTTCTTATTATTACTCGTCAAGCAGGAAGACATCTTCTCCCGGCTCCGCGAAATGATATTGTTCGCGCGCGAATTTCTCCAGCGTATCCCGGTCGTTGTTCAGCCGGTAGATCCGGCTGTCCATCTCCTCGATCTGGTGGCGGTAGTCGGAAATGACCTTTTCCTGCCGGAGCGTCTCGATGGCGGCATCGGCCCAATGGATGAAGGTATTTCCCGGACCTACAATCCAGAACACAAGGAAAAGCGCGGTACTGAATACCACGTACCAGGCGAATCTTCTGTGTTCCCCGTGGAAGATATCTTTGAATTTGCCCAAAATACCGAATTACATTAGTTCTTCTTGACAAAAATAACTAATTTTGAAAGATAAAAGAAAATAAAGAACTATTTAATTTAAAACATTCAAACATGAAACCAACACTACTCGTTCTCGCTGCCGGCATGGGCAGCCGCTACGGCGGATTGAAACAGATGGACGGACTCGGCCCTAATGGAGAAACCATCATCGATTATTCCATCTACGATGCAGTCGCCGCCGGATTCGGAAAGGTCGTCTATGTTGTCCGTGAATATTTCAAGGAAGACATGGAGAAACATGTGAAGGAAAGATACGGAAACGTGAAATGTCTGGACGGTACTCCGCTGGAGTTCCAGTTCGTGACTCAGGAACTCAGCAAGATCCCTGCAGGTTATCCGGTCGATCCACAGCGCGAGAAACCTTGGGGAACAGCTCATGCCGTCCTCATGGCCAAAGATGTGATCAAGGAGCCTTTCCTGGTCATCAACGGTGACGACTACTACGGAAAAGAGTCCTTCAAGATCGCCGGAGACTGGCTCCGCGCTCACGAGAACACGAAAGGAGAATATTCCATCATCGGCTTCAAGCTGGAAAACACCTTGACGGAATGCGGCGGCGTATCCAGAGGAATCTGCACTGTCGACGCGAACGGTCTGCTGACTCATGTGGAGGAGCATTCCAAGATCGCCAAGGCAGAAGACGGTAAGGTCTACGGTGACGACTACAGTGGAAAGCATGTCGAGATCAACGGTCAGGACCTCTGCTCCATGAACATGTGGGGCTTCACTCCGGATTACTTCGAGATGAGTGAGGAAATCTTCCACACCTTCCTCAAGGAAAGAAGTTCAGAACTGAAATCAGAATACTATATTCCTTACGCCATCGACTGCATGATCAAGGAGAGCAAGGCCCGCACCGAGGTCCTCAGCACTCCGTCCAGATGGTTCGGCGTCACTTTCCAGGCTGACCGTCCAGGTGTAGTCGCCAAATTCCAGGAATTCGCGGACCAAGGCATCTACCCTACTCCGCTCTACTAGTTTTCTGAAACCTCAACCTGTTCAAGATGGATTTCCTCAGACACCGTAAAGTCGACCGCTCTTTCGACCTTTTCAGCAAGTTCGACAGTTTTTCCCCCGATCTGGGCGGCATCATCGTCCTGCTGCTGTGCGTCGTCGCCGGCGGGCTCATGGGCCAGGGGCTGATGGCGCTGCTCGGCATGCTGATGCCGGAAGGAGACCTCCAGCCTTACCGGAACCTGATCGCCTATCCGATCATGTTCATCCCGGCCATGCTCTATGCCTCCGTCATGAGTTTCAAAGAACACTACGAGGCCGGCCATTCCGTCGAAGAGGAATATCCGATGGACCAGGCAGACTTTGACCGATGCAACCCATGGATACTGCTCCCTGCAGTATCCGTGGCTACATTGGCCTTATCTTTCGTCATAGAACCGCTCAGCCTGCTGCTGCCCCCGATGGATCCGGCGATCAAAGCCGGCAGGGAAGCCATCATGGACGGTCCGGTGATCACGACCTTGATTTCCGTCTCGCTTTTCGCTCCATTCTTCGAGGAATGGCTCTGTCGAGGCATGGTCACCCGAGGCATGCTGGTCCGGATGCATCCGGCCTTTGCCATCACGATCGGTGCCCTTTTCTTCGCCCTGATCCACATGAACATCTGGCAGGCGCTCCCTGCTTTCTTCTTCGGACTTTTCTTCGGATGGGTCTATTACAAGACGGGCTCATTGAAACTGGCGATGCTCATGCACTGCGTGAACAACACCTGCGCTTTCCTGATCGGCCGCATGGACAGCATGAGAGCCGTTGAAAGTTACCGGCAACTGCTGCCGGAATGGACTTACTGGGGAATTTTCGCCGGCTGCCTGCTGCTGCTCGGAGCCTGCATCTGGTACGTTTCCCGGATCCGCAAGACACCTCAGACGCCTAAGGCCTGACACAAAGTCTCCGCCTGATCCAAGGTCTCGATCTTGCCGACATCGATCATCTGAAGCCGCTCCGGCACATAGCCATAGATCGGACAACGGTCCGCCACAGAAAGATAAAAGTCAATGATGGAGAATTTCTCTCCACGTCCTTCCAGCAAAGGGAAGATTTTCTCTGAAATGAGATGAATGCCTGAAAAGGCCAGTTTTCTATATTTTTCCGGGTCAATGGGGCCGTATGGGCTCCTCACCTCTCCCGTTTCTACATTCGTCCAGCCGACCAGCCGCGAGTCGCCGTCGAAGAGCAGATAGCGCCTGGTCTTCCTTTCGCTCACGACCAGAGTCGCCAAGGCGTCCGGACGAGCCGCCGCCACGAAGGCTTTCAGATCAAGATCGGAAATGATGTCCACATTGTGCACCAGGAAACGGCCCTCTCCCCCTTCCAGCAGAGGACGAGCATGAAGAATGCCTCCCCCTGTTTCGCGGAGCAGATCCCTTTCATCAGAAAAAACCACCGTCCGATCATCCGGATGCTCCCGCACCCACGCTTCGATCTGGTCGGCCCGATGATGCACGTTCACCACAAAATCATGGATACCAGCCTGCTCCAGCCTGGAAAAGACATGCTCGATCAGCGGTCTTCCGCAGATCGGGACCAAAGCTTTCGGCAGGCGGTCCGTAATCGGTTTGAGCCGGGTTCCGAGTCCGGCCGCGAATATCATTGCCTTCATGGTTCCAATACTTTGTCCACCTGCTGCTCGATATGCCTCAGATGGATTCTCACTCCATATTTTTCAAGCAGATGCTTGGCCAGAGCTTCCGCACAATAGACGGAACGGTGCTGGCCGCCGGTACAGCCGAAACTGACCTGCAGATGGCTGAAGCCACGGCGCAGGAAGGTCTCCACATGCGGATCGACCAAACCGTAGACCTGATCGAGATAATGGAAGATCTCACCGTCCTTTTCCAGGAAATCGATGACCGGCTGGTCCATGCCCGTCAGCTTCCGATACTGTTCATAACGTCCCGGATTGTGCATGTAACGGCAATCGAAGACATAACCGCCTCCGTTGCCGGATTCGTCGGCCGGAATTCCTACCTTGTAGGAGAAGCTGGAAATCTGCACTTCCAGAACCGGATGCTCTCCCTGAACAGTGGAGACAGGAACCTGAAGCTGATGTTCCGCTTCCCGACGCGCGCACATCTCCTGCAGGAGACGGGTCAGATAAGGATAAGCCTCGAAAGGTTCTGAGAGCAGTTCCCGGAGATTGGTCATCGCATAAGGGATGCTTTCGAGAAAATGTTTCTTCCGCTCGAACCAGCCCCGGAAGCCGTAGCTGCCTAGGACCTGCAGAGTCCTGAACAGGACGAAGATCCGAAGTTCCTGACGGAAACGGGTTTCGTCCACTGGTTCCAGCTGTTTCAAGGCATCCAGATATTCGGACACCAGCCTTTCCTTCAACGGAGCCGGATAAGCCGCCTTCGCCTGCCAGACAAAAGAAGCCAGGTCATAATGATGCGGTCCTTTCTGTCCGCCCTGGAAATCAATGAACCAAGGTTTCCCGTCCACCAGCATGACGTTGCGGGACTGGAAATCGCGATACAGGAAGCCCTGGCCGGGAACCTGGCAGAGATCCTCCCTCAGACGGCAGAAATCATCCTCGAGCAAATCTTCGTTGAACTCCAGACCGAAAGGTTTGAGAAAACTGTATTTGAAATAATTCAGATCGAACATGATCTGCCGGGCACCGAATTCCGGAACAGAACAGCAGGTCTGGAAATCGAAACCTTCCGCTCCCCTGACCTGGATTTCCGGCAAGGCGCGGATCGTACGGACCAGCAGTTCCGTATCTTCCTCCGAATAGCAGCCCCTGCTCCGGCCCGGAGCCAGTGCATTGAACAGCGTCCGGTCTCCCAGATCTTCCTGCAGATAGCACAGTTCATCCTCACTGACGGCCAGAACCTCCGGCACTGCCAGGCCCTTGGATCTGAAATGGGCGGACATGGAGATGAAGGCTCGGTTTTCATCCGTACTGGTTCCTTCCACCCCCATCAGAGATCTTTCTCCGGCGGACAGACGTACATATTTCCGATGACTGCCTTCCGCGGAGAGGACCTTGACGGTCTCGGCCTCCTGCCCGGTCAGTTCACGGAACATGGTTTTCAATTTTCCGATCATAGCTTGATTATAAGACTTCAATGGCGAATTTAATCATTTTGAAGCGTTTTTTAGAGGAAAAAAATTAAATTTGTATGATATTATCAATATTTTACATCATGCTGAACACTGCTTACTGCTCTGACAAATACCAGTACACGATGGGAAAATCCTTCTACGATTGCGGAATGAAGGATCAGATGGCCGTATTCAACCTTTTCTACCGGACAGCTCCGGAACACAACAACTGGGCTGTCGTCAGCGGAGTGGACGAAGTCATCGAAATGATCGGCAATCTCGGCAACATGGAACCGGAGTTCTTCGAGAAATTCCTTCCGGGTGAAGAATATGCTGAATTCAGAGGCTATCTTTCTTCCATGAAATTCACCGGAAACGTCTATGCGATGAAGGAAGGTGAAATCGCCTTTCCTTCCCAGCCGGTCATCATCGTCGAAGCACCGCTGATCGAAGCACAGGTTCTCGAAACTCCGATGCTCTGCATCATGAACCATCAGATGGCCGTCGCGACGAAAGCCTCCCGGGTCTGCCGGGCGACGAAGAAACCGGTCAGCGAATTCGGTTCCAGAAGGGCCCACGGACCATGGGCAGCCACCTACGGCGCGAAAGCCGCCATCATCGCCGGCTGCGGCAGCACATCCAACATCCTGACGGATGTGATGTTCAGCTATCCGTCCAGCGGTACGATGGCTCATAGCTACATCACTTCCTTCGGCTGTACCGTAGAAGGAGAGCACAGGGCGTTCAAGGCTTATATCCAGACCCACCGGGGAGAAGGACTCATTCTGCTGATCGATACTTACGACACTTTGAAATGCGGCATAAGGAATGCGATCCGTGCCTTCCGAGAAGAAGGGATCGGAGATGACTATGCCCCGGGCTACGGTATCCGTCTGGACAGCGGCGACCTGGCCTACCTGTCGAATGAATGCCGCAGGATCCTGGACCAGGAAGGCTTCACGAAATGCAGGATTTTCGCGACGAACTCCCTTGATGAGTACCTGATCACGGATCTGGAGATCCAGGGGGCGAAAATCGATGCCTACGGTGTCGGCGACGCCATCGCCACCAGCAAGGCGGCTCCTTGCTTCGGCAACGTGTACAAACTGGTGCAGATCGACGGACAGGCCGTCCTGAAACGCTCTGAAGACAAGATAAAGCTCATCAATCCGGGCTTCCAGCAAACCTACAGGATCATCAAGGAAGGTCCGGAAAAAGGCCAGGTCCACAAAGCGGATGTCACCTGCCTCAGAGGAGACCGCCTGAGCGCCGCCATCGAGAGCGGAAAGACCTTCACCATCACCGACGAGTACGACCGCTACAAGAGCAAGACTTTCAATGAGGGCGAATACAGTTTCTATCCGCTTCAGGTGCCGGTCATCCTGAACGGGGAACGTTGTGCGCCTGTCCGCAGCCTGCAGGAGAAGAAAGCCTACCACCAGTCGGTGCTGAACCGTTTCTCTCCGAGCGAAAGGCGACTCATCAATCCACACTATTACAAGGTGGACATCTCTGACGACCTCTACAACAAGAAGATGGAAATCATCAACAGACTGGTGAAAGAAATAAACGAATTCAATCATGATTAAAGATTCAGCCCTGGTAGTCGTGGACATGCTCTACGATTTCATCGATGGCAGCCTGGCCTGCCGCAATGCAGAAAATGCAGTGAAGAACACCCGCTCTTTCATAGAGGGAGCTGCCGAAGGAAACGATGGTGACGCCAACGAGATCACCGGAGGTTTCCCGATCCTTTTCGTCCGCGACCACCATCCGGCAGACCACTGTTCCTTCAAGGAATATGGCGGCATCTGGCCGGACCATTGCGTAGCCGGAACACGAGGCGGAGAAATCCATGATGACCTCAAGCAGTTCGTCGTGGAAGATCTGGTCTTCGACAAAGGCTGCGACAAGGGACAGGAACAATACTCCGGCTTCGACGGCAGGAATGAAGCGGGGCAATCCCTCGGCGAGATTCTTGAACTGCTGGATGCCCGTGACGTCTATGTCTGCGGCATCGCGACGGAATACTGTGTCCGTAATACCTGCGAGGATCTGCAGAAAGCTGGGTTCAAGGTTCATCTGCTGACGGACTGCATCGGCTACGTCGATCCGGACGGTCACCGGAAAGCCTTGGCGGAATTGAAAAAAGAAGGAACCGAACTGTTGTAAGCCTCATTTTGGTAATTCCATAGATTATCTGTACTTTTGTCGGTTCGTATGAAGGAAGAACTGAAGAAAATATGGCTGCCTGTCATCCTGGTCGGGATCGCTGCTTTCCAATCTTTCGGGATTGATGTCAGCAGAGATTACCGCCATACCTCTGGTTTGAGGGACAGTCTGGCGACGCTGACGACGGTCCGGGATACGGACTCCATCGTCGGTACGGCTGTGCGGAAGGACAGCCTTGCCCTCCGGGATACGGTTGCGGCTGACTCCATTGAACTGAAGAATGCGGCTGACTCCATTGAACTGAACGCTCAGACTGATT